>VGXW01000053.1 GCA_016873195.1 Planctomycetota bacterium | reverse complement strand
CTCGGATCTACACGGACACCTCGGTCCTGGGCGGCTGCGAGGACGACGAGTTCCGCGAACCGTCGCGGCGCCTGGTCGAGAGCTTTCGCCGCGGCGAGGCGACGCTGGTGCTCTCCGAACTGACGATCAGGGAACTCGAAGCGGCGCCCAAGGGAGTGAGAGCCGTGCTCGGGATCGTGCCGAGCGCCTGCGTCGAGACACTGGCGCTTTCTGCCGAAGCAGAGCAGCTCGCGTCAGCCTACATCGCCGACGGCGCCATCGGGGCGAGAATGCGAGCAGATGCCCTGCACATTGCACTCGCCACGGTCGCCCGGGTCGACGTTCTCGTCAGCTGGAACTTCAAACACATCGTGAACCTGTCCAGGATCCACGCCTACAACGCGGTCAACCTGAAGAAGGGGTATCCCCTGCTCGAGATCCGCTCTCCCCGGGAGGTTCCAGGCGATGAGTGAGCCCACGGCCAAGACGTTCGATTGCGTCCAGAGCATGCGCCAGACTCGGGACAGGATCAGTGCCGAGATCGAGCGGATGGACTACCGCAAACTGGTCGAGTGGCTTCGGGGCCACCACTACGAGGATCCCCTGCTCCGGGGGCTGGCGACGAAGGCCGGGCAGGCCGATGCACAGGAGCAACCCGCAAGGCAGAGCCGACCCGATTGACGAGACCGTGCTCGGTGAGCGACGCCTGCCGACGACCGGTTGCAGACGGAAGACGGCGACGCGGTGCCGCGGCCCTACCCCTTCCAGCCCTGCCGGATCATGCTGACCGCGATCGCCGCGAGCAGCATCGAGATGATCTTCGAGATCGCGCGCAGGCCGGTGCCGCCGATCTTGCGGCCTAGCCACTCGCTGTAGTGCAGCGCCAGCACCACGATCGCGAGGTTGGCGGCCAGCGCGACCAGCGTGGCCGCGACGCCGATGGCCTCGTTCTGCGCCAGCACGAGCAGCGTCGCGATCGACGCGGGCCCCGCGATCAGCGGCATGCCGAGCGGCACCACGCCGAAGTCCTCGGGCAGCTTCTCGGCCCCGGCCGCCGGCTGCAGCAGGTCGCGCGCGGCGAGCACGAACAGGATCAGCCCGCCGGCGATCTGGAAGTCCCCGACCGAGATGCCGAGCGCCGCGAACACGGTGTGGCCGAGGAACAGGAACCCGAGCGCCACGAGCCCGCCCGTCCAGACCGCCTGGCCGGCGATGCGCTGGCGCTGCGCCCGGTCCACGCCCTGGCCCAGGCCCAGGAAGACCGCCGCGAGGCCGACCGGATCGATCGCCACGAACAGCGGGATGAACGCCTGCACGAACCTCTGCAGCAACTCGCTCATGCCGGCACAGTGGGCGCAGCGCGCGCGAAAGGCAACCGCGGCCGCCACCGCGCGGCGCCGCGCCGGGCCGGCGGCGATCAGGCGAACGGCGCGTTCTGCACGGCGCGGGCCACCTCGTCGCCGACCAGGCGGCGCAGCCGCCGCGACAGGCCCGCGAGCAGGAACGGCGGCCACAGCAGGTGGATCGCCTGCACCATCTGGAACACCTGGCCGCGCACACCGGGGTTCTCGTTCGGCAGCGCCAGTTCGTGCAGCAGGAAGTAGAGCCCGACGACCACGAGCGCCCCGCCGAATACGACGAGCCGTGCCGCGGTGAGCAGCATCCTGCCCGGCTCGATCTCCCACGTGACGTGCGCCCGGCCAGCCGCGCCCGCGACGCGCAGCCGGCCCCGATGGCGCCACGGACCGATCGAGCGCCAGCGCAGCTCGCCGTCGCCCACGGACTCGACGATGCCGCCCTGCAGCGGCGAACGGAATCGCGCGCCGGCGATCGCGCGCCCCAACGCCGCGAGCACGGCGGCCGGCGCGCAGGCCACCTCGGCTTCGCCGCGCAGCGGTTCGGCAACGGCCCGCGCCGTGCCGGAGACGAACCAGGCCCCGACGAACCAGACCACGGCAGCACCAGCCGCCAGCGCGTCGAGCCAGAACGACGCCGTCGCGAACTCCATGGCCGCCAAGGCTACCCGGCATGGCGCCGTCCGCGCTGCCCCCCACCGATTCCCCGCCGGGTTAGACTGGCTCTGCCCCGCAACTCGTGCGCCCATGCCGATGATCACCCGCCTGCGTCTTCCCCTGCTGCTGTGCGCCGCCGCCTGCACCGCGCCGCCGCGCGTTTCGCGCGAGGAACTGCCCGAGAGCCCCGGCGGCGCGTTCCAGTGGCGCGTCGAGCGCTACCTCGACGAACACGGCGCGATCCCGGACCGTGCCTGGCAGACGGCCATCGACACGCGCGCGCGCACGGTCGCGGCGACCGCCGCGCTGACGGACGCCGGCGGCATCAGCCCGCTCGCGTGGACCCACCGCGGCCCCGACAACGTCGCCGGGCGGTCGCGCGCGCTCGCGATCGACCCGCGCAACCCGCAGCGCATCTGGGTCGGCGCCACGAGCGGCGGCCTGTGGCGGAGCGGCGACGCCGGCGCCACGTGGAGCCAGGTCGACGACTGGTGGGCCAACCTCTCGGTCGGCTGCGTGACGATCGACCCGCACTCTCCCGACGTGATGTACGTCGGCACCGGCGAGGGTCACTACTCGCTCGCGCACCTGCTGCGCAGCTTCTCGCACTTCGTGCGCGGTGCCGGCGTGATGAAGAGCACCGACGGCGGCCTCACGTGGGCGCAGCTGCCCGCCACCGCCGGCTGGCAGCACACGACGCGCATCGCGGTCTCGCCGGCGAACCCGGCCGTGCTGCTCGCGTCGCGCCGGCCCGGCGGCGTCGCGCGCTCGACCGACGGCGGCCAGACCTGGACCGACGTGACCGGGGGGCTCGCCGTCGATCCGTTCTCGTGGCAGGTCGCGTTCGACCCCAACGACGCCACGCGCGCGGTCGCGCACCTGGCGCCGGGCAGCGTCGCGACGCACCACGTGATCCGCTCCACGGACGGCGGCGTCACGTGGCAGTTCGCCGCGAGCGGGCTCGCGAGCGTCAGCGGCGAGTCCTCGCGCATCGAGCTGTGTTACGCGCGCTCGAGCCCCGGCATGGTCTACGCGTCGTGCGGCGCCGGCAGCGGCAAGGTCTGGCGCTCGACGGACGGCGGGGCGAACTGGACGCAGCGCACGCCGACCGGCACGAACCTCGGCACCTCCTACTACTACAACGGCCTCTGGGTCGACCCGACCGACAATTCGCGGCTCGTGGTCGGCGCGCTGCACGTGTGGCGCAGCACCGACGGCGGCGTCTCGTGGACGCAGACGACGAACGGCTACATCATGACCGTCGACCCGCACCTCGACGTGCACGCGTTCTGCGCCGACCCGGGCTACGACGGCGCGACGAACCGGCGGCTCTACGTCGCGACCGACGGCGGCATCCACGTCGCGGACGACGTGCTGGCGGCGGCGCCGGGCACCGGCTGGCGCGACCTCGACGCGACGATGCGCTCGACGCAGTTCTACGCCGCGGCGGGCCACCTGACCGGCGACGTCGTGATCGGCGGCACGCAGGACAACGGCACGCTGCGCGTGCTCGGCGGCAGCCCGACCGCGAACCTCGTGTTCGGCGGCGACGGCGGCCACGTGCAGATCGACCCGACCAACCCGCAGTACACCTACGGCGAGTACCAGTACCTCGGCGTGCACCGTTCCAGCAACGGCGGCGCCTCGGCCGTGCAGATCACCTCGGGCCTCGCCGACGTGGGTGCCGGCAAGTCGAACTTCATCGCGCCGCTGCGCCTGGACCCCAACGACCCGCAACGCCTCTACGCCGGTGGCCGCAGCCTGTGGCGCACGACGAATCCGCGCAGCGGCACCACGTGGACCAGCATCAAGCCGGACGCCGGCAGCCTGATCGCCTCGATCGCGATCACGCCGGGCGTGCCGGACCGCGTTTTCGTCGGCCACAACGACGGCCGGCTCTACCGCACGGTGAACGGCCTCGCGGCCGCGCCCACCTGGACCGCGCTCGACGACAACGCGGCCAACGACCCGCTGCCGGACCGCGTGCCGACGCGGCTCGTCGTCGACCCGACGAACGTGGCGATCGTCTACGCGTGCTTCGGCGGTTTCGCGGCCGACAACCTGTGGCGCTCCGCCGACGCGGGGCTCACGTGGTTGCCGGTCGTGGGCAGTGCGCCGTTCGCGCTGCCGCCGGCCCCCGTCTACGGCATGGCGGTGCACCCCGAGGACGGCAACGTGCTCTACGCGGCGACCGAGGTCGGCGTGTTCGCGAGCGACGACTTCGGCGCGCACTGGTCGGCCGACAACGAAGGTCCCGCGAACGTCGTCTGCGAGGAGATCACGTTCGCGCACGGCACCGGGCCGCGCCAGCTCGTGCTCGCGACGCTGGGCCGCGGCCTCTGGACCGCGCAGGTGCGGCGGCCCGCCGCGGTGGCCTACGGCTCGGCCTGCGCGGGCCACGCCTCGCCGCCGCAGCTCGGCGTCGACCCGCTGGCTCCCGCGCGGCTCGGCCGCACGGCGACGTTCGTCGGCAGCAACCTGCGCGTCGGCCAGCCGTTCGCCTTCGTCGCGGCCGGCCTGTCGGACCAGACCTGGTCCGGCGGCGCCCTGCCGTTCCCGCTCGACGGCTACGGCATGGTGGGCTGCGCGCTGCAGACGAGCATCGAAGTCGCGCTGATGGCGCCGGTGACCGGCACCGGCGAAGCGCGGTGGGATCTCGCGATGCCGGCCGGCACGCAGTTCCTCGGGCTCAGGATCTTCGCGCAGATCCTGGCGGCGGATCCCGGCGTGAACCCGGCCGGGCTCGTCACGAGCCGGCCGATCGCGATGACGTTGGGCTTCTGACCGGGGGCGCGCCTACTTGCCGGCGTCCTTCGGCGCGGCCTTCGCGGGGTCCTCCGCCGGCGGCGCGAACACCTCCTGCAGTTCCAGCTTGCGGTGCAGGTCGCCGAAGGTCGACGCCGGGCCGGGCGGAACGTCGCAAGCCGCCGATGGGTGTTGGTGCGTAGGGCGCCACGGGCCGGCGACGCATTACCCTGCCGGCTGCGCATGCGGGCGGATGCCCCGCCCGCCCGCCCAGGTGCCCGATGACCCTCCCCCTCGTCCGTCGTTCCCGCGCCGCCGTGCTCGCTGCGGCGCCGTTCCTGATGCTCGCTTGCCCGCCGTCGCTCGCCGCGCAGCAGCCAGCACCGGCCTGGCCGCAGTGGCGCGGCCCGGACCGCGACGGCATCAGCAAGGAGACGGGCTGGGTCGTCGACGGCAAGGCCGAGCCGCTGTGGCAGAAGAACGTCGGCATGGGCTACTCGACCGTCTCGATCGAGGACGGCCGGCTGCTGACGATGGGGCACGACAAGAAGGAGGAGGACGACACGATCTGGTGCCTCGACGCCGCGACCGGCGTGGAACTGTGGAAGCACACGTTCACGGCCAGGACGATGAACATGGGGCACGAGGGTGGCACGCTGTCGACACCGTCGTTCGCCGGCAAACTCGTGTTCGCGAGCAATCGCGAAGGCAACTTCTTCTGCTTCGAGACGGCGACCGGCAAGCTGCTCTGGCACAAGCAGCTCCGGGAAGAGCACAGATTGAAGCTGCCGGCCTGGGGCCTCGCCACGTCGCCGCTGGTCCTCGGCAACGAGGTGATCATGAACGTGGGGCCGATGCTCGCGTTCGACTTCGACGGCAAGCTGCTGTGGAAGAGCGAGCGCTCCTTCGGCGACGCCTACTCGACGCCCGCCGAGGTCGCGTTCGACGGCAAACCCGCGCTCGCGGTGTTCGACGGCGACGGGTTCGCCGTGGTGGGCCGGAAGGACGGCAAGCAGCTGCAGTTCCACGAGTGGAAGACGCAGTACAACGTCAACGCCGCGACGCCGGTCGTGATCGGCAACAAGGTGTTCGTGTCGTCGGGCTACAACCGCGGCTGCGCCATGTTCGAACTCGCCGAGCCGAAGCCGAAGCTCCTGTGGGAGAGCAAGGCCATGCGCAACCACATGTCGGGCTGCAGCGTCTTCGCAGGCCACCTCTACGGCATGGACGAGGGCACGCTGAAGTGCCTCGACCTCGACGGCAACGAGAAGTGGGCGCAGAAGAACATCGGCAAGGGCGCGATGTCGCTGGCCGACGGCAAGGTGCTGGCGATGAGCTCGCAGGGCGAACTCGTGATCGCGAAGGCGTCGCCGGCGGGCTACGAGGAACTCGCGCGGCGCAAGGTGCTGCGCGGCGGCGTCTACTGGACCGTGCCCGTGCTGTGCGGCGGGCTGATCTACTGCCGCAACAGCCTCGGCGACCTCGTCTGCCTCGACCATCGCGGCACGGGCCAGTAGGCGGGAACCGGCGCGCATGCGCATCGCGCACCTGTTGCCGGGGACCGGCAGCTTCCACTGCGGCACCTGCCTGCGCGACCGGGCCCTGCAGCTGGCGCTGCGCGCACGCGGGCACACGGTCACGGTGGTGCCGCTCTACCTGCCGTCCTTCCCGCCCGAGCCCGGCGACGGGCCCGTGCAGATGGGCGCGCTGAACCTCTACCTGCAGCACCGGCTGCGGCTGTGGCGATGGCTGCCGCGCTGGCTGCGCGACCGGCTGGACTCGCCGCGACTGCTGCGCCGGCTGTCGCGCTCCGGTGGCAACACCGACCCGGCCCATCTCGGGGCGATGACCGTCGCGATGCTGCGCGGCGAAGCGGGCCCGTTCGGACCCGAGATCGAGCGCCTCGTGGCCTGGTTCGCCGGCGAGCCGAGGTATGACGTGATCGCGCTGTCGAACGTGCTGCTGGCCGGCCTCGTGCGCGGCCTGCGCCGCACCGGCGCGGCGATCGTCTGCACGTTGCAGGGCGAAGCGCCGTTCCTCGACGCGCTGCCCGAGCCGCACCGCGGCCAGGCATGGCACGAACTCGGCGAACGGTGCCGCGAGATCGACGCGTTCGTCGCCGTGAGCCGCCACTACCGCGATGCCGTGGCGCCGCGACTGTGCCTGCCTGCCGAGCGCGTGCACGTGGTGCACAACGGCCTGCCCGAGGCGGCGACCGCCGCGCCTGCCTCCGCGACCGAAGCGAGCGGGCCGCCCGCGCTGGGTTTCCTCGCGCGCCTGTGCGAGCAGAAGGGGCTGCCGCTGCTGCTCGACGCCTTCCTGCTGCTGCGGCAGGCTGGTGCCCACCCGGGCCTGCGCCTGCGCGTCGCCGGCGTGCTGCGCGGCGAGGACCGCCCGCTGCTGTCGCGGCTGCAGCAGCGCGTGCGCGACGCCGGGCTCGCCGCCTTCGTCGACTGGCTGCCCGACCTGCCCGACGCGCAGAAGGACGCGTTCCTGCGTTCGCTCGCCGTGTTCTGTGTGCCCGCCGACGCGGGCGAGTCGTTCGGGCTGTTCGTGCTCGAGGCGATGGCCGCGGGCGTGCCGGTCGTGGCGCCCGACCACGCCGCGTTCCCCGAACTGCTCGCGCACGGCGGCGGTGCACTGTGCGCGCCCGGCGACGCGCGGGCGCTGGCCGCGGCGATCGCGGACCTGCTGCGCGAGCCCGCGCGCGCGCGGCAGCTCGGCGAACAGGGCCGGCTCGCGGTCCGGCACCCCTTCACGGCCACCCGCATGGCGGCGGCCGTCGAGGCCGTGTATGCGTCGGTGGCGCAGGGCAGGCGCACCCCATGACCACGCTTCCGCTGCTGCAGGTGCAGGGCCTCACGATGCGCTTCCCGGCCGCCGCCGGGACGCCGCCGGTCGCCGTGCTCGACGGCCTCGACCTCGAAGTCGCCGCGGGCGAATCGGTGGCGATCGTCGGCCCATCGGGCTCCGGCAAGAGCACGCTGCTGCACCTGCTCGCCGGCCTGCTGCGGCCGACCGCGGGCAGCGTGCACCTCGCCGGCGCCGACCTCGCGCAGCTGTCCGCCGACGGACTCGCCGCGCTGCGCAACCGCACGCTCGGCTTCGTGTTCCAGGAACACCACCTGCTGCCGCAGTGCACCGTGCTCGAGAACGTGCTGGTGCCGACGCTGGCCTTCCCGTGCGACCGCGCGGGCGCGCTGCGCTCCGCGCGCGAACTGTGCGAACGCGCCGGACTCGGCGATCGCCTCGGCCACCGGCCCGCCATGCTGTCGGGCGGCGAACGCCAGCGCGCCGCGGTGGTGCGCGCGCTGGTCCTCGAACCGCGCCTCGTGCTCGCCGACGAACCGACCGGCTCGCTCGACGCCGGCAACGCGGAGGCGATCGGCGACCTGCTCGCGGCGCTCGGCCGCGAACGCGGCGCGGCGCTGCTCGCCGTCACGCACGCCCCGGCCCTGGCGCGGCGGCTCGGCCGGGTGCTCGAACTGCGGCACGGCCGCCTAGGGCCGGGGACCAGCGCATGAACCGCGCGCGGCTCGTGCTGCGCAGCCTGCTGCACTTCCGCGCCACGCACCTCGGCGCGGTGGCGGGCGTCGCGACCGCCGCCGCCGTGCTGGCGGGGGCGTTGCTGGTCGGCGCCTCGGTGCAGGCGAGCCTGCGCGACCGGGCGCTGCTGCGCATCGGCCGCATCGACCTCGCCGTCGGCGACGGCGCGCGCACGTGCCGCGCCGCACTGGCCGGCGAGCTGCGCGCCGAGCTCGCCGGCGCCGAAGCCGCGCCGGTGCTGCAGTTCGCCGCGATCGCGGCGACCGGCGACGAGACCCACCGGGCGATCGACGTGCAGCTGCTCGGCGTCGACGAGCGGTTCTTCCGGCTCGGCCCCGGCACCGCACCAGCACCGCTGCCGGGCCCCGGCCAGGTGCACCTGAACCGGTCGCTCGCCGCGCGGCTGCAGGCCGGACCCGGCGCGCGGCTCGTGCTGCGCATCGAGCCCGGGCAGGGCATGCCGCGCGAGTCCGTGCTCGGCGGCGGACCGACGGCGTGGCGCGCGCTCGCGGTGCAGGTCGCGCGCGTCGTCGACGAGTCCGGGTTCGGGCGCTTCGGCCTCGAAGCCGCGCCGCTGCCGCCGCAGCTGGCATTCGCGCCGCTCGGCTGGCTGCAGGACGAACTCGGCCTGCCCGGACGCTGCAACCGGATCCTGCTCGGCGGCGCAACCGCGCCGGCCGCGGCCGCCGCGGCGCTGCGGGCCCGCTTCACGCTCGCGGACGCCGGACTGTCCTCGCGCGAACTGCCCGACGGCACCACCGAGGTCACCAGCGACAGGGTGTTGCTGCCGCCGCCCGCAGCCGCCGCGGCGGCGCGCCTGCCGCAGCGGGTCATGGGCGTGTCGACGTGGCTCGCGACGGAACTGCGCGCCGGCGAACGCAGCGCCGCCTACGCGCTGGTCACCGCGCTGGGCCCGGCCAGTGCGGGCGCCGGGCACCCCGCCCCGGTCGCCCCGCCGTGGCACGAGGTGCTGCCGCCGGGGCTGGCCGACGACGCTCTCGTGGTGGGCCGCTGGCTTGCGGACGAACTCGGGATCGGGCCCGGCGACCGTGTGGACCTGCGCTGCTGGCAGCTCGGCAGCGACCACCGCCTCGGCGAAACCGCGCACCCGCTGCGCGTCGCAGCCGTGGTCGAACGTCAGGGTCTCGCCGCGGACCGCGGGCTGATGCCGCCGTTCCCCGGCATCGCGTCGGCGCGCAGCTGCCGCGAGTGGCAGCCGGGCGTGCCGCTCGAGCCCGGCCGCATCCGCGAAGCCGACGAGGCGTACTGGCGCGAGTACGGCGGCACGCCGAAGGCCTTCGTCACGCTCGCGGCCGGCCGGCAGCTCTGGGGCGACGAACGGTTCGGCTCGCTGACCGCGCTGCGCGTCGGACCGGCCGAAGCGGCCGCGTTCCTGCAGGCGCTGCGCGACGCGCTCGATCCCGCCGAGCTGGGCCTCACCGTGCGCGACGTGCGCACGAAGGCACTCGCGGCCAGCACGCCGGCGACGGACTTCGGCGGCCTGTTCCTCGGCCTGTCGATGTTCCTGATCGCGTCCGCGCTGCTGCTCGCAGCACTGCTGCTCGGCCTCGGTGCGCTGCAGCGCGCGCCGGAACTCGGCACCCTGCTCGCGCTCGGCTTCCGGCCCTCGGTGGTGCGGCGGCTGCTGCTGGCCGAGGCGGCGGTCCTGGCCGCACTCGGCGCGCTGCTCGGCGCGCTGCTCGCGCCCGCGGCCGCGCAGACCCTGCTGTTCGGCCTCGCCACGCTGTGGGCCGAAGGGGCGGCCGGTGCATCGCTGCGCCTGCACGTGAGCGCCCCGGCCCTGCTCACCGGCGGCATGGCGACGTTCGCGGGCGCCGTGTTCGCAGCCTGGCTCGCGCTGCGGCAGCAGATGCGGCGGCCGGCGCTGGAACTGCTCGCGTCGCGGGCCGGCAGCAGCCCCGTCGGGCCCGCACCCCGCCGCGCGCGAACCGCCGCCGCGCTGGGCCTCGGCGGCCTCGGTGCCGCCGTCGCCGCGAGCGGCTACGGCCTCGCGGGGCCGCTGCCGCACCGGCCCGCCGCCGCGTTCGCCGCCGGTGCCACGCTGCTCGTCGCCGCGCTCGCGGCGGTGCGGCACTGGCTACAGTACCGCCAGTCGTCGATCGCGCCGGATCGGCTGTCGCTGGCCTCGCTCGCGCGCGCCAACACGGCGCGGCGCCCGGCGCGCAGCCTCGCCGCCGTGGCCCTGCTCGCGTGCGGCAGCTTCCTCGTGGTCGTGGTCGGCGCCCACCACCGCGGTCCGCCCGCCGATCCCACGGCGCGCACGGCCGGCACCGGAGGCTTCGCGCTGCTCGGGCGCTCCGCGCTGCCCGTGGTCGGCGACCGCGCGCCGGGCGCCGCCGGCTTCCGCTTCGTTGCGGACCAGGCGCCCGACCTGGCCGTGGTGCCGCTGCGCGTGCGCGACGGCGACGACGCGAGCTGCCGCAGCCTCGAGCGCCCGCAGCAGCCCCGCCTGCTCGGCGTCGACCCCGAACTGCTCGCGGCGCGCGGCGCGTTCGCCTTCCGCGACGTGCTCGTCGCCGCGGACAGCCCATGGCGCGCGCTCGCCGCCACGGATCCGGAGGGCGCGATCCCCGCGATCGGCGACGCCGCGAGCGTGCAGTGGTCGCTGCACGCTAGGCTCGGCGGACTCGTGCCCTGCGCCGACGAGCAGGGCCGGCCGTTCTCGCTGCGCATCGTCGGCACCCTCGCGGACTCGATGCTGCAGGGCAGCCTGTTGATCGACGAACGGCGCTTCCTCGAGCGCTTCCCGTCGACGGCCGGCTACCGCATGTTCCTCGTCGACGCGCCACCCGCCGCCGCACCGGCGGCCGCCGCCCGGCTCACGCACGACCTCGCCGACGTGGGGCTCGAGCTGGTGCCCGCTACTGACGTGCTCGCGGCCTTCGACGCCGTGCAGAACACCTGGCTGCGCGCGTTCCAGCTGCTCGGCGGCCTCGGCCTCGTGCTCGGCTGCGCCGGCCTCGGCACCGTGCTGCTGCGCAACGTCGCCGAACGGCGCGGCGAACTGGCGCTGCTGGCGGCACTGGGCCTGCGGCGGCGCACGGTGCGCGGCCTGCTCGCGCGCGAGCACGTGTTCCTGCTGCTGGCCGGAACGGGTGCTGGCACCGCCGCGGCGCTGCTCGCCGCCGCCGTGCAGTCGGGCGGTCCGCCGGCCGGCCGGCCGCTCTGGGCCGCCGCGGTGCTGCTCGCCGGCATGGTCGCGTGCGGCCTGCTGCTCGTGTGGCTCGCGGCCTCGCGCGCGCTGCAGCGGGCCGGGCCAGCGGAACTGCGCGGCCTCTGATCGGAACTGCTGCGAGGGTTCGCGCCCGGCGCCGCCCGCGGACTAGCATGCCGCGATGCGCCCGCTCGCTCGCCGTCTCGTCTCGCTGGTGATGACCGCCGCCGCGATCGCGCCGCTCGCGGCCCAGGAGCGCAAGGTCCCCCGGGTCCCGGATCTCATCGCCGGCGAGAAGATCCCCAAGGGGGCGGAACACGATTGGAACCTCGGCCCGACCGGGGCGCGCGGCTGGATGTTCTGCGATCGCCTGGTGACCACGGACGCCCGCCAGGTCGCCATCACCAAGGTGGACAAGGGGTCTCCGGCGGACGGCGTGCTCTCGTTCGGCGACGTGCTGCTCGGCGTCGGCGGCAAACCGTTCGCTCGCGATCCGCGCACCGAACTCGGCGTGGCGATCACGGCCGCCGAATCGCCGGCGGGCGGCGGCAAACTGCGGCTGTCGCGTTGGCGCGAGGGTGAGACGAAGGAGGTCACCATCGACCTGCCCGTGCTCGGCAGCTACGGCGCGACAGCTCCCTACGACTGCGCGAAGTCCGAGCGCATCCTGGAGCGGGGTGGCGCCGCGCTGGCGAGGTGTCTGTCGGCTGCAGCCTACGGCCGCCGCCTCGATCCGATTCCGCGTTCGCTCAATGCGCTCGCCCTGCTGGCGATCGGCGACCCGGCGCACCGCCCGTTGCTGCAGCGCGAAGCCCGCTGGGCGGCCGACTTCACGGCCGACTCGATGCAGACCTGGCACTACGGCTACGTGCTGATCTTCCTCGCCGAGTACGTCATCGCGACCGGCGACGAGTCCGTCATGCCGGGGCTGCGGCGGCTCGCCATGGCGGCCGCCGTGGGGCAGAGCGCGGTCGGCTCGTGGGGACACGGCTTCGCGCGGCCCGACGGCCGCTTGGGCGGCTACGGCATGATGAACTCGCCGGGGATTCCGCTGACCATCGGCCTGGCGCTGGCGCGACAGGCCGGCGTGGACGACCCGGCGCTCGGGGTCGCGGTCGAACGCAGTGCGCGCCTGCTGCGGTTCTACGTCGGCAAGGGTGCGGTCCCCTACGGCGACCATCACCCGTGGATCGAGACGCACGAGGACAACGGCAAGTGCGGCATGGCCGCGGTGTTGTTCGACCTGCTCGGCGAGGCAACGGCGGCGGAGTTCTTCGCGCGCATGAGCCTCGCGTCCCACGGTGCGGAACGCGACACCGGGCACACCGGCAACTTCTTCAACATCCTGTGGGCGCTGCCCGGCATCGCCCGCTGTGGACCGCACGCCACCGGGGCGTGGATGCAGGAGTACGGCGCGTGGTACTTCGACCTCGCGAGGTGCTGGGACGGCACGTTCGTGCACCAGGGGCCGCCGGAGCGGGACAACGACAGCTACACCGGCTGGGATTGCACCGGCGTCTACGTGCTGGCCTACGCGACGCCGCGCAGGAGCCTCGTGCTGCTGGGCAAGCGCCCCGCCGTCGCGCCGCAACTCACCGCCGATGCCGCTGCGGCCCTGATCGCCGACGGACGCGGTTGGGACAACAAGGACCGCAACAGCGCCTACGACAAGCTGACTGCCGCACAGCTGCTGGAGCGCCTCGCCAGCTGGTCGCCCGTGGTGCGCGAGCGCGCGGCGATGGCCCTGGCCCGCCAGCGGGCGCCGGTGGTGCCGAGCTTGATCGGGCTGCTCGATGCGCCGGCGCTGACGACCCGCTACGGCGCCTGCCAGGCGCTGATCGCGCTGCGCGGCAGTGCTGCGCCCGCCATGCCAGCGCTGCGGCGCACGCTGGCAGCGGAGGATCTGTGGCTGCGGATCAAAGCCGCCGAGGCCCTGGCGAACATCGGTCCGCCCGCCATCTCGGTGGTGCCCGAACTGCTCTCGATGCTGGCGCGGGTGGATCCCGTGCGCGACCCGCGCGGCATGCAGCAGCGCTACCTGTCGTTCGCGCTGTTCGACCCGGGGGCCGGCGGCCTGCTCAGCAAGTCGCTCGATGGCGTGGATCCGGAAGCGCTCCATGCGGCCGTGCGGGCCGGCCTGCAGAACCAGGACGGGCGCGCGCGCAGCAGCTTCGGCTCCGTCTATCGCAATCTCTCCCCCGCTGCGATCGCGCCGCTGCTGCCCACGATCCTGCAGGCAGTGAAGGACCCGGCACCCAGCGGCGAGATGTTCGCCGACGGCATCCGCGTGGAAGGGCTGCGCGTGCTCGCCAGGAACCGCGTCGAGGAAGGGATCGCTGCCTGCGTCGAATACGCGCGGGACCAGAATCCGTGGAGCAGTGAGAATCGCACGCCCGAGCTGATGAAGATCCTGCTCGGCTACGGGGCGCGCGCGAAGGTCGTTCTGCCGGAGTTGCGGCGGCTCGCCGACTACTTCGAGAAGGAAGAGCCGGACTTCCCGGCCGAGCTGATGTTGCGGAAGGCGCGCTGCGTGCGCGAGACGATCGTGGCGATCGAGGCCGCCACGGACGCGCCCGAGCTGATCCGGTTGCCGGCTCGATGAGGCGGCGGGTGGTGCGGACGAAGCAACCCCTGCACGAGCAGTTCGCCGGTTGGCACCGCGCCCGGACTGCGCGGCCCCCGATCAGAACCTCACCGCCAGCTCGAAGCCGAACGTGCGCGGCGCGCCGTTCTCGCCGACGAAGTAGGACGGATCGGCCGGGTTCGGCTGGAACGCCACCGTCACGTACTCCTCGTCGAGCGCGTTGCGCAGGAACGCGGACAGCCGGAAGTTCCCCCGCTCCACGCCGGCGTGGCAGCCGAGCAGGTCGAACGACTCGCTCTGCCGGTTCGCGGCGTCGAGGTAGTAGGTGCCCGTGCCCGACCAGTCCGCGCCGGCGAACCAGCGGCCCTGCTCGCCGAGCCCGCCGCCGTACTCGGCGCCGAGCCGCCACGTCGCCTCCGGCGCGTAGGGCAGCGTGCGCCCCGCGACGTCGCCGCCGTAGGCGTCGGTGAAGCGGTCGAAGCTCGCGTCCGTGTAGCCGACCGCGCCGGTCAGCACGAGCCCGCGCGCCACCTCGGCGCGCAGTTCGGCCTCGCCGCCGCGGCTCGTCGCCGCACCCGCGTTCGTCACGTAACCGCCGACCGCGACGTCGAACTGCGACAGCTGCATGTCGTCCCAGTCGATCAGGAAGGCCGCGACGTCGAGGCCGAGCCGGCCGCCGCACCACGTGGTCTTGGCGCCGACCTCGTAGAGCAGGCTCGTCTCCGGGCGCCAGGTGAAGCGGTCCGCGGGCGCCGCGAGGTTGAAGCCGCCCGCCTTCCAGCCCTTCGCGATCCGCGCGTGCAGCAGCACCTCGTCGCTGGCGTGGAAGCCGAGGCTCGCCTGCGGCACGAGCTGGTCGAACGTCGCGTCGAGGCGCTGCGGCACATCGCTGACGACCGTGCCGCCGACCGCGAAGGTGCGCCGCAGGTCCGCGCGCTTGTCCTCGCGGTCGTAGCGCAGGCCAAAACCGAGGTCCCAGCGCCTGGCGATCGTCACGGCGACCTCGCCGAACACGGCCAGGCTCCAGTCGTCGAACTCGCCGCGCATCGTGTCGAGGCCGACCGGCGGCGGCGGGAACGGCGACGGGATCCTGGCAATGTCGGGCCGGTAGTCGTTCGCGCCGGTACGTTCGGTGTCCGCGAGAAAGCCGCTCGCGCCGACCAGCCACTTCGCGGTCGCATCCGCGCCGAGGGCCAGCTCGCGATCGCGCGTCGAGCCGAGCCGCAGCTCCTGGTAGAACGCCGTCTGCCGCTCGTCGGTCAGCCGCCGCACGCCGTCGAGCACCGAGAAGTCGAAGTCCGCGTTCTCGAGCACCGACCAGTCCTGCAGCGCGCTGATCGACGTGAACTCGGTGCTCTCGCCGTAGCGCGTCGCCGCGAGCGAGAAGGTCGCCGTGTCGCGTTCGGTGTTGCCCTCGAAGTCCTGGGCGACGTGGTGCGGCCGCGCGCGCAGCGCGTTCAGCTCCGCCAGCACGAAGCCGCCGTCGCGCGCGCGGTGGCCTTCGACCCGCAGCGCGATGTCCCACCGCTCGTCGGGCTGCCATTCGAGCTCGGCCCGGCCGAGCAGCTGGTCGCGGCCGTCGACGTCGTTCCCGGTGAAGTCGTTCGTCGTGTAGCCGTCGCGCCGCGAGCCGAGTCCGGTCACGCGGAAGCGCAGCCCGTCGCCGGCGAGCGGGCTGCTGGCCGACAGGCGGTACTGCTGCAGGCCGAAGTTGCCGAAGGTGCCGCGCAGGTCGGCGCCCGGTTCGTGCGCGGGCGGCCGCTCGACGATGCGGATCACGCCGCCGAGCGCGTTGCGGCCGAACAGCGTGCCCTGCGGCCCGCGCAGGAACTCGATGCGCTCGACGTCGCAGAGCGGCAGGTTCGTGGTGTTCGTGGTCAGCTGCGGCACGCCGCCGACGTAGGTGACGACCGCCGGATCGCCCTGGCCCGAACCGATGCCGCGCATGGTCGGGAAGCTGAGGCGCGCCGCCGAGAACTCGGTGAAGAACAGGTTCGGCACGCGCGCGCCGGCGTCGCGGATCGCGTCGACGTGCGCGTCCTCGAGCGGGCGGCCGTCGACCACCGACAGGGCCTGCGGCACCGCCGCCGCCGGCTCCCGCCACTTGCGCGCCTCGACGACGACCGGCGCGGTCCTGGGCGGCGCCTCCAGTTCGGCCTGGGCCGTAGGCTCGGCGGTCGGCGTGGCGGCTGGCGGGGGCTGCTGGGCTCCCGGCCCGGGAGTGGGCGCCTGCCTCGCAGGATCCTGTGCCGGGAGGCCGGTGGCAGAGCACGACAGGAGGACCACGAGGGTTCGACGGGTGCGCATGCGGGCCGCCAGTGTAGGGCGCGCGCCGCGCGAAGCCCGCGCAGAGCCGGCCGACCGAGACACTCGCGACCGCCCGCCGGCCATGGCAGAGTTCCGCACGCCGCCACGCGCCACTCGCGATGCAGATGCTCCGCCTCCCCACCCTCCCCGTCCTGCTCGCCCTCGCTGCCACGACCGCGACCGCGACCACCGCGACCACCGCCGCCGCCCAGCAGCCGCCGGCCGTGCACTCCGTCAGCGACATCAGCCAGGAGTTCACGTTCTACATGGACGGCCGCTTCCACACGCAGTACCTGCGCGACGTCGGCCACGACGAACGCAACTGGGGCAGCCTCGCGCGGCTCGACCTGAGCAACGTGAACCTGCTGCTGCTGTCGGCGGGCGATCGCCGCATCCCCTACACCGCGGCCGGCATCGCCAACGTCGAGCGCTTCGTGCGCGGCGGCGGGGCGCTGCTGCTGATGGCCGACGGGGCCGAGCCGATGCCGCCGGGTGCTGCGGTCGCCGCGCACTTCGGTGCGAGGCTGACGGCGCAGGCCGCCGAACGACCGTTCGCGTTCGCGGGCAAGCTCGCCGATCGCAAGGACGAGATCACCTGCCGCGGCGGCACCGTGCTCGAACTCGGCGAGGACTGGCAGCCGCTCGTCGTCGACAAGCAGCAGCGGCCGGTGCTCGCCTGCCGCACCGAGGGCAAGGGCACTGTGCTGGCCAGCAGCCGCGGCCTGTTCGGCGAGCGGCCCGACGCGAAGGACCCGATCAACGCCGCGTGGATCACCCCGCTCCTGGTCGGGTTCGCGGCGCAGAAGCCGATCGACCCGCAGAAGCCCCACCGCTCGACGTGGGTCGAGCACGAACGCAAGGTCGGCCCGCTGCTGCTCGAGTACCACGACGGCACGGCGCCGTTCGCGGACCGCATCGCCGCGGAGTACCAGGCCGTGCGCCCGCACCTCGTCGCGGTCACCGGCGTCGAACCGTCGCCGGGCATGATCTCGCGCCTGCTCGTGCTGCCGACCGGCGGCGGTGGTTTCTCGAGCGGCGAACGCATCGCGATCGGCGCGTTCTGGGGCAACTACCCCGAGCAGCGCTACCCGATGGTCGAGCTGATTGCGCACGAGGCGGGGCACTCGTGGGTGCTGCCCTACGCCGAGCCGCTGTGGAACGAGCCGATCGCGACCTACCTCGGCATCCTGGTCGGCAAGCGGTTGGAACTGCCCGACGCGCAGCGCACGCTCGAGGCGCAGCTGCGGGCCGGGCGCAAACACGATCCCGACTACACGAAGGTGGACCCGCAGCGCGACGGCGCGCCGCGCGACCTCGTCTGGGGCAAGTCGTTCTTCGTGTTCGAGGAACTCGATTTTCAGCACGGGCCGGGGGCGATGGCGAAGTACTTCCGCAGCAAGCGCGCCGCGCTGCAGCCCGGGCGCAAGGGCTACTCGCTGGACGACTGTGTCGCGGTCTGGAGCCGCGCCGTCGGTGCGGACCTGTTCCCGTGGTTCCGCTCGCTCGGTTTCGCCGTCGACCCGGCGCGCGTGGTCGATGTGCCGCGCGGTGGCTGACGGGTCGAAGCCGCGCTGCCGGCCGCTCGCTCGCCGCCGCCACCGCAACCGCACAGGCGCCGATGCGCGAGGGTCAGCCCCTACCGCACGACCGCTACCGACGGGTTCGCGACGACGAACCCGTTCTGGGGACCGAACGTAGCCGCCTGCCAGACGACCGCGAGGCCTCTGAGGTCGCTCATGGGTGGGATCGTGATCGCAGTCGCGAGCAGTTGTCCGCCGGCGAGTACGCCGACACGGGCGAAGTAGTGCCCGGCAGGATCGAGCCAGAACAGACCGCTCGTTCCAGGCAACGCCTGCGGCAAGCCGGGCCAGCCAAGCAGGAGGATCGCAGTGTCGCCGTCCGCCGCCCGCACGCAGCCGGCCAGGGACGAGCCGGGAGCGCCCGACGCCGAGTTCACGCACGCGAGCGGCGGATAGGACACGGTGACGCCCATCGTCGGCGGCGCGTTGCTCGGCACGAGTTGCGAGTTCGCGGAGATCCGGAGACTGCCGCTGCCATCGACCGCCGGCACCTGGAAGTAGTTCAGGTAGTACGGGTTGATGCCGGCCTCGACGCGCGTGTCGAGCAGCGTGACGGTTCCCCCAACCTGGTTGATGCCAGGTCGGGGGACGCCATATGTCAGCCCGAAGCCGCCTCCGCTGCCTCGCACGGTCGACGACACGACTTGCACGTCGCTCGCGTAGGCGTAGATGGCAGAGGTCGTGGGCTGGTACCAGCCACTCACGACACAGTTCTCGAGCACCAAGGCGCTGTTCGAGCAGCTGATCAGCGCGCCGGACCAGCCGCGGAGGTGCACGCGCCCACATGCAGTCACTTGCAGTGATTGAGAACTGTAGGTCACGCTCCCCGCCAAGAGGATGTCGCTCAAGACGACAAGGCCCTGGCAGGAGGCCAGAGAGAGTGTGGGTGTGGGGATTGTATCGCCCTCGTTCATCGTCAGGCCCGAGAGCACGACCGTCTGCCCTGGCGCCGTCCCTGTCACCTGCACGGTAGCAGGGAAGGGCATCGACACGACGGCGCCTGCTCGACCGAGGATCTTGAGGCCCTTGCCAACCACCGTGAACGACGAGTAGGTGCCGGGGCGCACGTCGAGCGTGGCGCCGTCGGGGACCGCCGCGACCGCAGGCGGCAAGTCGACGAAATGGGCACCGGGACCGTTCGCCGCGTCGACTACGTAGGTCTGGGCGTGAAGGAAACCCCCAAGCGACGCCATGAGCAGCTGGCAGCAGTAGCGCATGCGTGCATGATACTGACAGCCAGCTGGCAGATGAAGCCGTCACCGGGGCGACTGCGCGATGGGACGCGCAATCACCCACATCCCGCATCCTCGCTGAGTCCTCGTCCCCCCAGCCTCG
>VGXW01000052.1 GCA_016873195.1 Planctomycetota bacterium | reverse complement strand
GCCGGGGGCGGACGTGGAGCGCGAGGACGAGTCAGGCCCGTTCCACCACGGTAACACCCTCGTCGCGAGCGCCGCGCGCATGCCGGCGACCGCACGCTGTACCGCGGCGATCGGCGCGTCGGCGACGGCGTAGCTCTCCTGCATCTCGGTCTCAGGGAAAGCAGATTGCACCCAGCGGAAGTCTGCGTGGAAACGATGGAAACGCACGAAATCACCGTGAGGTTGCCAGACGTCGAAGGCAATGCTGTGCGCGTGGCCCCCGCTGAAGAGCACGGCGACGGGTTCCCGCGGCACCGTATCGGGGACCGCGACATCCACCGGCAGGATGCGGACCCCGCCCTCGGCCAACCAGCCCTTCTGCCGCACCAGATCGAACGCCTGCTGCTTCTCGGCGGCGAACGGCTCGGCAAACGCGAAGTCGGCGGCTGGCTTCCACGGCGAAGGCTGTCCGCGCCGTTCGAGGACCCATTCCTTGGCGGCGCGCAGCAGCGGCTCCTCCTCGAGACCGATCCAGCCGGCCTGCTTCAGACCAAGGACCGTGCGCAACGGTTCGTGCTGGAGCAGCGCCTCGATGGCGTCGGAGCGCTCGTTCTCGTTCGCGAGACCGAGGTCGATCGTCGGCTCGATCGCAGAATCGCCGCCGGCAAGCAGCAAGGTGCAGAGCAAATGCGCGCGACGGAAGCCGCCGCAATCCGGCCGCTCCAGCAGCGCCCGCATCGCGGGGATCGACTGCTGTGGGCCCAGTCGCACGAGCGCTGCGAGCGCCTTCTCGGCGATGCCGCGCGCCGGAGAGGTCAGCAGCCGCTCGACCGGTTCGCGAGCGCGCGGGTCGCCGATGCGCCCGATTGCCTCGAGCATCATCATCGCGGTCCACTCGTCGTTCGTCTCGGGCAGCATGTCGAGCAGCGTCGGCACGGCGCCTGCGCCACGCTTGATCAGATCGCCGAGCGCAATCGGGGCGCGGATGTAGTCGTCCTCGAACTCGAACGACTCCTCCTCGGTCGCGATCGCCTCGACCAGGCGCACGACCTCGGGATCCCTCACCACGCGCCGCGAACACCCGGCCAGCGCCAACGCGGCGAAGAGCACCGCAGCGGCGACGAGGAGTATGCACGCACGACGCATCGGCACGGCGAACGGCGCGGTCGACTCCACGGTTCAACTGCGGCCAACACGCCGCACCATCCTGCGCACTTCGCTCCATCGGCATGCGTTCGAAGGCGTGGTTCCGAACGGCGTCGCTGCCGGCTGGGCTCCATCCCGGTTGCACGCACGTCCGTGCTCGCAGGCTCGATTCTCGGGCAACCGCAGTGCGCGATCACGCCACGCTTGTTCGCATGCACGCGAGCCGCTGGCCCGCCGCCCGCCGCGCCCCGAAGATGCGCCGACCCATGAAGTCCCCGCTGCGCCGCTGGCTCCTGCGCCTCGCGCTCGCGCTGCTCGTCCTCCTCGTGCTCGGCGGCGGCTGGCTCTGGTTCGTCTACCTCGAGCCCCTCTACTTCCCTGCCGACGGTGGGCCCCACCGGCACGTCGCCGGCAACGCCCTCGCCGGCGCCACGGAGAACGTCGACGGCGCCCTGCGCGCCCTGCCCGGCTGCACCGATGGCCTCGGCGCGGCGGCGCGGCTGCACAAGCCCATCCGCCTGGCGAAGCTCGACGAACGCACCATCGTCTTCGCCGACATCAACAACCACGCCGTCCGCACGCTGGCCAGCGACGGCACGGTGAAGACCCTCGTCGGTGGCCCCGACCAGAAGGGCCACGCCGACGGTCCGGCGGCGACCGCGCAGCTCGACTCGCCGCACGGCGTCGCGGTGCGTGCCGACGGCGCCATCGCCGTGGCCGATCTCGGCAACAACTCGATCCGGCTGCTCACGCCGGCGGGCGATTCCTGGACCGTCAGCACCTTCGCGGGCGTGCCCGGCCCCAGCCCCTTCGCGGACGGCGCCGCCGCGACCGCGCGGTTCAACGCGCCCCACGCCGTGGCCTGGGCGCCGGACGGCAGCCTCTTCGTCGCCGACATCGGCAATGCGCGCGTGCGCCGCGTCGCGAACGGACAGGTCAGCACCGTCGCCGGCGACGGTCATTGGGGATCGGCCGACGGCTTCCCGGGCCGGCTCGTGATGCCCATGGACCTCGCGCTGGCGGGCGACGGCACCCTCTGGATCGCTGACTGCGGCAGCCTCACGCTGCGCACCTGGCACGCCGAGCGCGGCCTCGCCAC
The DNA here is from genome assembly GCA_016873195.1 of Planctomycetota bacterium. Taxonomy (GTDB): domain Bacteria; phylum Planctomycetota; class UBA1135; order UBA1135; family UBA2386; genus VGXW01. The sequence goes on along the minus strand of VGXW01000052.1, from coordinate 17,312 downwards.
GCCGTTCCAAAAGCGACCCAAGATGTCGATGCCGCACGGCGTTTCGCTGTGGGGCCGCCGCGTCGTCGTCGCGGAGATGAGCGCCCAGCGCGTGGTGGCCCTCGATCCGGCGGACGGCAGCATCTGCACGCTCTACGGCGACGGCACGAAGGGCCTCGGCACCAACCAGCTCTACCGGCCGGCAGCGGTGCTCGTCGACGGCGATCGGCTGTGGATCGCCGACCTCTACAACCACCGCATCGTGCTGGGGACGCTGCCGCCGCAGTGACGGCGGCGGACCGCGAACGCCCTCGACGTCATCTCGCGTCCAGACCGAACCCGACGCCGATAGCCCCGCGCCCCTCGTTCCCGTTCGGCCCGTTCGGCCCGTTCGTCCTGGCCGTGCTGGTCGCGTTGCCGTGCGCGGCGCCCGCCGGATCGCCGCCGTCGACACCGCTCGCTGTGAGCAACCGGGGGAATTCCCTCAGTCCGCCCGCGGCCGCATGCCGAAGAGCCTGCATCGTGTGCGGGCGACCGCGGGGCCTGCATCGAAGGAGAGCAGTGGTCGTGAGGCAGGCGCAGTCGTCCATCCGGTTCGGGATCCGCGCGCGGATCCTCGTGGTCTTCATGGTGTTCCTCACGGCGGTCATGACGGCGATGGTCGTGTTCCAGGCCAGGCACACGCACGACGAAACGGTCGATGCGTTCGTCGGTCAGGCGCGCGGCATCGCCGGCATCGCGGAGGTCGGGTGGATGGCGATCCACCACGGCGATGAGCGTGGTCTCGTGGCCAAACGCGCCGAGGAGCAGGGCGCGCGGGTCAGCGTCCTGAACGCGGCCGACGCCGGCAGTTCGGCCGGCTGCGATGCCGTCGAGCAGGAGGCGCTGCGGCGCCTGCAGCAGGCGGACCTCGCCGAGCACTACGTGGTCGACGCCGACCGCAACTCCGTCCGCTACTTCCGCAACATCCACGCCACCGAGGGCTGCGTGCAATGCCACGACTGGTCGTGCAAGGCAGGCGACCACGTGGGCGCCCTGCAGGTGGTGCGGAGCCTCGACCAGGCCGACGCGGCGCTCGCCCGATCGATCCTGACGGTCTCGATCGTCGCTGCCGCGCTGCTGGCGATCGGGGCGGTGGTCGGTCACTTCGTGCTCGGCAGGCTGTTGCTGCCGCCGATCCGGCGGCTGATGCACGCATCCAGCAGCGTCGCCCGAGGGGACCTCACGCAGCTCGCCGCGCTGCCGCGCCGGGACGAACTCGGCGAGCTGGGGCGCGCCTTCGATGCGATGACTTCCGACCTGCGCGGCCTCGTGCACGAGACCGTCTCGACCTCGGCGACCCTCGCGTCGGCCGCGGAGGAGTTGTCCGCCAACTCGCGTTCCCTGACTACCGGCGCCAAGGAGACGTCGGCGCGGTCGAGGGAGGTCGTGGACGCGGCCGGGGACATCGCGCGCCAGATCCACGAAGTCGCCGCGTCGGCCGAGACCACGGCCAACACCATCCGGTCAGTCGCCGCCGCGGTGGAGGAGATGAGTTCGTCGATCCACGCCGTGTCCGGCAACTGCCAGCACGGGATGGCGGTCGCCGAGAACGCCAAGGGCCAGGCCCGGCAGACGGTGGAGCTGATCGCCCCGCTGAACGAGGCCTCGCGCGACATCGGCAAGGTGCTCGACGTCATCGGCGACATCGCGGACCAGACCAACCTGCTGGCGCTCAACGCGACCATCGAAGCAGCGCGCGCCGGAGCAGCCGGCGCCGGCTTCGCGGTGGTGGCGAACGAGGTCAAGGCGCTGGCGCGACAGACCTCGGAATCGACCGAGGAGATCGGCCGCCGGATCGCGCAGATGCAGCAGAGCACGGCCAACGCCGTCGCGGGGGTCGAGCGGATCACGAAGGTCGTCGACGAGATGTCGGGCATCTCGGCGGCGATCGCGTCGGCCATGGAGCAGCAGTCGCCCGTCACGCGGGAGATCGCCAAGAGCATCGGCGAGGTCAGCGCGACGTTCACGACCATCGCCGGCCGCACCGCCGAGGCCTCGCGCAGCTCGGGCACGATCTCGCAGAGCATCACCCAGGTGGAACAGAGCACGCAGCAGACGCTGTCGGGGGCGCTGGAGACGACCTCGAGCGCCAGCGAACTGGAGCGGCTCTCGGGCACCCTCGCGCAGATGGTGTCGAGGTTCAAGGTCACCGACGGCGGAGGCGAGCGGCCGGCCCTGGCCGTGCCGCCGGCGTCAGCTGCGTCGCGTCACGCCTCGTAACCGAACCGCCAGGCCGCCGCGTCCATCGGCAGGTCCTCGATGCGGCAGCGCCGCAGCGCGTCGAACCGCGGCCGCATCTCGTCGAGCGAGTCGCCGCCGAGCTTCTCGCACAGCGCGTCGGCGAGCACGAACGCGACCATCGCCTCCACGATCGGCACCGCGCGCGGCACCTGGCAGAAGTCGCTGCGTTCGTAGTTCATCGGTGCGGGCGCGCCCGTGGCGAGGTCGACCGAGGCCTGCGGCGCGAGCGTGGTCGCGATCGGCTTCAGCGCCGCGCGCACGACGATCGGCGCGCCGTTGCTGATGCCGCCCTCGATGCCGCCGGCGCGGTTGCTGCGCGAACGGATCGCCGTGCCCTCGAGGTGCAGCGCATCGTGGGCCTGCGTGCCGGGCAGTTGCGTCGCCTGGAAGCCGTGGCCGATCTCGACGCCCTTCACCGCGTGGATGCTCGCGACCGCCCCGCACAGCCGCGCGCCGAGCCGGCGGTCCCAGTGCACGTGGCTGCCCAGCCCGGGCGGCACGTGCAGCGCTGCGACCTCGACGATGCCGCCGAGCGTGTCGCGCGCGCGGATCGTCGCCTGGATCCCGTCGCGCATGCGCGCCGCTACCGCCTCGTCGCAGCAGCGCACGTCGTTCGCCTCGGCGCGGGCGAAGCGGTCCGCGAACACGGCCGGATCGACGGGCGTCTCGCCGGCGACGACGTGCACGGTGCCGAGGCTCGTCACGTAACCGCCGACCGTGATGCCGAACTCGCCGAGCAGGGCCTTGCAGCAGGCGCCGATCGCCACGCGCGTTGCCGTCTCGCGCGCCGAGGCGCGTTCGAGCGACCGGCGCAGGTCGCGGTAGCCGTACTTGACGGCGCCGGCGAGGTCGGCGTGGCCGGGACGCGGCACCGTCATCGGCGGGATGTCGCGGTCGCGCCACGCAACGTGGTCGAGGTTCTCGATCGTGATCGCGAGCGGCGCGCCGGTGGTGCGGCCTGCGAGCACGCCCGCGGTGAGGCGCGCGTGGTCGGCTTCGACCTTCATGCGGGGGCCTGCGCCGAAGCCGCGCTGCCGCCGCGCGAGTTCATGGTCGATCGCGGCCGACCCGAGCGCCAGCCCCGCGGGCAGACCTTCGAGGACGCCGGTCAGGCACGGACCGTGGGATTCGCCGGCGGTGAGGAAGCGCAGTCGCGTCATGGGCGGGCGGGTGGTTGGCCAGGGTGGAGCGGAGGGCGGGCGGCGCCGAGCAGCTGCAGCGCACGCTCGACCTGCGCGGTCAGCGAGGCGGCTGCGTCGATGCGGGCGGTCGCGACTTCGGCGTAGAGCGGCGCGCGGTGCGCGTGCACGGCCGCGAGTTCGTCGAGCACCGGCGCGCCGGTCAGCGACGGCCGCGTGGCGTCGCCGGCGAGCCGCTCGCGCAGCAGCGCGGTGGGGGCGTCGAGCCAGACGGTCAGCGTGTGGGTGCGCAGCAGTGCGCGTGTGGCGGGGTCTTCGACGGCGCCGCCGCCCGTGCTGACGACCCGGCCGGGCGCGAGGGACCGGGCCACGATCGCCGCCTCGAGGGCGCGGAAGCGCGGCCAGCCGTGCGCCGCTACGAAGTCGGCGATCGGACCGTGCCGCGCCACGAACTCGTCGTCGGCGTCCACGACGGTGACACCGGCGGCCGCCGCGAGCGCGCGGGCGAACGTGCTCTTGCCGGCGCCGCGCATGCCGACGACGGCGACGCAGCGCAGCGACCGGCGCGCGCGGTCGACGTGGTCCCAGAAGGCGGGATAGCTCTTCTGCACGCAGTCCGGCTCGCGCACCGCGACGCCGGGCACGACGAGGCCGAGCAGCGCGAACGCCATCGCGACGCGGTGGTCGTGCTCGGGGTCGATCGTGGCCCCGTGCAGCGGCTCGCCGCCGTGGACCACGAGGCCGTCGGGCCGTTCCTCGACGCAGGCGCCGACGCGCCGCAGTTCGCGCGCCATCACGGCAACGCGGTCGCATTCCTTGTGGCGCAGGTTCGCGGCGCCGGTCAGGCGCGTGAGGCCGGGCCGCAGTGCGGCGACCACGGCGAGGTTCAGGAACTGGTCGGGGATCGGCCCGACGTCGAGCGTTCGTTCGCCGTCGCCCGCGAGCGACTGCAGCAAGCCCTCGGCGCGTTCGTCGGCCTGCCCCGAGTTCGCGCGCAGATTGGTGCCCGCGACTGCAGAACCGGTCAGCAAGCGCAGGCAGGTCCACACACCCATCGCGCTCCAGTCGCCGCCGACTTCGACCTCGGCCGGTGGCCCGCCCGTGCCCGGCGCCGCGCAGGCGCCGCCGGGGCGCAGCCCGGCCGCGACGCCGAACCGCCGCAGCACGTCCACGGTCAACTGCGCATACTCGGCCGACGCGAGCGGGGCCGTGAACGTGAGCTCGAGGCCGCGCGGCAGCGCACTGCCGGAGAGCAGCAGCGACGACACGAACTGGCTCGAGATCGAGGGGTCCAGCGCCACCGCGCCGCCAACGTGGCAAGCGCCGCGCACGCGCACCGGCGGGCAACCGCCCGCGTCCGCGACGTCGGCGCCGAGCGCGCGCCACGCGGCCACCAACGGGCCGATCGGCCGGCGCCGCATCTGCGCGTTGCCGTCGATCGTCCACTCGCCCGGCGTGATCGCCGCGACCGAGACGAGGAAGCGCAGCGCCGTGCCGGCGTTGCCGCAGTGCAGGGTGGCCGATCCCGGTGCCGCGGTGCCCCGCGGCCCGACCTCGACGATGCCGCGCGCCTCGTCGACGAACGTGGCGGCGAAACCCAGCGCGGCGAGACCCGCGACCAGGTGGCGCACGTCGTCGCACGGCGTGGCGCCGACCACGCGCACGCGCCGGCCGCTCAGCGCGGCGGCCACCAGCACGCGGTTCGCCTCGCTCTTGCTGCCGGGCAGCTCGAGGCCGAGTTCACACGGCCACGGCAGGGTCGGCACCGGCCGGCTGTCGGCGGAGGCCGTCATGCGAGGGCGCGCGCGAGCGCGTGCTCCGTGAGTTCGACCACCGTGCGCTGGCCGATTGCCGCGGGGACGACCATCGGCAGGCGGCCCTCGCGCACCTTCTTGTCCAGCGTCGCGAATCGCCACAGCGCCGCCGCGTCGGCGAGATGGGGCGGGATCGCCGTGTCGACGCCGAGTAGTGCTAGCAGCGCCGCGATGCGGCTGTGCGCCTCCTTCGGCACCACGCCGCCCGCCGCGCGGCATTCGGCGAGCATGCCCATCGCCACGGCGGGGCCGTGGCGCAAGGTCTCGCCCGACAGGCTCTCGAGCGCGTGCCCGATCGTGTGGCCGAAGTTCAGCGCCGCGCGCGGCCCGGCTTCGGTCTCGTCGGCGACCACGACGCCCATCTTCATCGCCACCGCCATCTCGACCGCCTCGAGCGTCGCGGCGGGATCGCGCCGGGCGAGCGCGGGCGCGAGCGCTTCGAGCCGCGCGAAGTGCTGCGCGTCGAGCACCGCGGCCTTCTTGACGACCTCGACGAGCCCCTCGCGGAACGGCGGATCGGGCAGCGTGGCGAGCCAGTCGACGTCGGCGAACAACAGCGCCGGCTGCCGGAACGTGCCGAGCCGGTTCTTGAGGCCACCGTGGTCGACGCCGTTCTTGCCGCCGAGCGCGGCGTCGCACGCTGCGAGCGTCGTCGTCGGGCACAGCACGCAAAGGATGCCGCGCAGGTAGATCGCGGCGGTGAACCCGGCGAGGTCGGTCACCGTGCCGCCGCCGAGCGCGACGAGCACCGTGCCGCGCGTCGCGCGCAGCCGGGTCAGCTCGCTCGCGAGTTCGCCGGCGCGCGCGAGCTGCTTGCAGGATTCGCCGCCCTGGATCGGGATGGCGCCGCGCGCGCCGAGTTCGGCAGCGAGGCGAACGGCGAGCGGGGCGACGGCTTCGTCGTGCACGAGCACGATGCCGTCGGGGCGCAGTGCGGCGACGGCGGCCGGCAACTGCGGCGCGATGGACCGGCCGACGACGACGCGGGAGGTGGCCGTGCGCACGAACTCGAAGCGGCGGTCCATGGGCGTGCGGTTGTACTTACCGCGGGCGGGGAACGAGGGCGAGGCGAGCGTGCCCTGCGTCGCCGGGGAAACGGCTGGCGGGGCCGGGGTGGCCGGCCGCCGTTGCGCCGGATTCCCACGGGCCGCGCGCGCTGCCGGGCGAGACCTGCGCACCGCGGTCGCGAGGGGCGCAAGTGGGCGTCGAGGGACACGTTGGGCCACCCGGAACAGCCGGCCGCCGCCCGCCGGCCGGTCCTTCGGCAGGCTCGGCACGGCACCGCGGAATCCCCCGGGTCGTGCACATGGGGGCAGGAGCCAACCATGAAGACCGACGAGATCACCGTCCTGTTCGCCCGTTTCGAAGCCGCCGTGCACCGCGCTCGCGGCGTCGAGTTCTGGTTCGCGCGCGAGCTGCAGGTGCTGTTCGACTACGACCGCTGGGAGAACTTCGCCGCGTCGATCCAGCGCGCCTGCGACGCCTGCACCCAGGCCGGCCAGGCCGTCGCCGACCATTTTCGTGGCGTCACGAAAATGGTCCCGCTCGGCTCGGGCGCACAGCGGCAGATCGAAGACGTCGCGCTGACGCGCTACGCCGCCTACCTGATCGCGCAGAACGGCGATCCGCGCAAGCAGACCATCGCGTTCGCGCAGACCTACTTCGCGGTGCAGACGCGCAGGCAGGAGCTGATCGAACTGCGGCTGGTCGAGGCCGAACGGCTGGAAGCGCGCCGGCGGCTCGCCGCGAGCGAAAAGGAGCTGTCCGGCGTGATCTTCGAGCGGCTGCGCGAGCGCGACAGCTTCGCGCGGATCCGCAGCAAGGGCGACGAGGCGCTGTTCGGCGGCTGGACGACGCGGGACATGAAGCGAAAGTTGCGCGTGCCCGAAGCGCGCCCGCTCGCCGACTTCCTGCCGGCGATCACCGGCGACCACGTCGCCAACCACCGCGAACTGCGGCGAGCCCTCGGCCAGCGCGGCATCAGGCCCGAGAACCTGCCGGCCGAGGAAGACGCACGGAAGCGGGAGCGGCGCCTGCAGGCGGAGAAGAAGAAACTGCCGGGCCGCGTGCGGCGGCTCGAGATCGACGAGGGCGGCAAGGAAGGGTAGGCAGGCCGGGCGATGTGCGGGACGATGCGCGCCCCAGCTACCCGATCCGCCGCGCGTGCTCGGCGAGCGACAGCGCGCCGGAGCGTTCGCGGGGTTCCCTGCCGCGGTCGTCGCGGGTCCCGGCGCCCGCTACTGGAACTCGAAGCGCAGCACCGGCGCCAGGTAGGTCGTCACCCAGCCCTTCGCGTCGCCCGGGTGGCCTTCGTTGAGCGCCATGTCGAGCGTGGGGATCGCGTTGCCGATCGTCCAGGTGAACGCGTTGCTCGTCGTCAGCTGCGTGAGGTCGAACCACTGCGTGCTGAGTTGCACGCCGAACCACGACACGTCCGCGGGCAACGGCACGAGCACTTCCGCGTGGGCGCTGACCAAGGCGAGCGGGTGCGTCTCGGGCACGTAGACCGCGGCCACGGCGGCGAAGATCGCCCCGGGGTCCAGGTGGCAGAAGCAGTTCGGCGTCGCGATGCCGAACGCGCCGAGCGGGATGGGGCTCGGGGCGGGGCCACCGAACACGGCGAGCGCCATGCCGTTGGCCGGTCCCTTGGCGCGGAACTGCGCGCGTCCGCCGGGCACCAGCGAGCGGTGCGCCACTTCGCTCCACGCGTGCTGCGGGCCGCCATAGGGACCGCAGCCGGCGCCGATCTCGACGGCGGCGGTGCCGGGCATCACTTCCTCGGCGGCGTCCGCCATCCACCAGTTCGCTTCCTGGCCGGGGATCGGCTGCCCGGTCAGGTCGACGCACAGGGTGCCGCCCAGATAGACGAACGGCTGCGCGAACTGGATGCGCACGATGTTGGCGGGGCTCCAGGGCACCGGGGTCATGCGCACGCCGGTGGCCGGCGAGGCGGGGAACGACACGGTGCCGGCGAAGACCTGCGTCGCGTCGGGGCCGACGTTGCCCGCGTAGTGGTTGTCGCAGCCGAGCGGTGCGTTCGGCGAGGTCGACAGGGTCACCGTGAGGTTCGCGTTGCCGGGCAGGTAGGCCTCGGGCGCGGCCGTGCGGCGCAGCTCGATCGCGGTGATCGGGCGGCCCAGCATGGCGAGCAGGTGGCTCTGGCCGACCAGGATCTGCTGGCGCAGCGGCTGGCTCGCACCGGCGACCCATTCGTAGCTGAGCAGGTCGTCGTTGGTCGCGGCCGCGGGCGCGACGACGGAGGACTGGGCGACGAGCGCGGTGGTCAGGGCGAGCAGCGAGATGGTGAACGCGGAGGAGGGTTGCATGGGGACCTCGGTCCGGATGGGTGCTGGGTTCGGTGCGGTTGTGGGTGCGGGTGCGGGTGCGCGTGCGATGTCGGGCGGATCAGGGGCTCGGGGCGATCACCTGGACGACGATGATGCGGGCCGTGGTGCCTACACCGATACTGATCGTCAGGACCGTGCCACCAGGAACATTCGGAATGGGGATCTGGGTGTCCTTGCCTGGCGCGACCGGGATCGTGACCGAAGCGCCGGTGGTGGCGTTGGCAATGGTCACCGACGACTCGTTCGGCCCCACGTTGACCATGACCGATCCGCCGGGCGACGCCACCGTCACCGTGCGAATGCCCTCGCCGCCGCCTTGAGGAGCGGATCCGTCGATGGCGCGGGCCTCGCGCAGCCGATCCGTTGCCGAGGTCATCTTGGTCGGCGCAGTTCGTCCCGACGAAGACGCAGGGCCGGGACACGGTCTCGGAGGGAGGGGTTCTCTGGCCGCGCAGTGCCTTCGATCTGGCCGATGAGAACGAGCACGAGGCCCAGGTCGACGCGGCGCCCGGGGTTCTCGATGATCTCCTTGCTCAGGCGATCGACTCCGCGCCACAGGATCTCGTCGTTCTTGTACGTGCTGACCCGGATGTGAAGGAAGGGAAGCGCCTTCTCGAACAACTCGTCGATCGGCGCCTTCACCGCGAGCCGGCGCAGTTCGTCGAGTTCGACGTCGTTCGACGATGGCAACTCGGGTTCCTGCTGCGGCGCCGCACCGGCCCGAGCTGCCCCCAGCGAGTATCCACAGGCTCCGCCGACCACCGTCCCGGCGAGGAACGTTCCCGATGCGAGCAGGAATGCGCGCCGCGTCGGCAGCGTCTTCCCGGCCAGGGGAGCGATCACGTAGACGGGAGCGATTCTCATGGGACCACCTGCCGCGCCAGCCTTGGTGGGCTGGCCTCCGAGACGAGGCTTGCATCGTGGGGTGCCGGTCTCCAGGTCGTCAAGTGGGTGACTCGGGTTGGGTGGCCACAGTGCGCCGCCAGAAGCTGCGAAACTCCGCAACCGAGCCTCCCACAGGCAGCCGACCAAGGGGCTGATTCGCCGAGCCGCAGCGAGCGTGCGACTCGAGGGATCACGCCGGTCTCGGGCTGGCCGGTCCTCGCCGGTCGCCGCTCGTCGAACCTCGCAGGTGCGGTGCAGGAAGCCCGCTTCCGCCGGTTTCGGCCGCTCGTCGCGGCGGCGAAGACCTCAGGCGGTCCCGTTCCCCCCAAACCGTGCCGTCCCCGATGCCCGCATCCAGGCAGCCCCGCGGGGCCCAACCAAGCATGGCCCCGCTGCCCCGGTCCGCCCACCGGGGAGCGGGACGAAGGGGGGCTGGTGGCCCAGGCTCCTCTGCGGCAGGTCGGACGCGGGCATCCCATGGTTGTGGCCGGCACTTCCGGTGCCGACGATGCCGGGCCGAGACGCCCATCACACCCGACACCCGACACCCGACGCCCGATGCCCCCGAAACCAGCCAAGCCAGCTCCGTTCCGTTTCGAGTTCCAGGCGCAGTTCCGTCGCAACGGGTTCGGCTGGAAGTCGCGGCCGGCGATCGAGCGCGTGAAGCAGGCTGTGGCGGAGATCCGGCGAGTTGCGCGCCGGGAGCCCGAACTCGCGGCCGAGGGCGCCGTGCGGTTCCTCGAGCGCGTCTCGCCGGCGTTGACCCACGTCGATAGCTCTTCCGGCGCGATCGGCACCGCGGTGAACCGCGCCATCGCGCAGCTCGCGGAGATCATCGGTGCCGCGCCCGCCGACACGGCAACGCGGGTCGCCTGGCTCGACCGGCTGTGGGCGGCCCTCGCCGAAGACAGAATCCCCTGCCTCGAGGCGCTCGCCGACCACTGGGCGACGCTGTGCGGGACGAAGGAGGCCGCTGCGGCCTGGCTCGACCGGCTGAACTCGGACGACGGGCCCGCCGGCTGCCCGAGCGGCCACTGCAACAACGCCGCCCAGCTCGGCGCGCTTGCAAGGGCCGGGCGCCTCGAGGAACTGCTGCAGTGGCCAGTGAGCCACCACCCGCGTGACTGGCAGTTCCAACGCCACGTCGTGCGGGCATTGCTCGACGCGGGCCAGAAGGACCGGGCGCTGGCCCTGGCCGAGAGGTGCAGCGAGGCCGGGTACCAGGAGGCGGGGTTCGTCGCCGAGGAACTGCTGCTCGGCATGGGCCGCAGTGACGAGGCGTACGCCCGCCACGCGCTGGCGGCGAGCCAGCGGCCGACGTTCGTGGCGACGTTCCGCGAACTGCGCCGCAAGTATCCGAAGGTGCCGCCCGAACGGATCCTCGCCGACGCCGTGCGCTCGACGCCGGGGGCCGGGGGCAAGTGGTTTGCCGCGGCGAAGGACGCCGGGTTGTTCCGCGAGGCCATCGAACTCGCGCGCCGGTCGAAGTGCGACCCGGCCACGCTGGCCCGCGCCGCGCGCGACCATTGTGCGGACCAGCCGGAGTTCGCGGCGGAGGCCGGGTTCCAGGCGCTGCGCTGGATGGCCGAAGGCGAGGCCGCCGAGGTCGATGCGCGCGACCTGCACCTGGCCTACGACTCTGCGCTGTCGGCGGCCGCGGTCGCGGGGGGCGAAAGGCGCATACAGGAGCGGGTCCGCAAGCTGTTGTCGGGCCCGAGCCCGGCGGCGTCATGGATGCGCAGCATGCTGCCGCGGGAGGCGCACGAATGAGACCCCGCGCGTTCGTGCACGTGGGCGGGCCGGCGGGAGCCGGCAAGACGAGGTTCGTCGAGTGGCTGGTGCAGTCGTGGCACGGCTTCGCGCTGTGCGTGCGTGGCGAACGCGAGCCGGGGCTGAAGCGGGCGAAGGAAACGGCGCCGAAGCAGCATCCCGAGCTGCAGCGCTATCGGGCGGCGGGTGCCGTGTTGGTGTCGCACTATCGCTTCGACGAACCGGACATGGACGCGTTTTTCCAGTGTGCTGCGATGCAGGACTACTCGGACCTCGTCGTCATCGAAGGCGAGTGCCCGATCGATAGCGTGGACTGCCGGGCGTTCGTGGCGCCGCCGCTGCCGGCGGGGCAGTCGCTGCTGCGCCGCGTGCCGCGCGGTCGCACGGTGGCGCTGCGCCGCACGTCCGGGGTGGGTTCCTTCGCGGACATGGTGAAGCTGCTGTTCCGCGAAGCGTTCGGCACCGCGGAGGACGCCCTGCCGAACCTGATTGCGGCGGCGAACGCGCGCCGCCGGGCGGCGGACCCGAGCCAGGAGGCGTGGGTACTGGCGGACGGCTATTCGGGCATCGAGCGCGCGCAGGTGGTGGTCGTGAACGTGCGCAGGGAGAACCGACGCGCGGCCGCCGAGGCGGTGCTTGCGGATGTTGCGCGCCTGCGCAGCGACAGGGCCGTGTTCGACGACGTGATCGGCATCGGCGGGAACCGGGTGCAGGTGACGGCGGTCGCGGCGAATCTGGGGAAGCCGCGCGACGCGGGGCTCGCCAAGGCGATCGCGAAGGTCGTGCGCGTGGCGAAGCGGGCGCGGGCGTAGGCGGCGGTGGGCCGCGGCGGGACCGCGGGGCGCGGAACCTCAGCGTCGCAGTTCCGCGATGAGTGATGCGCGCAGGTGAGGCAGGTGCTCTCGACCTGCCGGCAATCACGCGGGCCTCGCGCCTCCCGCGCCAGGAAGCCCTACCCCAGCAGCCGCCGCATGCGCTCGAAGTCCTCGCACGCCGCTGCGAGCGACGCTGGAAACTCCGCCAGCGCCTTGTTGGCGTCGCACAGCTCCTTCAAGCGCTTCACCGCCGGTTCGCAGTCGCGCTCCCGGCGCAGCTTCGGGTAGCGGGTCACGGCGTCGACCTCCGCGCCGCCCAACCAAGCGATCCAGGTCTCGATGTTGCGTTCGGGGACCAAGACCGCCACCGGGTCGTCGGCGCGCGGGATCTCCTCTTCGCGGCACAACTCGAGAACGTATCTCCTCCGGGCTGCGACGCCGTGGCCGTCCGCGTCGAGTATGGCGAGCAACGCTGCCATCGAACCGCGGCGCCTGATCGCGAGCACCTCGGCCCCGAGCTTCGCGCGCACCCCTTGATGGCCCGGGCCCAGAACCTTGTAGCACTCGCGCATCCCCGGTTGCGTCATGTGCGCGAGGAAGCGCCGAGCAAAGGCGTAGTGCTGCTCGTCCTCGCAGAGGACGACCCAGACGACGCGGCGACTCACTGGACCCAACCCCGCGCGACGAAGTCCGACAACCGCGAGCCCGGCGTCACCTCGTCCGGGAGGACGGTCCGCACGCGAGTGAATCCCGATTCCTCTCGTGCCAGCAGCAGGCTCCGGCTGCAGCCGAAGTAGTCGATCAACTCGGGGTGATGGGAGCACAGGATCGCCTGGGGGATCGTGTGTCCCGCGGCGTCGGTCAGCGCGTCGAGCCAAGGCTGGATCTCGGCGAGGGTGACGTAGTTCTCCGGTTCGTCGAGGAACAGCGTGTAGCCCTGGCCGGCCGTCACGTGCACGAGCGCGTAGATGGCGACGAGGGCGCGTTGGCCGTCGGACAGTTCGTCGAGGCCGAGCGAGAACGCCGCGCCAGCCTCCCGGAACATCGCCGTGAAGGCCCTGGTCTCCTGGCCGACGCGTTCGAGACGGATGCCCTCGAAGCCACGCAGCACCTTCTTCATCGCCTCGACGTACCTCGGCACGAGGTCCTGACGCTCCTGGAAGATGTGCCGGTACCAGGCCGTGAAGTTGCGCCCGTCCCCCCCCAGCAGAGGATCCTCGCTGGAAGCCTCGGCGAGGAAACTCCGTGGATAGAGGCCGCACACGAGGATCTTCCGGGCCCAGTCGAGGAACGCGGTCAGACGCCGGTTGTCAGGTACGGGAGCGACGCGTGCCAGCCCCGACTCCGCCGGGTCCGCATGGAAGGTCGGACCAACCTTGTGATCGTCCTTGTAGAGCTGGACTTCGCCCATCAGGAAGGTGAACAGAGGGCGGTCTCCCGCGTGCAGCGACTCGTGCCGGAGCCGCGCGCGCCGGGTCGGCTTCTCGTGTTCGATCTCGATCCGGTAGGTGAGCGGTTCACCGCCGATCTGCGCCACGAGTTCGACGACCTGCACCGTGCGCTGCTGCCAGCGCGTGAGGGTCGACGTGGGGAAGACCTCCGCGTCGGTGACCTTGGCCAGTCCACTCAGCAGAAGTCGCAGTGCGAAGACGATGTCGAGGATCGAGGACTTGCCGCTGCCGTTGGCGCCAAGCAGCAGGCTCGACTCCTGGAACTCGACCTCGAAGTTGACGAGGCACTTGTAGTTGTCGACGAAGAGGCGCTTCAGCATGCAGGCGGACTCCGGTGGGGAACGGCCGCAGTCTACTGCCTTGCGAACTTCGGTTGCTCTACCTGTGCACGAACGCCGCCTTCGCCTTCGGCCCGTTCTTGACGAAGTTCTCCACCCCGATCCGCATGTCCTCGGTCCCGCACACCTCGCCGAAACACCTCGCCTCGAACGGCACCGCGTCCCGCAACGCCATCCTCGCCGCGCCCAGCACCGCCTTGCACAGGATCTCGTCGACCTTCCGGCTCAAATGCCCGATCTCGACCGCCGGCAGACTCGCGGGCACGTTCACCATCGGCCCCTCGTCCATACGCGACCGGACCGCCACCCCGCCCGCCATGTCCCGGCACAGCGCCACGGCGCGCGCGACGACGTCGCCGTCGACCTCCTCGCGGATCAGGCCCCACGCGAGCGCCTTCTCCGACGAGATCGGCCGGCACGTGCGCAGCATCTCGGCCGCACGCTCGATGCCGACCAGCCGCGGCAGCCGCACGGTGCTGCCCGCCCCCGGGATGATGCCGAGGTTGGCCTCGGGCTGGCCCGCGAGCACCTTGAGCCCCTTCACCGCGACGCGCGCTTCGCACGCCATCGCCACCTCGATGCCGCCGCCGAACGCGAGCCCGTTCAGCGCCGCAACCGTCGGCTTCTTCACCGCCTGCACGGCGTCGACGCACACCTGCGAGCTGCGCGAGGTCTGCTCGCCGTGCGCGGGCCCCGTGATCCTGGCGAGGAAGTTCACGTCGGCGCCGCTGACGAACGCCTTCTTGCCGAAGCCGGTCAGCACGATGCCCTTCACCATCGGATCGCGATCGCACTGCTGGAAGCGCGTGCGCAGCTCCTCGAACACGCCCTGGTCGAGCGCGTTCAGCACCTTGGGCCGGCGGATCGTCAGCACGGCGATGCCGTCCTTGTCCTCGCGCAGCACGACGGGCACCTCGAACGGCATGTTCTCGCGCCCGACGGTCTCGAGGCACTTCGGCACCGGGAAGCCCGGGTTCTTGCTCGCATAGGCGCGCACGAGCTCGAGCGCCTTGGCCGTGCCGATCTCGTTCATGAACGTGAACGCCGGCTTCATGTCGAGCCCGATGTCGAGGCCCATGTCGAAGTCCGCGATCGACACCAGCCCCGCGTCGACGATCTCGCCGCAGATGCCGAAGTAGGCGCCGAGCAGCAGATCGCGGATCTGCGCCTCCAACGCCGCCGGCACCTCGACGGCCTCGTTGCGCGCCGGCACGTCCCAGTTCTCCTTCTTCGCGACCTTGTCCTCGAGCGACTGCGGCGTGCGGAACCAACGATTGATCTTGGTCGTGTAATGGTCGAGGCCGACCGCGGTGATCGGATTGCCGCCGGTCAGGTTCATCGCCGTGAACGAGCCGACGCCCATCCTGAACGTCTTCTTGCCGACCACGTCGATCTGCTTCGTCGTGCCGATGCCGGCCTCGGCGAGCAGCGCGCAGGCGAAGAACAGGCCCTCGAACACCGGATCGAGCGCGTAGCCGTAGCGCGACCTGACGGGGATCGGCACCTTGCCGATCGCCTCGTAGAACGACAGGAGCCAGCTCTTCGTCGCCGCCGCCGTGTCCGCGCCCGGCACGACCTCGATCATCAGGTTGCGCTCGGCGGGGAAGAAGTAGTGCACGACCGCGGTGCGGCCCTTCCGCGTCGCCTGCGCGAAGATCACCTCGGGCTCGAGGTGGCTGGAGTTGCTGCACAGGATCGCGTCGGGGCCGACGAGCCCTTCGACCTGCGCGAAGATGCGGCCTTTGAGTTCCTTGTTTTCGGTCGCCGCCTCGATGACGAGGTCGCTGTTGGCGAGCTGCTGGTAGTCGCTCGTCCACAGAACCGAGCCGACCATCTGCTGCTGCTGCTCGGGCGTGAACGCGCCCGCCTCGACGCCCTTGCCGACCTTCTTCTCGAACTTCGCCCTGCCGTTGGCCAGGGCGGCGTCGCTGACGTCGACGACGACGGTCTGCACGCCGAACGGGCTCAGCACCTTCGCGAAGTAGAGGGCGATGTCGGGGCCGATCTGGCCCGAACCGATGACGGCCACCTTGTGCAGCGTGCGACCGGCGTGCGTGAAGCTCATGGCAATCAGGGGGCGGGGAGGGGAGAAGGGCGCGGACCGTAGTCAGCGGTCCGGCGGCGCGGAAGGGTGCGCCTGGGCGAAGGCGGCTCCGGCGCATGGGAGCGTGAGGAGTCCGGAGCGGCATCTGCTGGATTCGCTGCGCCGTGGAGCGCGCGACGGCCATCGACCTGCTGACCCGCTACTTCGCGGACCGCGACGACGTGGTCGCCGCCTACCTGTTCGGCAGCGTGGCGCGAGGCGAAGCGCGCGCCGGCAGCGACGTCGACGTCGGCGTGCTGCTGCGGGCGGGCAAGCCCGCGGCGATCCAGGACTTCGACTTCCTGCCGCTCCTGCTGCGCTACCGGGAAACCGTGTTGAGGCGCGCGTGATGGAGAAGCAACTGATCGAGAAGCGGTTGGCCTTTGCCCGGGAAGGGGCGGGCGCGGGCGGCGGAGCAGGTGGATTCGGCGGGTGATGGCGCGCTACGTGCGATGGCTGCGCGGACTGCCGGGCCGACTTGAGATCGCCGGTGGGCTGGCGAGCCAACACCAACTCGCGCAACGAAGGAACCGGGCGGCGGGATGACCTACCTGTCGGTGCCCGGGGCCACCTGCGCAGGCGCCGTCCGGAGCGAGGTCCACTTCTCTTCCCATTCCATGGGTCGATCGATCACGACGCCCTTGGGCAATCCGTCGTCGTCGGCCAGATCCAATCCGAAGATGCCGAGGACGAAGTCGCAGAGTTCGCCGAGATTCAGATGGACACCGCAGTGCACGAGCGGCAGCGCGACCTCGCCGCCGACCCGGAACCGGTCGATCACCGGCGGCCTGATGAACCGGTCGTTGTAGCCGAGCTTGCACATGCTCATCAGGGACGAACGTTGGTTGTCGATGGGCGCGTCGTCGCAGCCGATCAGGACCGCGTGCAGGAACATCTCACCGCCTCCGTGCTGCACCAGCCAACGGCCGTACCACTCCTGGCCAGAGGGCCACGAGGTGACCCCGCACCCCGCACCGACGCCGATGTAGTCCGTGACCTCCACCTTGGCCCCGAGCGCCAGGGACGTGCCGTAGCGGACGTCGACGACATCGGTCAGATCCAGCAGGCGGGCCTCGAGGTAGGTGCACCCCGAAGACAACACGAGCAAAACCGCGGTGACCGATCTGCGCATGGCGGACTCCTGAGGAACCAGGAAGGCAGGCGTGCTCGCCACCCTGCTGGTGGGGCCACGTCGGCCGATCCCCATTCTACCGGTGCCCTGCGGACTGGGGCAGGGAGCTTCACCGCACGCCCAGCGTGCTCGCGTTGCCGCCGAACGTGAACACCTGGCCGACCGACAGCGAGACCTTCCAGCCGTCGCTCTCGCCTTCGACCTCGTCGAGCGGCTTCGCCAGGTCCAGGCGCAGCACGCCGCCACCGAGCAGCGGTTTGCTGGCGATGCGCAAAA
>VGXW01000051.1 GCA_016873195.1 Planctomycetota bacterium | reverse complement strand
TAGAAGGCGATCTTCTCGGTGACCTCCTTGTGCTCGGCCTCGAGCTTCTCGATCTCGAGCCCGGTCAGGCGCGCGAGCCGCATGTCGAGGATCGCGCGCGCCTGCACGTCGGAGAGCGCGAAGCGCAACATCAACCGCTGGCGGGCGTCGTCGGTGTTGGCCGACTTCTTGATGATCTCGACGACCTCGTCGATGTTCTGCACCGCGAGGCGCAGGCCGTCGATGACGTGCAGCCGATCCTCGGCCTTGCGCAGCAGGAAGCGCGTGCGCCGCCGGATCACGTCGATGCGGTGGTCGCGGTAGCACTCGAGCATCTGCTTGAAGCCGAGCGTGCGCGGGCGCCCGTCGAGGATCGCGAGGTTGATGATCGAGAACGTGCTCTGCAGCGGCGACAGCTTGTAGAGCTGGTTCAGCGTCACCTGCTCGTCCTCGACGCCCTTCTTGAGTTCGACGACGAGGCGCAGGCCGACGCGGTCGTTGCTCTCGTCGTTGGCGTCCGCGATCGAGTCGATCTGGTCGCTCTTCACGAGGTGGTCGATGCGCTCCAGGATCGTCGTCGTCTTGATCTGGTAGGGCACCTCGGTGAACACCAGCAGCTTGCGCCCCTTCTTCTCCTCGACGTGGTACTTCGCGCGCACCACGACGTTGCCGCGGCCGCTGGCGTAGGCGTTGCGGATGTTGCCCTTGCCCATGATCGTGCCGCCGGTCGGGAAGTCCGGGCCCTGCACGACCTCGAGCAGTTCGTCGAGCGTGACGTCCGGGTTGTCCAGCAGCTTGCCGATCGCTGCGGCGACCTCGCGCAGGTTGTGCGGCGGCAGGCTCGCGGCCATCCCGACCGCGATGCCCGTCGAGCCGTTGCAGACCAGGTTCGGGAAGCGCGCCGGCAGCACGACGGGCTGCATGCGCGAGCCGTCGTAGTTGGGCACCTCGTCGACCGTCTCCTTGTCGAGGTCCTCGAGCAGGTGCATCGCCGGGTGCGCGAGCCGGGCCTCCGTGTAGCGCATCGCCGCCGGCGGGCTGCCGTCGATCGCGCCGAAGTTGCCCTGGCTGTCGACGAGCGGGTAGCGGGTCGAGAACGGCTGCGCCATGCCGACCAGCGTCGGGTAGACGACCGACTCGCCGTGCGGGTGGTAGTTGCCCGAGGTGTCGCCGCAGATCTTCGCGCACTTCCTGTGCTTGCTGCGCGGCCCGAGGTTGAGGTCGTTCATCGCGACCAGCACGCGGCGCTGGCTCGGCTTCAGGCCGTCGCGCGCGTCGGGCAGAGCGCGACTCAGGATCACGCTCATCGAATAGTTCAGGTAGCTCTCGCGCATCTCCCGCTCGAGCAGGAGGTCGGTGATGCGGCCGCCAGCGGGCGGGGTCGGATCGGTCATGAGCGCAGGGTCCGGGCCGGGTGGGATCGTCGACGAAACCGGCATTGTTCCGGGCTGCTCGGGAGGCTTCAACAACGCGGGGGCGCCGGCTACACCTTGGCCGCGTGCGGCGCGCATGCCGCAGCCGGCCGATCCGAACCTGCCCCGACGGACCTTGCCCCTGCAGAACCCCATCGACCCCCGCCTCGGCCACGCCACCGTCGGCCCGGAGCCGCGGTCCGCCGGCGCCTCGCAGCGAGGCCGCTGAGCAACGGATGGCCACCCGACCGCGAACGGACTTCGCCGCGCGCCTGCTCGCGTGGTTCGACGCGCACCGCCGCGACCTGCCGTGGCGGCGCACGCGCGATCCGTGGGCGATCTGGGTCAGCGAGGTGATGCTGCAGCAGACGCGCGTGGCCGCGGTGCGCGAGCCGTTCGCGCGGTTCCTGCAGCGTTTCCCGACGCCGGCGGCGTTCGCCGCGGCGAGCGACGACGAAGTGCTCGCGGCCTGGCGGGGGCTCGGCTACTACCGCCGCGCGCGACTCCTGCGCGACGGCGCGCGCGCGGTGGTCCGCGACCACCAGGGTGCGGTGCCCGGCGAGCTCGCGGCGCTCGGCACCTTGCCCGGCGTCGGCGACTACACGGCCGGCGCGATCGGCTCGATCGGCTTCGGCCACGCGGTGCCCGCGGTCGACGGCAACGTCGAACGCGTGGTCGCGCGCCACCGCGGCCTGCGGCAGGAACTGGAATCGGCGGCGGCCCGGCGACAGGTCCGCGCGGTCGCGGCCGGGTGGCTCGACCCGCGCCGCGCCGGCGACTTCAACCAGGCGCTGATGGAGCTCGGCGCCGTGGTCTGCACGCCCGCCCGGCCGGACTGCGCGCGATGCCCGGTCGCGGCCGACTGCGCCGCGCTCGCGCAGGGGCTCACGGCGGCGCTGCCCGTGCGCGCGCGGCCCCGCCCGGCGATCGCGATCACCGCGCGCGTCGCGCTCGTGCTCGGTCGGCGCGGCGCCCTGGCGGCCCGCATCCCCGCCGGCGAGCCGAACGCCGGCCAGGTGGAACTGCCGGGCCCCGGCATGCTCGTCTCCGTCGCCGCGGCGGACCTGCCGGCAGCCGTGCGCGCGCGGTTCGGCGCGCGCCTCCGCTGCGGCGCGGTCGTCGCGACCGTGCGCCACGCGATCACCTGCCATCGGATCACCGCGCACGCCCACGCGGCCACGGTCCAGGCGGGCGGTTCGTTGGCGTGGTTCCCGCTCGACGAGGCCACCCCCTGGACCACGCCTTCGCGCAAGCTGCTGCGCCTCGCCCTCGGCGGCGGCGCGGCCGGCGCGTGACGTGCGCGGGCCCGGTGCTATGGTTCCCCCGCTTCCGGCACCCCCTTCCGACCGAGGACGACGATGGCTCTGATGACCGGCAAGAAGGTGGCGATCTTCGGCATCGCCAACAAGCGATCGATCGCCTGGGGCATCGCCCAGGCGCTGCATCGCGAAGGGGCGCGGCTGGCGCTGAACTTCCAGAACGAGCGCATGGAGGAACCGGTCCGGAAGCTCGCCGCCGACCTGCCGCAGGACACCTGGCTCGGGCCGTGCGACGTCACCGTGCCCGGCGACATCGAGCGATACTTCGAGCGGCTCGGTGCGGAGTTCGGCCCGCTCGACGGGCTCGTGCACTCGATCGCGTTCGCGCGGCGCGAGGAGCTCGGGGGGGACTTCGTCGACACGAGCTGGGACGGCTACCAGCTGGCGCAGCAGGTCAGCGCCTGGTCGCTGATCGGCCTGTGCCGCGGTGCCTTGCCGCTGATGGCGGGCCGCAACGCGAGCGTCATCTGCCTCAGCTACTACGGCGCCGAGAAGGTCGTGCCGAACTACAACGTGATGGGCGTCGCGAAGGCCTCCCTCGAGGCGAACACGCGCTACCTCGCGAGCGACCTGGGCCCGAAGGGCGTGCGCGTCAACGCGATCTCGGCCGGGCCGATCAAGACCCTGTCGGCGATGGGCGTCGCCGACTTCAACTCGATCCTGGACACGATGGCGCAGAAGGCGCCGTTGCGGCGCAACGTCGACCAGGCGGACGTCGGCAACGCGGCCATGTTCCTGCTGTCGCCCCTCGCGCGCGGCATCACCGGCCAGACGATCTACGTCGACGCGGGCTACAGCATCATGGGCGTGTGAGGCTCCCGCTGCGGCCGTCAGCGGCCCGGCTCGGCGAGCCGCGTCTCGATGCGGCGGCGCTGCGCGGGAGACAGGCCGTCGCCGCGCGCAGGGGCGGCGAGTGCGCGCCGCAGCAGGTCGGCGACCTGCTCGCGGGGTCCGTCGCGGTCGGCCAGCGCCGCCAGGTTCAGCAGACTGCCGAGATGCGCCGCGTCCCGCTGCAGCGCCTGTTCGTAGGCGGCCCGCGCGGCCGCGGCGTCGCCGCGCAGTTCGGCGACCACGCCGCGCCGGAACGGGGCCTCCGCGCTGCCCGGGAAGAGGCCCGCCAGGCGCTCGAACTGCCGGGCCGCGGCGTCGCGGTGCCCGTCGCACGCGGTTGCGTCGCGGCGCGCGGCGGCCAGCTCGGCGGCGCGCAGCAGGGCCGCGCCGGCCGCGAGGCCCGCGTCCTCGTCGCCGGGCGCCAGTTCGAAGCAGCGCGCGAACGCGTGGGCCGCGGTCTCGGCCTGTCGCTGCGCATCGCGCTCGCCGTCCGGACCCAGCGGCACCGCGGCCAGCCGCAGGAGACAGCTGCCGATGCGGAAGTGGGCGGTCGCTTCGTCGGGCCGGATGCCGACGTAACTCTGCAGCAGCGGCAGCGCCGTGCGCGATTCGCCGAGTTCGTAGCGGTAGGTGCCGGCGGCGCCGAGCAGCGCTGCGCGCTCGTCGGGCGGGGCCGCGGCGCAGCGCGCCAGCGCCGCTTCGGCAGCGGCGGCGGCCGCGCTCAGGTGGCCCACTTCGGCGAGGAACGAAGCGCGCATCCGTCCGACGAACGGATCCTCCGGCGCGAGTTGCTCGGCGAGCACCGTCTCGCGCTCGCCGCGGTTCTGCAGGAACAGATCGGGCGGCTCCTGCAGCCTGGCCTGCTGCAGTTGCACCAGGCCGAGCGCGGCCCGGGCCCGGGCCGCGCGCGGATCCAGCGCGAGGGCCGCCAGCGCCTCGCGCTCCGCGTCGCCGTACCGCCGCAGCATCACGGACTGCACGCAGGAGGCGACGAGACGGTCGCGCCGCGCCGTGGCCGCCGGATCGAGCGCGACGACCGGCAAGTCGTCGATCGCCGCCGCTTCCGGACGCACCGAAACGCCCGCGCAGGCCGCGGCGAGGGCCAGCGCGATGCAGGGGATCGTCCGCGGGGTCCGACGCATCCGCGCATCATCGTCTGGCCCGGCCGGGACTTGAAGCTACGCTTGCGCGCATGGTGTGCAGCGCTGCCGATCCCGCCGGGTTGCCCGGACCGCCCGGCGGCCGGTCCGGCGTGCGGGCCGCACGGCAGGAGCCCTGATGGCGACCGACCCGATCCAGACGCGGGCCACGGAGCTGCTGGCCAAGGTCGACGCGCTGCGGGCCGACCTGCGGGCCCAGGTGATCGGCCAGGAAGCGCTCGTCGACGACCTGCTGTGCGCGGTGCTGGCCGGCGGCCACGTGCTGCTCGAGGGCCTGCCCGGCCTCGGCAAGACGCTGCTGGTGCGGTCGCTCGGGCGCGGACTCGGGCTCGAGTTCTCGCGCATCCAGTTCACGCCCGACCTGATGCCGACCGACATCACCGGCACGCAGGTCGTCGACGAGGACGGCGGGCGCCGCACGTTCCGGTTCCAGCGCGGGCCGCTGTTCGCGGGCCTCGTGCTCGCCGACGAGATCAACCGGGCGACCCCGAAGACCCAATCGGCGCTGCTCGAGGCGATGCAGGAGCATTCGGTGACGGTCGCCGGCACGGGGCACGCGCTGCCCGACCCGTTCCACGTCGTGGCGACGCAGAACCCGATCGAACTCGAGGGCACGTTCCCGCTGCCCGAGGCCCAGCTCGACCGTTTCCTGTTCCGGCTCGACGTGCGCACGCCCGGCGCCGCTGCGATGGTGAAGATCCTCGCCGCGACCACCGCGAACGCGACCGCGGCGCCCACCGTGCGGCTGCGGACCGACGAACTGCGCGAGCTGCAGTCGATCGTGCGCAGCGTGCTCTGCGGCAGCCACCTGCTGCGGTTCGTCGCCGAACTCGTGCTCGTGACCCACCCCGACCTGCCGAGCGCCGACGAACGCACGCGGCGGTTCGTCCGCTACGGCGCGAGCGCGCGCGCCGGCCAGGCGATCGTGCTCGGCGCGAAGGCCCGGGCGCTGCTCGACGGGCGACCCGCCGTGGTGCAGAAGGACCTGGACGAGTGCCTGCTGCCGGCGCTGCAGCACCGCGTGCTGCTCGGCTTCGAGGCCGACGCGGAGCGCGTGCGCGTCAGCGACCTGCTGCCGGCGTGGCGCGGCGAAGCCGAGAGGCGCGCGCGCTAGGCCGTTGCAGTTTCGTTGCAGGGCCCGATTCCGCCCGACCCGAGCGCGCCGCGAACATGCGGTCCTCCGCGTCGCAGAAAAATCTGCTGCGCCGCGGAAAGTTCCGCCCCCTTCTACGTCTACCAGGGTGCATGGGACGAGTGGTCCCAGCCGCGCGGCTTCGGACCCGCAACTTCGCAAGAGCGGTGGGTCCGGGGTCGATTCGAGAGGGCACTTGGCGCGGCCGGGACCTCTAGCCGTGGCCGACGATCCAGGGAGAGGATCGTCGGCCACTCTTTTTTTCCCGAGGACCTGCCGGAAGCCCGGGGAGCGTGCGAGCCCGGCAAGGCCTGGCTGGAGAACCCGACCGGCCTGTCGCATCATCGCGACATGGCTTCCGGCGAACAGGACTTCGGCCAGCGCTGCGAGTTGTGCCTCGCCAGCATCCAGCAGGCGCTCGACGCCTTCGATCCCGACGAACTCGAAGCCGACCTCGCGAGCGGCGTGCTGCGCATCCGGTTCGCGGACGGCCGCCACTGCATCGTGAACCGCCAGTCGGCGGCGCAGCAGATCTGGCTCGCGGAAGGTGCCTCGGCCTGGCACTTCGTTTTCGACCCGGGCGCGCAGGCCTGGACCGACACCAGGAACCGCGGCGAACTGCGGGCCATCCTCGGCGAGATCCTGACCCGCCGGCTCGGCCGGCAGGTGCGGGTCTGAATCACGCCGTCGCCGTGCGCTCGGGCAGCCGCGAAGCGGGCGCGGCGCGCGGGAAACGCAGCCGGAACGTCGCGCCCTGGCCGGGTTCGCTCTCGACCTGCACGAGGCCGTTGCTGCTGCGCATGAAGCGCGCGACGGCGGTGAGGCCGAGCCCCGTTCCCTGACCCGGTGGTTTGGTCGTGAAGTAGGGTTCGAAGATGCGTTCCTGGATCTCCTTCGGGATCCCGCAGCCGCTGTCGCGGACCTCCACCCAGACCTGCTGCCGGTCGCCGGCGCAGCGCAGCGTGATCCGCCCACCGCCCGAGATCGCCTGCCGCGCGTTGATGACGAGGTTCCACAGGGCGTGGACGAGGCCTCGCGGGTTGAACAGCGCCTGCTGCGGCTCCTGCGGCAGCGCACAGGCGATCTCGATCGACTGCGGCAGCACGAGCCGCGCCTGCTCGTGGAAGTGCGCGAGCAAGGGCACGAGGTCGCACAGGACCGTGGTGCCCTCTTCCGGGTGGGCCATCGTCATCAGCTGGTCCAGCAGCGGCCGCGTCTCCTCGAGGGTCCGCTGGATCAGGCCGAGGCGGCGGATCCGCTCCTCGTCGTCCGCCATGCCGCCGAGCGTGACGTGCCCGTGCAGCACCTGGAACGTGTTGCGCAGCTGGTGGCAGACCATGCCCGCGAGGTCGCCGACGGTCTCGACGCGCAGGGCGTGGCGCAGCAGTTTCTCGCGGTGGCGCAGCGCCCGGCTCGACTCGTGGTTCTGGCGGCGTTGCGCTTCGGCCGTCAGCAGCGCCATGAACACGAGCCGATTGGCGAGCGCGCCGGCCAGCGCGGACGCAAGGGTCAGGCTGGCCAGGCTCGTCACGTGCACCCAGAGGTGGGTGGCCAACGCCGGGGCGACCTCCTCCGGCGGATAGAGCCCGCGCGCCAGCATCGCGACGACCGCGACGAGCGGCAGCGACAAGCCGGGCAGGACGCCGAGGCACAGAGTGGCCAGCAGCGACAAGAACGGGTGCAGGTACCAGGCCGCGGTGAAGGCCCCACGCGGCCAGTTGGCGAGGATCGCCAGCGCGAACAGCGCGCCGATCAACACGGTCGCCGCGCGCTGCATGCGTCTGCCGCGCCAGAACCACCATGCGGCCAGGAACAGGGGCGAAGCCACGAGAGCCGGCAAGGCCCCCGACCACGGCACGGCCGGCGACCAGAACGAGTCCTCCCACGCAATCAGGCAGAAGCCCGCATGCAGGAGTCCGGCGACGCCGAGGCCGAGCGACAGCCACCGGATGAACGCCGCGAGACTCGAGACGATGGGCAACCGCGTGCTCGTCAGGAAGCCGAACAGCGACTCCTGGGACATCCGGAGAGGGACTCGCAAGCGCTGCGGATTCTAGGCCGAACGGTTCCCCGCCTGCCAGTGGCGGCGGGCCTCGCGCAGTTCGGTGTTCAGGGGCGCAACACCGGTTCCGCAGGCGCGACGGCGACGTCGACCGCGCGGCGGGTCAGCGGATGCTCGAAGCGAAGCCGCCAGGAGTGCAGCATGACGCGCGCGAAGTGCTCGCCGGGACGCGAACGGAAACCGTACTTGCGGTCACCGGCGAGCGGGCAGCCGAGCGCCGCGAGGTGCGCCCGGATCTGGTTGCGCCGGCCGGTCTCGAGGCGGCAGCGCAGCAGGCTGCAGCGCCCGCGCCGGTCGAGGGTCTCGTAGTGCGTCACCGCGCGTTCGCCGCCGCGGGTCACGACGCGCATGACACCGCCATCGTCCTGCTGCAGCCGCGCCTCGATGCGACCTGCCGGCGGCGACGGTGCGGCGCTCGCGAGCGCCAGGTATTCGCGCTCCACACGGTGGGCGCGGAACAGCGCCTCCAGGCCCGTGCGCGCCGGCTCGTCCAGCGCCAGCACCAGCACGCCCGTCGTGTCCTCGTCGAGGCGGTGCACCGCCTGTGCGTGCCGGCCGAGCTGCGCGGTGACCCGCTCGACCACCGTCGGCCCGCGGCGGCCCGGCGCGGGCACGACGACGCAGCCCGCCGGCTTGTCGACCACCACGAGGTGGTCGTCCAGGAACAGGATCGGCACCGTCGCCATGCCCGAGGCAGGATAGCCCCGGTCGGTCGTTCACTGCAGCCGCAGCTTGTACTGCTGGATCTTCCGATACAGCGTCGCGCGGCCGATGCGGAGCAGCTGCGCCGCGCGCCGCACGTTGCCGCGCGTTGCCCGCAGCGCGCGCGTCAGCATGTGCTGCTCTTCCTCCTCGAACGGCCGGATCGAGTCCTCCGTCACCTGCTCGTCCGGATCGTGGCCGTCCCGGTTCGCGCTCGCCTGAGTCGGCGAAACGCCGGCCGCCACCGTCGTCTGGACCACGAGGTGCTCGCGGTCGATCGGGGCACCGCCGGCCATTGCCTGCGCCCGCCGCACGACCGCCTCGAGCTGGGCCACGTTGCCGGGCCAGGACGTGGCCTCGAGCTGCGCGATCGCCGCCGGCGTGAGGCACGGCGCCGTGCGCCCGCTGGGCGCCGCGCCGGTGGCCAGCACGGCTTCGGCGATCGCCGCAACGTCCTCGCAGCGCTCGCGCAACGCGGGCATCACCATCGGGAACGCGTGCAGCCGGTAGTAGAGATCCTCGCGGAACGCGCCGCGAGCGACGAGTTCGGGCAGGTGCGCGGCGGTGGTGGCGATGATGCGGGGCTGGTCGTTGCGCGCGGCGGAGCGTTCCTTCAGATGCCGCACGAGGACCGACTGGGCCGCA
Organism: Planctomycetota bacterium; assembly: GCA_016873195.1. Classification (GTDB taxonomy): domain Bacteria; phylum Planctomycetota; class UBA1135; order UBA1135; family UBA2386; genus VGXW01. The sequence continues at coordinate 10,371 of VGXW01000051.1, read as the reverse complement.
GCGGGCAACCGGTCGACGTCCTCGAACACGAGCGTCGTGCCGCGCGCCGCCAGCAGCGCGGCCGACGTCCGGTCCGCGTCGAGGGTGGCGCAGTCGACCGTCCGCACCGGCGAGGGGGACCGCCTGCTCTTGCAGTGCACGATGCGAGCCGCGAGCGACTTGCCCGAGCCGGGCGGGCCTTCGATCAGCACCGTTGCATCGCAGTCGGCCGCGCGGCTGATCGTTCCCTGCAACCTGCGCATGACGGGACTGCGGCCCACGAGGGCGTTGCCGCTGCGGACACCTTCGGCGATCGACTCGAGGGCGCGCGTGCGCGACACCGCGGCGTGCAGATCGGCGGCGAGCGCGAGCAGCGGCTCGACGGCGGATTCGATCGAGGTCGAGGCGACGGCGCCGTAGGTCCCCCGCGTGGCTGCCTCCGGTCGATCGGTCACGAGCACGGCAGGGACCTCCAGATCCTGGGGCAACGTGGTCGCCATCTCGTCGTCGAAGAACACGAGATCGAGCGCCTGGTCGCACGCGGCAGCGAGCGAACTCCAATCGGCGAACTCGTGGAACTCGTGCCCGCCGCGCAGGATGCAGGTCGCCCAGTTCGGAGTCCCGCGTCTCGTGACCAGGGCCACGCGGGCCGTCACCGCGGTGGCTCCAACCTTCCCGATCAGTGCCGTTGTCATGCCGATTCCCGGAACTGGATCGGCATTCGGGGCCAGGTCGGTGAAGGTGGAGCGGCACGGCCGCGGTGCCGTCCGCCGAGACGCCGCTGGCATGGCGCGCAGCGCGCAGACGCGCTCCAGGGCGAGCCGCGGGAATGGCGAAGCGGCCGGCTCAGGAACCCGCGAGGCGACGCGTCAGTTCGTCGAAGTCGATGCCGCCGAGTTCCTCCTTGGTGATCGGCGCCATCCTCTTGAACTTGCGGTACTCGTCGATGCTGGTGAGCTCCACGTAGTCGCGCGCGGTCATCTGCGGCTGGTCGGCGCGCGAGGTCGCCGGCTTGCCGCCGGGGGCGGTCCGGTCCAGGGTCTGCTTCGCGCGATGGCAGATGGCGAGGGTGTTCTCGAGGTTGCTGCGGATCTTCTGCAGCCGCTCCTCGTTGGCGCCGGGCAGATCCATGCTCTTCCGGATCTTCGCGATGGCCACCTCGAGCACCGCGATCAGGCAGTTCAGCTTGGTGGTCAAGCGAGCGCGGTACTCGACGGAGCCGAGGGCCTCCGGGAGGTTCGGGTTGTCGTTCTTGTTGGTGTCCATCGGCAGGGGTGCGGTTCGAGTCCATCCGTGCCGAGCACCACACGTGCCAGACTCCGGCGGCTTGCACGGAACCCATGGCATGGGCCATCGCGAGCAGAAGGCAAGGCAGCGCGCAAGGCCCGAACCGCCGAGCGTCGCGGGCGCAGGACGCGCACCGTCCTGCCGATGCAACGCCGTCGCGGCATCCCGACCCCGGCGAGGCCCGACGGGGTCAGTGCGTGAGCAGGGCCTGCGTGTAGATCGACCGCGCGAACCCGTCCAGACGCCGCAGGGAACCGCGGCCGGCGACCTGGAAGCCCACGTTCTCGTCCCAGAACACCAACACCGTCATCGACGGATCGCGATACCTTGCCATCGTGTTCGTCTGGCTGGCGGAGCTCTTGCCCTGGCTCGGCAGGCCGGCGAAGTAGTCGCTCGCGCCGGGCGTTTCGACGACGAAGAACTCGTCGATGCCGTCCGAGTAGGTCAGCACCAGCGACCGGCGTCCGTTCAGGGGGTTGTCGGTCACCTGCACCCTGTGCAGTGCGTATTCGTCGGTGAACGACCTGCTCGGTTCGACGAGGCCCGCAGTGCCCATGTGCTGCCGGGCGGCAGCGAAGTCCGGGAACACCGCGACCGTCATCGTCCGTTGGTCGGGCACCAGCAGCTGGACAGCCGGAGTGAACGAGACCGCTTCGATCTCGGCGAGCAACCGGCACGATGCGTCGTACTCCGCGGTGTAGAGCGGGACCATCGTCACCGCGTCGACGTCCAGCAACCAGATCGCCTTGTCGAGCCGGTTCGGGAAGACGACGACGCGCTGTGCCGCCCGGCCGGCGCGAACGACCGGGCCGAAGTCGTGCAGCGCGTAGTTGTGCTGCGCGTTGGCGGAGTCGCGCACGCAGAAGCCGCCGTGCTGGTGGAACAGGCTGCCGTAGCGCACGTAGTTCTGCGCCCACTGCTGCGAGATCGGCGAGCCGGCCGGTTCGCCCTCGACGCCGAGGAACGTCAGGGAGTACGGGGCGTCCGCCGATCCGTTCGCATCGACCTTCAACTCCTCGCGCACCGTGACCACGCCGCCCTTGCCGTCGAAGAACCGGCGCAGTTGCACGATGGTGCGGGCGACGCTGCGGGCGGCCGCTTCCATCGCGCCGAGAGACAAGCCAATCGAAGCGGAGGTCTGCGGCGCACTCCCGGAGTGGGCGGACACGCCCTTCCCGGCACCTTGGGCAAGACCGACGCCGGCGAGACTCGCTCCGACGATCGAGAGGAACGCCACGGTCTTCGCGCGGCGTGCGACGAGTTTCATCGGGCCCCTCCGTGCCGCAATACGGCCATCGGGGAGTAGTCCGCGGAGGGCATGGCGGCCACGTCGGTGATGACGATCGAAGGCTGATCCGAGGACCTCTCGGAGAACAGCAGCCCGCCCATGATTGCCGCGGCGGCCAGGCTTGCAAGGGCCATCGCCCGAGTGCGTAGTCGCCGCGTCCGGGAGGCGCGCACCTCGCCGAGCACCCGGGTTCGCAGGCGCGACCAGGCGAGAACGCCGACGGGTTCGGGCCCCTGCAGCGCGCCCTGGGCAATGCCAGGTTCGAGCAGACCAGCGGGGAACGTCCGTTCGACCTCCGCCGGAATGCGAACCGGCATGCCGAACTCCAGCATGATGCCCAGGCCAGAGCGTTCGCTCTGCTCGACGATCCGCTGTTGGACGGCCTCGAGCGTAGCACGGCTGTGCAGCCCTGGAGGCGTTGCAACCGGCTGCCGCAACACCTGGGCCAGCTTGCGCGCAGCGAGGGCACGCGCCGAGCAGAAGGCACAGGCAGCCACGTGCGCGTCGAACGGTAGCCCGTCGGGCATCCCCTCGCGCAGGAAGGCGCGGCAGGCGGGGCCGAGCCGTGGTGCGTGGTCAGGCCTCATCCGACGCCCTCCACGGAATCAGGGGCCGCGGCACCCAGGTCGAGATGCGGGAACCTGGTTCGAACGATGTTCTCCAGCCCGAGGTGGGCACGCGCAAGGCGTGATTTGACAGTCCCCAGAGACAACCCGAGTGTCGCGGCAAGATCATCGTAGGCCATGCCCTCCAGGTAGCGCAGCGCGAGGATCGCGCGGAGCTTCGGGCTCAGCAGCGAGATCGCCTCCTGTACCTGGTCGCCGAGTTCGCGCGCCTCCGCGCTGTCGCCCGGACTGGGCCGTTCATCGATGGGATCCTCTTCGCCATCGATCCCGAGCGGAACGGCGCCACGCTGCGCAGCGCGGCGCCGGTGGTCAATGCTGCAGTTCACGACGATGCGGAACAGCCACGTGCTGAACAGGGAGCCGCCCCGGAAGCCGTGCAGCTTGCGGAATACGAGCGAGAAGCTGTCCTGCACGATGTCCATCGCATCGGCGGAAGAACCCACGATGCGGAAGGCAATCGCGTAGACGCGGTCGCGATACCTTGTGAACAACTCCTCGAAGGCCCGCTCGAACCCGGCGCCTTCGGGCTGCATGCAGGCAGCGACGAGTTCGGCGTCCGGGTCACGAAGCAGTTCCACGCAGCAGAGACGAGCGGGCGGCTTTGCTTTGTTCCCTGGATTCCCCACCCCCTTCGCGAACCAGGGCGGATCGCGCCATGCTGCAAGCGGCCCGTGGGAAGGAAGATGCAGCGACCCGGCTTCAGCCACCCGTGATTGCCTCGAGCCCTCCCGGGATCGAGATGATCCACCCGCGGGACAACGGGCAGGCCACCCCGCACTCGAGTTCGTTGCAGTCTTCGCATGCCGCGTCCACGACCTCGTAGACCGCGCCGCCCGAGCCAACACCTACCCGCTGCAGTTCCAACAGGCAGATCTTGTTGGTGCCCGGTGTGAGCACGTTCGAGAGGCGCCCGATGGGCTGCAGCGCGACAGTTTCGCCGGAGTTGCTACTGCCGATGTACGGGACGAGCGCGCAGATCACGCCCTGCAGGTCGAACAGGCTCGCGCCAGCCCGGATGCAACGTCCGCCGATGATCGCCCTGGCTTGGATCGAACACGGGAGGATCGTGCGCAGCATCTGCTCGGAGACCATCGGGACCGAGATCCGGATCCACAGGCCATCGGTTGGGGTCGCCCGTTCCGCGAAGTGGATCGGCGCGCACCCGAGCAGGTCGAGCGGCACCTGCAGACCGGGAAGGCTCGGCAACTCGGCCCAGACCTGGAACGAGGTCATGAGCGATGCGCGGCCGACGAATCGGAACAGCAGGTGCAGGAAGGTCGGTTCCGGATCGGGCGACCCTTCCGGCGGAGCGGTGACCACGACGCGCATCTCGTGGTCCAGGGCCCGTACGACGCCAGGCTGCCGCGGCGAGCCGCGCTGCACGACCTCGACGAAGTCCGGGCACTGGTCGCCGTCCGTGTCGGGATTCGCGGCGTTCGTGAGCACCGCCCACTCCACGACGTCCGGCAGGAAGTCCTGATCCGAGTCGCCGAGGACCGTGTCCTCCAGGCCAGCGCGGAGCACCTCGGCCCGCCAGGGCGCTAGGGCCCACCAGCCACCGAGAACGATGGCCGTCGCAGCGAGCATCGAATGGAGGGTCTTGGTCATTCCGCTACCGCGACTCGACGTCGTGATGTACTAGGACTCACGGCGTGGGGGGTTTCAAGTCGTGGGGAGAGGAGAACTGGGCTGCACACAGAATTGAACTCCGCGGAGCGCCCGTTGGCAACTCCCGTCAGGACCGAACTCCGCATGGGCCGCGGGACCTCGCCCTGCGTGTCAGCCCCTCGGCCCCGTGGCGGATCCTGCCCGGGACAGAAGGGGTCCGTTCCTCTTGCGGGAGCCCCGCTGCCATCGCTAGTGTGCTGGAAGCGGGCGCCCGTAGCTCAACTGGATAGAGCGCTGCCCTCCGAAGGCAGAGGTTACAGGTTCAACTCCTGTCGGGCGTGCCACCCCCCCGGCCCGGTGTTCCTCCCTCGATGGACGGCCATAGCTGCCTCTTGGTGCTGGAGTTGCGGCGTCGCGTGCGGGCGTGGTCGAGAAGCCGCGAGGCCCGTGGATGCGCAGCAGGCCCGCCGGAAGCCTGGTTCCAAGGCCTGCATCGACGAGGAGGCACGTGGCAGGTCTCGACTTCACGATCGACGTTCGCGAGCCGGAACGGCGCCAGATCCTGGTCTCCCTCGAGTTCGAGCGCACGGACGCGATCGACGAAGGCGGCGAACTGGTGTTGTTCCTGCCGACCTGGACCCCAGGCAGCTACCTGATCCGGGAGTATTCTCGCCACCTGGCTCGCGTCGAGGCGACCGATGCCAGCGACGGAACCAGGCTGGCCTGCCGCAAGGTGGCCAAGAACCGGTTCGCGCTCGAGCCGGGACCCGCGACGCGGCGGCTGCGCGTTGCCTACACGGTCTACGCCCACGACCTCAGCGTGCGGACCGCGGACCTCACCGACGAGCACGCCTACTGGAACCACGCCTGCGTGCTGCTGTGGCCAACAGGCCGAACCGAGATCGAGGCCCGGATCACGATCCTGGCTCCCGCTGGCTGGGAGGTTGCCTGCAGCCTGCCTGGCCGATCTCCGGACGGGAGGCGCGCCGGGCCAGCGCTGTTCCATGCACCGGTTGGCGGCAGCCCCGTGACCCTCTGCGCGCGGTCGCTGGACCACGCGGTCGATTCGCCGTGCCTGGTCGCCGCGTTCCACCGACTCGAATGGCAGGTCGAAGGCGTCCCCCACGGCCTCGCGCTCGACGGCCTGCGCACCGTAGCGCCGCCGGCCCGGCTCGCCGACGACCTCACGGCCATCGTGCGCGCGGCCGCCGCGGTGTTCGGCGGTCCCTTGCCGTACGAGCGTTACCTGTTCCTGTGCCTGTTCGCCGCCGAGGGTCACGGTGGTCTCGAGCACGCCGAGTCGACCACGCTGCTGGCGTCGCGCGCGGCCTGGAAGTCGGACAAGGGCTATCGCGAGTTCCTGTCGCTCGCCGCACACGAGTTGTTCCACGCCTGGAACGTGAAGCGCATGCGCCCGGTCGAGTTCTGGCGCTACGACTACGAGAACGAGAACTACAGCGCGCTGCTGTGGCTGGTCGAGGGCTGGACCGCCTACTACGACGACCTGCTCTGCCAGCGCGCCGGGCTCGTCCCGGCCGAGGACTACCTCGCGGCCGTCGCGCGCAACATCGCCACGATGCGCAACGCGCCGGGACGCTTCCGGTTGTCGCTCGCCGAATCGAGCTTCGACGCGTGGATCCGGCTCTATCGGCCCGACGAGAACACCAGGAACTCCTCGCAGAACTACTACGGGAACGGCGCGATCGCGGCCATGTGCCTCGACCTGCTGCTGCGCCGCAGTTCGGACGGCGCGAGCTGCCTCGACGACGTGCTGCGCGATCTCTTCCGGCGCTCCTACGGCGCCGGGCGCGGCTACACGCTCGCGGACGTGCACGCCGCCGTGGAATCCGTGCTGGGGCCGGACGGCGTGCGTGCGCTCGACGCATGGACGTCGGGCACGTTCGATCCTGACCTCGCGGACCTGCTCGGCGCGTTCGGTGTGCGTCTGTCGGCGAAGGACGCCGAACGCCCGCATCTCGGCATCACCTTCGACGCTGGCAAGACGACGATCGCTTCGGTGCAGGCCGACGCGCCGGCGCACCGCGCCGGGCTCGCGCCCGGTGACGAGATCCTGGCGCTGCAGGATCTGCGCGTGGACAGCGAGCGCTGGCAGGAGGTGTTCCAGGCCGTGGCGGCGATCGGTGCTCCGCTCGAAGTGCTGTTGGCGCGGCGTGGCGCGATCCTGCGCCGCACCGCGGTGCCGGAACCGGGACCGGGCACGCCGGTGCTCGAGGTCGATCCGAAGGCCGACCCGCGGCAGGTGGCGCTGCGCGAGGGGTGGTTGCGACCGACGCCGCCAGCGTCCTGACCGGGGTCCTTCGCCCGGCCGGTCAGGAGCTGCCGTGCGTGCCGTCGCAGAAGGGCCTGTTCCCCGACCGACCGCACGCGCACCACGCGACCGTGCGCGGCTCGTCGAACACGACCTTCAGCGGCGTGACGCCGGTGCCACGGTGGGTGCCATCGCAGTAGGGGTAGCTGGCGCTGCGTTCGCAGCGGCACCAGGCGTGCTTGCCGCGATCGCACTGATCGACGAACGGACCGTTCTGCTTCTTGCCTGGAGGGGTTGGCATGGCTGGGCTGCCTCGATCGGAACGCCGCCGCGGCGCTCGATCGGGCGGTTTCGTCCGCCGCAGATCGCCGCGTCGCAGCGGTGGGAACCTCAACGGAAGCGACGGATCACGCCTCGGACGACGCCGCGGATCTGCACGCGCGACGTGAAGACCGGCGCCAGGCTGGAGTTCGCCGGCTGCAACCGGATCGACCCGTTGCGTTCGCGGTAGAAGCGCTTCAGCGTCGCCTGCTCGCCATCGAGGATCGCCACGACGGTGTCGCCGTCGTTCGCCGTCTCGCACCTCTCCACCACGACGAGATCGCCGTCGTCGATGTGGTCCTCGATCATCGACTTGCCGCGCACGCGCAGCAGGTAGATGCGCTCGCCGGTGGGAACCAACTCGTCGAGGCCCAGATCCTGCCTGTCCTCGAGGGCCTCGATCGGGCGCCCAGCCGCGATCATGCCGAGCAGCGGCAGCGTCGGCGCTCCGCGGGTCGCGACGCCGTCGTCCGAAGCATCGGGATCGTGCAGGATGGCCACGGCCCGCGCCTTCGCGCGATCCCGGTGGATCGCCCCCTTGCGCGTCAACTGGTTCAGGTGTTCGTGGATGGTGATCTTGCTGACGCCGAGCGCCTGCGCGGCTTCATCGAGCGTCGGGGCGATTCCCTTCGCCCGGCGGTAGTCACGGAAGTAGCGCAGCACACGGATCTGCTTCTCCGTAAGCATCAACTTCACGGCAGTCCCTCCCGAGGTTCGGCGATCGTTCGTGTCGAGCGAAGTGGTTCCTGCTGACCGGCCCGCGAGCCCCGCGGAACCGGATGGTGGAGTTCACGCGAAGAGGGCGAGCGACAGGAAGAAGGCGATCATCATACAGGCCCCGAACAACTCGACGGCATGCTGTGTCCGCTTCGCCGCGAAGCCGGCTCCGCGAATCGGCTGGCGCAGAGGAACCGCCGCCGGCGTGGCACGCGGGGTGGTCCGCGGCGGATCCAGCGACCTCAATCGAAACCGCCGCAGCGGCGCCAGAGTGCCTGGTTTCGCCGGTTGCAGGTCGCCGCGTGGCGGCGGTGGGAACCTCAGGGGCAACCGCCGCAGCGGCGCCCGAGTGCGCGGTTTCGCCGGTTGCAGGTCGCCGCGTGGCGGCGGTGGGAACAGGACTCGAGCCCCGCGCGGGCTGGCCCCAGACCGCTTCGCAGCCTCGGCTGCAGGTGGCGTAGGCCGTGCCACGACCGACGGACCCGGGCTGTGGATCGGCAAGAAAGGGAGCGAACGCTGGCGAGCGAAGTGCATGGGGGCCTCGGTTCGGTAGCAGTTCGCCAGACGTTAGTTATCTGTTCGCCTAACGCAAGCCGAATCCGTGGAATCTGCTCCACAGCCTCTGTGCCCACTCCCCCGCCGCGATGTCGGGGGTCGGAAATCTTCCTGCGGCGGGGCAGTTCCTGACCGTCGACATGCCAGGGCCGCTCGCCCAACGCCAGTTTCGCATGCCCCGATTCACGGACATCCTGCGCGCGGAGCACGGTGCGGTGCGCCGCGCGATGCGGATCCTCCGGGCGATCGCGGGGCACGTGCAGAACGGCGGCGAACTGCCGCAGGGCGATACCGCCATCCTGCTGCGGTTCCTGCGTGAGTTCGTGCTGGCCATCCACTTCCGCAAGGAGAACGAGGTCGTCTGGCCGGCGCTCACGATGCACGGTGACGAACGGTGCGCCGGGCTGATCGGTGAGTTGCTGCGCGTGCAGGACGAGGTCGTCGAGCTCGTGCACTCGTTGGTGCTGTTCTGGGAGCCGACGGGCGACCTCACGACCGACGAGCGGCTCGGTTTCGTGGACTCGGTCGGCGCGCTCGGGAGTCGCATGCAGCGCATGTTGGAGATCGAGGAGTGCAGCCTGTTCGGTGCCTGCGACAGCACGGTGCCAGCCGACGACCAGATGGACTGGGGCATCACCTTCGCGCAGTTCGAGACGGGCCGCACCGGCCGCGACACGTGGATCGTGCGCCTGGCCGGGGTCGAGCGGCGGTGGGCGTCCTGAGCCTCCGTACGCCGCAACGCGGCGATACCTCCAGGGCGAAGCACGCACTCGGCGCCGCTGCGGCGTTTCCTCGGAAGCCGCGCGCGCTGCATCGTGGTCCTGCCGGCGTGGGCGACCGACCTCGGGCTCGCGACTTGCCCCGTCCCGTCCGGCGCGCATGATGGAAGGACTGGTGCACGCCGCGACGGTCACGGGCCGGTCAGCCCGCGCGGCCCCCGGAGCCCTTCGCCGATGATCCTGAAGCTCACGCGTCCGCTCGTCTTCCTCGACTTCGAAACCACCGGTCTCGACACGCAGAAGGACCGCATCATGGAGCTCGCGTTCGTGCGCCTGCTGCCCGACGGCACGCGCGAGACGCTGCACCAGCGGGTCCGGCCGGACCACCCGGTCAGCAAGCAGTCGACGGCGGTCACGGGCATCCACGACCAGGACGCGAACAGCATCTTCTGGGGCCCCCAGCTCAAGAAGGTCGGCCAGCGGCTCGTCGAGTTCCTCGGCGACAGCGACCTCGGCGGCTTCAACCAGATCGACTACGACGTCCCGCTCTGGCTCGCCGAGTGCAAGCGCAACGGCATCGCGTTCGACCTGAAGGGACGGCACCAGATCGACGCGAAGGTGATCTTCAACGTCAAGGAGACGGGTTGGGACCGCTTCCTGATGGGCCCGCGCAACCTCAGCGCCGCGTGCCGCCTCTACCTGCGCGGCGATCTCGAGTCGAGCGCGCTCGACGGCGCGCACTCGGCCGAGAAGGACGTGCAGGCGACGATCGACGTGCTGCTCGCGCAGCTGCAGCGCTACACGGACCTGCCGCGCGAGGTGCCCGCGCTCGCCGAATGGTGCGCGCGCAACAGTGCGCGGAACCGCGACGACGACCCCGCGATGGTCGCGGCGGGCGGCGCTGGCGCATGACCTTCCGCACGGCCCTGCGGTGCCGCTTCGGCGACGTCGACGAGGCCGGCATCGCCTACTACCCGAAGCTGCTGCACTACTTCCACTTTC
>VGXW01000050.1 GCA_016873195.1 Planctomycetota bacterium | reverse complement strand
GGCGCCCCCCCAAGCCCCCCCCCCCCCCCCCCTCCACCCCCACCCCGCCCGCCGCCGGCCCCTGGCCCGGCCGCTTCGTGTGGCACGACCTCATGACCAAGGACGCCGCCACCGCCACCCGCTTCTACAGCCAGCTCTTCGGCTGGCAGATCCAGTCCGTCCCGATGCACGGCTGCACCTACCACATGATCCACTGCGGGCCCGGCCCGATCGGCGGCATCGTGCAGGAGGCGAACATCCCGGTCGCGCACTGGATGCCCTACCTCGCCGTGCACGACGTCGACGCCGCGGCCGACAAGACCCGCCAGCTCGGCGGGTCCGTCTGCGTGCCGCCGACCGACATCCCCAACACCGGCCGCTTCGCGGTGGTCGGCGATCCGCAGGGCGCCTACTTCTCGCTGTTCAAGGGCCTGCCCTGCTCGCAGGGCTTCGACCCCGACCTTCCCGTGCCCGGGCGCGTCTGCCGGAACGAGCTCTACACGAGCGACGACGGGGCGGCCCAACGCTTCTACAAGGCGATGTTCGGCTGGCAGGACGAGCCGAAGGACATGGGGCCGATGGGCACCTACCACGTGCAGGTGCTGAACGGCAAGCAGGCCGGCGGGCTGATGAAGAACCCGATGCCGCCCGGTTCGCCGTCGTGCTGGGTCGTCTACTTCTTCGTGCGGAATCTCGCCGCCTCGACCGCGAAGGCGAAGCAGCTCGGCGCCAACGCGATGATGGAGAACACGCCGATCCCGGGCGTGGGCAGGTTCTCCATGCTGATGGACCCGACCGGCGCGGCGTTCGCGCTGTTCGAGCCGGCACCGGGCTCGTGCTGAGCGCGGCCGCTACTTCGCCAGCCGCGCGACCACGAGCCCCACGTCGATGTACTGTCCGCCAGCCGTCTGCCGGCAGCGCACGGCGAACGTGTGCTCGCCCTTCGTCAACCTCGCGCGCGCCTCCGCCGTGATCTCCACCCGACCATAGGCGACCGAGTACCCCGGCAGCCGCGCCGCGAACACGCCGTCGATCCACACCTCCGCGTCCTCGTCGTGGTGCACGAGCAACCGCGCGTCGTCGCCCGCGTCCGCGTCGAGCGTGAACTTGCGCCGCAGCCAGATCTCCCCCGTGTTCCACTCGGTGCGCACGACGGCGCCCGGCGTGCCCACCGTGCCGAACCCGCCCACCCCGCGCGACCACGCGCCGTCGTCGAAGCCCGCCGCCTGCCAACCCTTCGTGGGCTCCGCCGTGACGTAGCGCCACTCGATCCCCGCTTCCTCCGACGTCGGGACCAACACGCTCACCTCCGCGAGCGGCAACGGGGCCCAGTCCTTGGCCGTGGCCTGGCCCGCGGCGAACCACTTCCGCCAGACCTCCTCGTGCTGCAGGAAACGCACGAAGAACCCGCCGACGACGGGCCGCGCGATCATGTTCACCTTGCGGCCGGACTGCGTCTCGTACCAGTCGCAGATCGGCACGCGATCGGGCGTCTCGTGCACCCAGCGCCACACCGGCTCGACCAGCGCATCGAAGTCCTCGCGCTTCCCGGTGAGGCACGCCGACCACAGGGTCCAGTCGATCTTCGTGAACGTCGCGCGCGAATCGAGCGGCAGGCCGTAGCGGTTCTGGCGCTGCCGATAGGCGGCCAACTCGCGCGCGAACACCTCGGGAGGGAACATGCCCAATCCCAGGATCGAGTCCCAGACGAGGTTGTACTTCTGGCTCCACGTGCCCGGCTTGTCGAACGCGAGCTTCGTCGCGTCGCCGTCCCGGCTCTCGGCGATCCAGCGCGCGGCGAACTGCTCGGCGACGCGCCGCCAGTGCGCAGCCTCGTCCGGCTTGCCCGCGAGCGCGCAGAGCTTGCCGAACGCGCCGAGCGCGAGGATCGCCTTCGCGGACAGGTTCACGTTGTGCGCGAGATGGCCCGTGAAGTCGTCGGTGCAGAGCTGGCGTTCGGGGTCGAAGCCCTTCGCCTCGAGGTACTGCGCCCACCTGGCGAGCGTCGGCCAGTAGCGCATGGCGAACTCCGCGTGGCCCTCGCGCTGGGCGAGCGCCGCGACGAGCAGCAGCAGGTTCGCCGACTCCTCGACGGGCATCTGGTTCCGTTCGTCGCGCTCGCCGCCGCCGTAGACCTGGCCGGTCGCGTGCGGGTAGGTGCCGAGGTCGTGCGGCGCGAACGGGAACTTCCAGCGCGGACTGCTGCCGTAGTCGAGCACGGGCACGAGCATCGCCTTGGCGAGGTCGGCGCCGAACAGCAGGAACAGCGGCGCCATCGGGTAGATCACGTCGACGGTGGCGATGCAGCCGTTGCTGAAGTTCTCCTTCGGGAACAGGAGCGGCTGGCCGTTCTTGTCCGCGCACAGTTTGTTGCCGCCGAGGCACTGCCGGTAGGCGAGCGCGCACAGCTGCGCGTAGCGCACGCCGCCGAGTGCTTCCGCCGCGGCGGCGAACTCGGCGTCGAAGGCGCGCGCGGCCGCGTCGAGCCGCGCATAGTCGGCGAACGCCGCGCGCAAGAGCGGGCCGGGGCCGGCGTCGGGAGCGCGCCGCCAGTAGGCGCGCAGGTCGCGGTCGAAGTAGCGGATCGCGAACACGTCGTCGTAGGCCAGCAGCACGAAGTGCTGTGCCTGCCCCTCGGCCGGCACCGCGAGCGGCGACCGCGCGTAGAGGGCCTTGCGCCGCGTCACCGAGACCTTGCCGGCGCCCTTCACCTGCGCGAGGTAGGCGTGGCCCCAGTCGATGCGCAAGTCGTCGCCGCGCGCGCGCAGCACCGGTTGCTCGACGCTGCCGGCACCGGCGACATCGAGACCTTCGACGGCGAGTTGCACCGGCGCCACTTCCTGCTCGGGCCGGTCGACGCAGAGGAGCGAAGTGACCTCGAAGCCGATCTCGATCTGGTGCACCTTGCCGTCGCGGCTCGACGCGGTCCACACGACGTAGGTCACGGGCCGCGACAACACGTCGAGGTCCGCGGGCAGCGCCGGCGTCAGGAAGGCGAGTTCGAGCGCCACGCGGTCGTCGGCGAAGTGGAACGTGGTGCGCGTCGGCGTCACCTCGGTGCCGAGCCACGGCAGCGCCGGCGCCTCGGCGGGCTCGGGACCGAGCAGCCGGACCGGCGCGCCGTCGATCGACGCGTAGCTCGAGATCGGCCACTGCCGCCCGGTCCAGTGCGTCGCCCACCCGTCGGTCGGCCGGTCGTGCGGCAGCCAGATCGAGAAGTAGGGATCGTGCACGACGAGCGGCACGGACGGCGCGCGCAGGGCCGGCGGATCCTGCGGCGGCAGCGAGAGGCAGAGCAGCGGGAGGGCGAGCAGCATGGTGGTTCCGAGGGGTCGCCGGCAGCATGCCAGCACTACCCGCGGATCACCAGCGGAGCACCACGGCGAGCCGCTCGCCAGCCCGCAGCGTGCGCGGCGCGGGCAGCGTCACGAGCACGCGCTCGCCCTGCTGGACGAACGCGGCGGGTTCGCCATCGCAGCGCACCTCGCGCGCGCTGGCCCCGCGCGGCAACGCGACGGCGAGCGTGAGCAATGTGAGTTCGCCAAAGGCCACGTCGACGACGTGCGTCTGCCGCTGCGCCGTGCGCCGCTGCGCGATCGTGCCCCAGCCGGCCGCCGCCGTGAACGCCGCCGCGAAGTCCTCGGGCCGCACGCGCGGCAGAAAGCCGAGGTGGCCGTTCGGGCCGTGGTACTCGAACCCGCAGACGGCCAGGAACACCGCGTGGCTCGCCATCGCGCGCGCGTAGTGGTCGCCGCACTCCACTTCGTTGAACGGATTGCGTTCGCGCGCGGCGTAGCGCTCGTGGATCGCGCGCTCGACCGCGAGGCCGTGCTCGACGAGGTCCCCTTCGCCGGTGCCGATCATCGTCGCCGCGGCGAAGTGCTCGAAGCCGGTCATGCACTCCTGGAAGTAGCCGAACTGCCAGTGCCTCTCCCAGTCGCTGCGCCTGCCGCCGAACGGCCACGTGCACATGACGAGGCCCCGGTGGCCCGCGAGCGCGTAGGGACGGCCGCGCAGGTGCGGCGCCGCCAGCGACCCGCGCACGGCGCCCATGTCGGGCGCGAAGTTGCTGGTCCACAGGCTGCGCAGCGCCGCGCGCACGAGGTCGGGGTCGGCGATCTCGCCGAGCCCGACCTGCCAGGCCCAGCCCTGGCCGAGCACCTGGTCGACGTGGCAGCCGGCCCCGGTGCCGATCGCGTCGAGGTGGGCAGGATCCTCGCGCTGCACGAACCAGCCGCGCTCGCGATCGAACAGGCCCGCGAAACTCGCGCGCCCGCGCGCCGCGATCTCGCGGCAGCGTGCGGCGAACGCCGGGTCCGACCGTTCGTCCGCCATCGCCGCCCCTGCCAGCAGCGCCGCCAGGTACATCGACGACAGCGCCGGCACCGCGCCGTACCACGCGGCGTCGAGTGTGTTCGCCTGCGCGCCCGCGAGCAGCCCGTCGGGTTCGCCGTCGCGCGCGTCCTGCCCGATCAGGAACTCGAGCGCCTTCCGGCAGCGCGGCCAGAGCTGCGCGAGGAACGCCCCGTCGGCGCTGCACTGGTGCTCGCGGTACGTGCGCAGCACGACGCCCGCCTGGCCGTCGACCGCGTCGCCGACCCCGAGCCCGCCGCGGTGGTCGATCATGCCGTCGTCGCGGTAGGCGATGCCGAAGTCGGTGCGGTGGCGCAGGTCGCGCTCGAGCTCGGGGAACAGCCGCGCCAGCGACTGCGCGTAGTGCCACACGTGCGTGCAGGTGCCCTCGCAGCAGCCGGTGCCCTCCCAGCCCCAGACGTGGCCGTTGCGGAACCGGTGGAACGTCGTGGTCTGCAGCGCGCACGCGTTGGCGAGCGTGCGTTCGAGCAGCCAGCGCGGCAAGGTGCCGCCGTACCACGTGTCGGCCCAGAGCCGCGTCAGGCGCGTGAGTTCGTCGAGGCCCGCCGCGACCTCGGCGGCGACCGCGCCGGCGTCGGGAAAGCGCGCGGCGTAGTGGCGCTGCCGGTCCGCCGCGGCGAGTCCCGGCACGGCGGGGACCGAGTCCGCGAGGTTCGGGAAGTGCCACGCGATCACGAACGGCAGTTCCGCGGCCGCGTGCGGCGCAACCGCCGCGACGGCGCGCAGGCTGCCGCGTTCGCCGGCGGCCTCGAGCACCTCCGTGTCGCCGTGCACCGCGCACACGGCGAACGAGCCCAGGTCCGGCAACGCCTCGATCTGCGCGTCGGCGACCGAACCGTCGCTCAGCACCACGTCGTCGAGCGTGAGGTTGCCCCAGCCGCCCCTGCCGCGGTCGACCACGCGCAGCACGGCCAGCTTGCCGGCCGCCGAGCGCGCGTCGAGCGACACCGGACGCAGGTCGTTGCCGTCGTGGCCGGTCGCCCACGCGAGGCGCTCGCCGTCGACCAGCAGTTCGACGAACTCGTCGTCGGGCCGGCGGCCGCCCGCGAGCTTCATGTTCACGAAGTGGCGTTCGAGCCGGAACGGCGCGCTCACGAGCGTCCCGGTGAGGGCGTCGGCCGCCGCGCACGAAGCCGCGCGCCGCGTGTTGTGCGACGTGACGAGGCGCTGGCCGCCGTGGCCGCGCAGATCGTGGTAGCTCGCGCGCTCCGCCCAGCGGAACGGCCCGCCCGCGAACGCTTCGCCCTCGGCCGTCCAGCCGCCCCAGCCCTCGCGCTCGAAGTCGTCGATCATCACGTCGGCGCGCAAAGCCCCGGCCGGCCCGGCAGCGGCCACCGTGCACAGCACGCCGCGCCCCCGGTCCTTCGCCGCGAACGGGACCGTCGCGCGCACGCGGCTGCCGACCGCGGGCGAGAACCGCAGCACCGGATTCACGACCGCGGCCCGCACCTCGACCGGCACCGTGGCGTTGCTGGCATTCTCGATGCGCCAGCGCAGCACCGTCGCCGGGTAGCTCGACCGCCCCGCGTCGAGCGGCACGAACGGCGAGAACGCCTCGAGCACCACGCGCACGGGCACGTCCGGGTCGCTGTAGCGCACGATGCCGATCGGCCAGCGCCATTCGAACTCGACGTCGCGGAAGCCGGTGCGATCGAGCGGGCGCGGCACGTCGTCGCCTACCTTCACGGCGAACCCGAGGTCGACCTGCCACGGCGAGCTCTGCACCACGGGCCGCACGAAGTTCGCGCCGTCGCGCTCGCGCACCGCGCCGCCGAACGGGTCGGTGACTTCGCGCCCGCGCAGCGTGTTCGGCACGACGCCCTCGTGCCGCTGGTTGAACACGTCCCAGCACCAGAGCCGGCCGTCGCCGCCGAGGTAGACGGTGCCGCAGCCGATGCCGCCGGCGGGCATGCCCACGTAGCGCAGCTCGTCCCAGCCGCGCAGCATGGTCGGTTCGCCGCGCGCCGACAGACTCGCGAGCCAGGCCGCGGGCAGTCCCTTCTCGACCGGGATGGGGTGCGCCGGGTCGCGCGCGAGTTGGGCGGCCAGCGGGCCTGCGGAGGCGCACAGCGCTGCCGTCAAGAACACCGAGGAGCGGTCGGCCATCGCCCGCGGATGATGCGCGCCGCCGGGGCCTCAGGCCAGCAGCGCGGCGACGATGCGCGGCACCTCGTCGGCCGCCTCGCCGAGCACGACCACGCCGTCGCGCGCGCGCGCCGCCGTCGCCGTGAACGGGCTCGGCTCGAGGTTCTGCACCACGAGCGGCACGTTGCGCGCGGCCGCCGCGGTCACCAGCTGGCTCGGCAGGTTCGTCGCCCCCGCGGTGCCGACCACCAGCAGCAGCGCCGCCCCGCCGAGCGAACCGAGCGCGCTGTCGAAGCGGTAGTTCGCCTCGTCGTAGCACTCGTCGAACCACAGCACGTGCGGGCGCAGCCAGCCGCCGCATCGCGCACAACGCAGCGCCGCCGCGGTCGCCGGATCGAGTTCGCGGTCGCGGGGCCAGCCGGCGCCGAGCTCCGCGGGCAGCGGCAGCGGCCCGCCGCACGCCCCGAAGCAGCGCGCGAAGTGCAGATTGCCGTGCACCTGCAGCGTGCGCGCCGGCGTGTTGCCCGCGCGCAGGTGCAGGCCGTCGACGTTCTGCGTCACCAGCACGAACCGTTCGCCGCGCGCCCGCTCGAGTTCGACGAGCGCCCGGTGCGCCGCGTTGGGCACCGCCGCGAGGCAGACGCCGCGGCGATACAGGTACCACGCCCACACCGACTCCGGCATGCGCTCGAACGCGCTGCGCGTCGCCAGGTGCTCGGGCCGGTAGTTCACGCTGCCGATCCGCCAGTAGCCCTCGGGGCCGCGGAAGGTCGGGATGCCGCTCGCGGCCGAGATGCCGGCGCCGGTCAGCACGACGACGGGGCCCGGCGCGGCACCCGCGCGCGCGAGCAGGTCACGCAGTCGGGCTTCCATCGCGGCAACCATAGCAGCAGCGGACCACGGATCCGGCTCACAGATCCGTGCGCTGGCGGATCAGGCCGTCCTGCCGCAACTGCAGCAGCCCGACGCCGGGCGCGAACCAGAAGGTCTGTTCGCGGCTGCCGGTGCCGAGGTCGGGCCGTTCCCAGGCCACCAGCAGGCGCACGCGCAGCACGTCGCGGAACTCGCGTGCGCCGAAACGCAGCGGCAGCTCGTAGCCGAAGCGCGCGAGCAGCGTCGCGCGGCCCGTGTGCGCCGGCACGGCGCTGGCGATCGGCGAGTGGATGCGCGTCGTCGTCTCGACCGGCGGCGTGGTCACGTAGGGCTCGAGCAGCAGCACGTCGAGCGGCGTGTCCCAGACCTCGAGCCAGTCGGCGGACAGTGCGGCGCGCGCGGCGCAGCGCCACGTGACCGCGTCGAGGTAGACGGCCTCCGCGAACGAGCCGGTGTCGATGCGCCACTGCATGCTGACGAACGACGGTTGCTGCGCCAGCAGCTGCTGCTCGTAGGTGAACGACCAGCCGCCCTCGAGCGGCACGGTCGCGCCCAGCGCGCCGAGGTAGTCGCCGATCGTCGCCGCGCGCACGCCCGGCACGACCTGATACCCGCCGAGGGCGTTGGTCGGGAACTCGACGCGGCCGGCGACGGCGTCGACGACCGGCGGTTCGATGTAGTGATGTTGCGCCGCGGCGACGTGCAGCACGCGCACGTTGCCGGAGCCGTAGCCCTGGACGCTCGGCACGAGGTAGGGCAGCCGCAGCGAAGCCGGCACGGCGAAGCCGACCTCGGGCGGATCCACGCGCAGGTAGGGCCCGGGGCCACTCACCACGGCCGGCGCGTAGGAGTTCGCCGGCGGCGGCGCGGGCTTCACCATCGTGATCCGTTCGGCGCGCGCGAGCGCACCGCCGGGCACCACGAGCCGCGTGCCCGCGTAGAGGCCCTCGGTGATCTCGAGCTGGCCGCCGGCCGGACCGATCGTCGCGGCGGCGAGCACTTCGTCGCGCGGGCCGTCCGCACGGGAACAAGCGGCGAGCAGCACGAGGACCGGGATGGCGAGGCAGGCGCGGGACATGTCTTCAATAGCCACCCTGGCCTGTCCCGTAACCTGGCGCCGCCCGGCCGCGGAACGGCCCGCCCCCGGTTGACGCCACCGCGCCCGCGGCCACCATGTGGGCATGCGGACTGCGTGGACGTCCTGGGTCCTGCTGCTCGGCATCGCCGCCGCCCAGGAACCGGATCCAGCGGCCCTGCCGCGCGAACCCAAGGCGATCGCCGCAGCGCTCGCGAGCACCGACCCGCGCACGATCGCGTGGGCCGCGCACGCGGCGCGCGAACTCGGCGACAAGAGCCTCGGCACGGCGCTGCAGAAGGCGCTGCCGCCGCTGCGCGACGAACCTGGCCCCATGGCCAGCTGCGTGCGCCTGTTCGTGTTCGACGCGCTGCTCGGCCTCGGCACCAAGGTGCCGCCGGCCGACGTGCTGCCGTGCGTCGACGACGACTACGCGGGCGACGCCGCGTTCCTGCTGCTCGCGGGTTCGCCGCGCACCAACGAGCCGGAGCTGCTCGAGTTGTTCCGCCGCGACTGGCCGGCCGCGACCGAGGCGACGGCTCCAGGGGTCCGGCGCGACCCGCGCGCGCAGCGCCGCACGCTGCGTTGCCACGCGATCGGCAACCTGCTCGCCGCGCAGTGCACGCCCGGCTTCGCCGGGTTCCTGCTCGAGCACGAGCCGTTCGAGTTGTCGGTGAAGGTCACGACACCGGGCGCGCGCGTGCAGCAGTCGGCGAGTGCGCGCGTGATCACGGGCCGGGCCTTCCCGGTGCCCGAAGGCCTGCCGCCGCTGGTGGACTACGAACTCGGCCCGGCCGGCGCCGGCGACGAAGTCGTGGCGCCCGGGCCGATCCCGATCGCCGCCGCGCGCCGCCAGGTCACCGCGAGCCGCCAGGGCTTCTGGCTCAAGAAAGTGCGCATCGACGACCCGCCCCCGAGCGGGGTGCCGTGGCTGCAGGCGCTCGCGCGGCAGCCGCAGTCGCCGCCGTCGCGCGTGGCGATCGACTTCCGCGATGCGGCGGGCTACCTGCGGGAACTGGCGGCCGCGCGCGAGGCGCTGCGCGAGTACCGGGCACGGCTGCTGCAGGCCCTGGTGCAGGAACGGGCGCTCGGCGAGAGCAACGCTGCGCGGCTGCGCCATGCGCCGGTGCCGGTCCAGGTCGACGACGCGCGGACCGACCAGGCGACGCCGCTGCCGACGCCGCCCGAGGGCCGCTGACGCGGCGCGCCCCGCCATGCGCTACGAAGGCAGCATCTACCGGCCGCCGAGCGAAGCCGATTCCTACATCCTGCAGGCGACGATCGGCTGCAGCTGGAACAAGTGCACCTACTGCGACATGTACCGCGACAAGCAGTACCGTGAGCGTTCGCTGACGGAAGTGCTCGACGACGTCGCCGCGGTGGGGCACCACTTCGGCGACCGCGTGCAGAAGGTGTTCGTCGCCGACGGCGACGCGCTCGGTCTGCCGCTCGCCAGCTGGCTGCCGCTGCTCGCCGCGTGCCGGGCCGCCTTCCCCCGCCTGCGCCGCGTCTCCTGCTACGCGACCGCGCCGAACGTGCTGCAGAAGACCGCCGCCGAACTCGCGGCACTGCGCGCAGCCGGCCTGTCGCTGCTCTACGTCGGCCCCGAGAGCGGCGACGACGAGACCCTGCGCCGCATCGGCAAGGGCAGCACCGCCGAGGATCACGTCGCGGCCGCGCGCGCCGCGCACGAGGCCGGCATGAAGCTGTCGGTGATCTTCCTGCTCGGCGCCGGCGGCACCGACCGCAGCGAAGCGCACGCGCGCGCCTCCGCCGCGCTGGCGACCGCGATGGACCCACGCTTCCTGTCGGCGCTGACGCTGACGGTGATCCCGGGCACGCCGATCGCGCGCGCCGAGGAGCGGGGCCGCTTCGAGCTGCCCGACGTGCCCGGCATGTTGCGCGAGCTGCGCACCTTGGTCGCCGAGGCGAACCCGGGCGACGCGGTGTTCCGCACGAACCACGCCTCGAACTGGCTGTCGCTCGAAGGCCGGCTGCCGCGCGACCGCGCGTCGATCGTCGCGACGATCGACGCGGCCCTGGCGGGCGAGCTGCCGCTGCGGCCGGACTGGCAGCGCGGGCTCTGAGCCCCCGAACGCCGCAACGCGGCGACACGTCCAAGGCGAAACACGCCCTCGGCGCCGCTGCGGCGTTTCCTTGGAAGCCGCGCGCCGGGCTACCGGCGCACGAACAAGGTCGCGCAGTCGACGGCGCGGATCTCGTTCGTGGCGCCGACCAGGGTGTAACCCTGCACGAGGTAGCGCAGGCCGCGCAGGCCCACGTCGGCGGGCACGTTGACCGGCAAGGTGCCGGGCGTGGTCGCGAACGAGCCGAACGCGAGCGGCACCGACGTGTTCGGGTCGATCAGCACGCGGCCGAGGTACGGCGCGGGCATCAACACGTTGACGGGATCGAGCCCGCCGACCATCGCCCAGAAGTCGCCGGCACCCGCGGGGAAACCCGGCACCAGGTCGACGAAGCAGCTCTGCCCCGTCGCCGGTTCGCCGCGCACGGCCATGCCCTGCGCGATGCCGGCGGCCGCGAGCAACGCGCTGGTGTCCGGCCGCCGCGCGATGGCCGGCACGGGCGAGCCGTGCGCGCGCAGCAGCGCGCGGATCGCGAAGCCGTTCAGCGCCGCCGCCTGCGCCGGCGCGAGCTGTGCCAGCGCGCCGCCGCGCAGCGCGATCACCGCCGCGGTCACCATCGGCGACGCCGACGAGGTGCCGCTGAACGTCGCCGTGTAGCGCTGGCGCACGTCGTTCGGGTTGAACAGGTCCCCGTAGCCCGTCGAGGCGACGTTGCGGCCCCAGCCGTTCGCGTCGATGCGCGATCCGTGGCAGCTGAACGAGGCCTTCGTCAGACTCACGCCCTCGGTCGCGCCGACGATGATCGCGCCCGAATCGCGCACGGCGAGGTTGAACAGGCCACCGAGCACCGGCGAGTCGAGGTCGACGTTGCCGTTGCCGGCCGCCTCGACGGTGATCACGCCGAGCGTGGTCGCGGTGACGATCGCGTCGAAGTCGGCCTGGAGCCACTCGGTCGGGCCGAGGCCGAGCGGCGTGCTGGTCTGCGCCTCGAGCAGCATCACGTCGCCGCTGCCGAGCACCGGCAGGCCGACGAGGATCGCCGCGGCGACGCTGTAGCCGGTCGCCGGATAGTTGGTCGCGACGAACACCTGCACGTCGGGCACGAGGCCGGTCACGCCGTAGATGTCGGCGTCGGCCGCCATCTCGCCGATCACCGCGGTGCCGTGGTTGTTGTAGGTCGCGTTCGAGATCGGCGGCCCGACCAGCGAACCCGGGCGCAGCTTGCCGAGGTCCTCGTGCGCGAGTTCCCAGCCCCACTCGATGTCGAGCACCTTGACGCCGGCACCCGATGCGCCCGTCACCGCGAGCAGCGTGGCGCCGTCGAAGCCGTTCGGCGCCGGCGCGCGGTAGCCCTGGTTCGCCGTGAAGTCGGCGGTCACCGGCAGGATGTCGCCCGGCGGCGGCGCCGGCAGTTCGCGCGGGTAGGCGAGCTCGACGCTCTCGAGCGCGTTCAGGGCCAGCACGACTTCGCGCGCGTCGGCGGCGCTGGCCGCCAGCACCTCGAAGTAGAGCGCGAGGTCGACCGGGGGCTCGACGCCGGCCGGCAGGGCTTCGCGCTGGCGCGCGCGCACCGTGGCGAGCTCCTGTTCCCGGCCGGCGAAGAACGGCGCCGCGGGCCGCGCGCCGATCGTGCGCAGGATCGCGGGGTCGGCGATGCGGCCGCCCGCGACGAGTTCGGGGCGCCGTTCCGCGAGTTTGACGACGACGCGCGTCTGCTCGGCCGCGATCGGCAAGGCCGACGCGATCGGCTTGGGCATCACGGCGCGGCGCCACTGGGGCGCCGGAGCCTGCGGGGCCGCTGGTTGCGGCAGGTTCTGCGGCAGGGCGGCGAAAAATGCGACGAGCAGGGTGGTGAGGGACATGGGCGTGCGGAGGGGGCAAGCGTCCCGGACCACCCGGAACCACGCAGAACGATCCCGGCGGCCGGCGCCGGGGTCAATGCCCCCGCCTCCGCATGCCCGCCTGCCCTTCCGCCCAGCGCCCCGCGGGCCTACCCTCTGCGCCCCCATGACGTCCGACCCCGCCGACCCGATCCGCCTGCGCGACGCCGCCGAGAAGGCCGTCGCCGGCGGCGCGCTCACGCCACCCGAGGCGCTGCTGCTCTACCGCGCCCTCGACCAGCCCTCGCTCGGCCTCTGCGCGCACCACGTGCGCCTGCGGCTCGTGCCGCCGCACCAGGACGGCCTGGCGCGCGTGACCTACATCGTCGACCGCAACGTCAACCCGACCAACGTCTGCGTCACCGATTGCGGCTTCTGCGCCTTCTACCGTTCGCCGAACGACGCCGACGCCTACGTGCTGCCGCGCGAGGTGATCTACCAGAAGGTCGACGAACTGGTGCAGCAGGGCGGCATCCAGCTGCTGCTGCAGGGCGGCCACCACCCGCGCCTCAAGTCGGACTGGTTTGCCGAGCTCTTCCGCGACCTCAAGGCGCGCTACCCGCAGGTCTGGATCCACGGCATGAGCCCGCCCGAGATCACGCACCTGGCGAAACTCGAGAAGCGGCCCGTGCGCATGGTGCTGCAGGACCTCAAGGCGGCCGGCCTCGACTCGATCCCGGGCGGCGGCGCCGAGATCCTCGTCGAGCGCGTGCGCAAGATCATCGCACCGAAGAAGGCCACCACCGACGAGTGGCTCGAGGTCTTCCGCCAGTGGGCCGCGCTCGGCGGCAAGGGCACCGCAACGATGATGTTCGGCCACGTCGAGACCGACGCAGAACGCATCGAGCACATGACGCGCGTGCGCGAGCTGCAGCAGGAGACCAACGTGTTCACGGCGTTCATCCCGTGGACGTTCCAGCCCGAGAACACGGCGCTGGGCGAGCAGATGCTCGCGGGCCGCGGCGGCAGCAAGGCGACGGTCGCCGAGTACCTGCGCACGCTGAGCCTGTCGCGCCTCTACCTGCAGAACGTGCCGCACCTGCAGTCGAGCTTCGTCACGCAGGGCCTCAAGACCTGCCAGATCGGCCTCATGATGGGCGCCGACGACTTCGGCTCGGCGATGCTCGAGGAGAACGTCGTCAGTTCGGCCGGTTGCACGCACCCGACGTCGATCCCGGAGATCGAACGGCACATCAAGGACGCGGGCTTCGTGCCGCAGCGGCGCAACATGATGTACGAGCCGGTCGCCACGCCGCCGACCGACAGGTTCGGCAAGCCGCTGGGACAGGCGAAGACGATCGTGTCGTCGGCGCAGGCGTAGCGGGGCGGGCGGGGCGGCGCCGGGCGGCGGGCCGGCTGGACCGCCTTCGCTTTGCCGCGTAAAGTCCACGGCCTCGCCCGTGTCCGACCTCGGCCCGATCCCCGCCGCAGTACCGCCCGTCCGCCTGCCCGGAGCACTCCGCCGCCGGCCGCTGCTGGTCGGATTCGCCTGCCTGCTCGGCATCGTGCTGCTGCTGTGGTTCGTCGTCTGGATCGTGCAGTGCTGGATCGTGCTGGACGCGTTCGGGCGCGACGAGGCGCGCGGCCGCGGCGACATCGACGAAGCAGCCGCCGCCGCGGTGTTCCGCGAGCACCGGGACGACTGCGACGCGCTGCGGCAAGTGCTGCAGGACGCCCGCGTCACCGACACGCGCTGGCAGCAGCTCACCGGGCCGCGCGCGCAGCAGGTCGAACGGCTGCTGCAGCGCATCGGCGCCTACAGCTACCGCGTGTGCGTGCCCGAGCAGTGGCCGTTCACGGTCGAGATCGAACTCGCGAGCTACGGCAACTTCTTCCACCGCGCCTTCCAGGCCTTCGTGTACGTGCCCTCCGGCCTGCAGCCAGTCGACCGGCCGCCGGTCGGCGACGACCCGGACTTCGAGCGCTTCACGCCGCTCGGCGACGGCTGGTTCCTGCGGCATTACACGCAGTGAGCCATCCGGCGGCGAAGCAGGCGCGCGTGGCGCTGTTCCGGCCCACCTCGCGCTGACGCCGGCCCGGCTACCGCTGCGCCTGCAGTTCCGCCGCCACCGCGAGCAGCTTCTTCAGCGTGCCGAGCGAGTAGCCGCGGTCGTGGAAGAACGCGACCACGCCGTCGCGGTCGAGCAGCACGATGCGCCCTGGCAGCCCGTCCTCGTTGCCGGTGAACGCCGCGACCTTCGCCGCGTCGGCGTAGAGCGTGACGACGGCGAGCCAGTCCTCCTGCGGGATGCCGCGCCGCATGCCGCCGTCGATGGTGCCGGAGAACATGCGCGGCATGAGCCCCGGGATCGTCGGCAGTTCGTAGGCGCGCACCGCAGCACCCGCCGTGTCGAGTCCCTGGATCCAGCGGTCGAGGTCGAACTGCGTGTTCTGCTGGTAGCCGATCAGCAGCAGCAGCGGCGCGCCCTTGCCTTCGCCGGGGAACGTCACCGGCTCGCCGGCCAGCGAGTTGCCGGTCACCGTCGGGAACGTCTCGCCGGTCGGGTCGCGGCGTGGCCAGTTCGACGAGCAGGAGGTCAGGGAGAACAGGGTCGCCACGAGCAGCAGCGAGACGGCGACGAGGGCGAAGGGGCGAAGGCGCGGCATGTGTGGGCCTTCGCCGGACGGCGGGCCGCGGATGCAATGACCAGGCCCCGGCGCAGACCGCTACACTGCGCGCGGCACCGGACGCAGCGAGGGCGAGCCCGATGAACGACGCGCGCAGCAGGTTCCTCCTGATCCTCACCGTGTTGCTCGCCGCGCTCTCGGTCGCGGCGTTCTTCTGGTTCGACACGGCGCCATCTCCCGTGCAGGTCGACCAGCCGGCGCAAGGTCCCGCCCCCGCCGAGCCGGCCGAAGCACCGTTGCCCGCCCCGGCAAACGTGCCGGAACGCGCCCCTGCTGGTCGACTGGCACGACCCCGCGCCGATCGTGCCGATCTCCGCACCGGAACCCGGCGCACGGGACCGGTTCGCTCCCTGGCATCGGCCACCGCTTGCCGCCGGGCGGCCGGAATCGCAGCTTGTTCCACCCATCCTGCCGGCAACAGCCCAGCTGTCGCCGTCCAGTCTGACGGTTCTGCCGACTCGGCCCAGGGCGCGTCTGGCCCCCTGCATGCCCACTAGTGCCCGATCAGCCTGTGGCATGTGCGGAGAGCCATGCCATTGGGGCGCAATAGCGAGAGGCGGGTGGAAGCGAGCGGACTACCACCGACCTCCACCACCTCGGGCCGAGCACTTGCGTGCGTTCCTGGGGCGCCTACGATTCTCTGCCCTGCCGAGCTGGCTCGGTGAGCCAACTCGCTCTTTCCATACCCCAATCAATCCGACCCCCAACAGCAATGCCCTCCACCCTCGATCCCCGGAATCTGCTGCCCGCGCTCGCCGCGGCGCTGTCGCTCTCCGGAGCGGCCGGTGCCCAGGTGAGCACTGCCTACGTGTTCACGCAGACAGCCGGCACCTTTGTGCCGATCACCGGTGGCACCTTGGTGGCCGCGGCCACGGGCCTCTCGGGGATCCCGGCACTCGACGACAACAACTACGCCGTGACGCTGCCGTTCGGTTTCGTCTTCGACGGCGCCACGTATTCGGCTGCCACCGTCAACACGAACGGCCACCTGACGTTCGGCACGACTCTGCCGTCCACATTCAACTACACGCCGTTGTCAGCCACGACCACGTACAACGGCGCAATCGCGCCGTTCGGTAGCGACCTCATGGGAGGCTGGCTGTTCACTGGCGACCGCACCGTCGCCAGCAATCAGGTGACGAACGTGTCCGCGGTCGGCCCACTGCAGGTCGGCGACTTCATCGGCGGCACGGGCATCCCGGCGGGCACGACGATCACCGTGATCGCCGGCAACGTCCTCACGCTGAGCGCCAACGCGACCGCTGCCGCCACCGGGACCTACCTGTTTGCCTGTGGCCCGTGGTGCGAGATCCGCACCGAGACGCTGGGCTCCGCGCCGAACCGGACCTTCGTCGTGCAGTGGAGCAACTTCAGGAGGTACACGATATCCGCGTTGACGACTGCTCAGCACATGGTGCTGAACTTCCAGGTCCGCCTCGGCGAGTCCTCGGGCCGGATCGAGATCGTCTACGGCAACTGCTCGCCGGGCCTCTCCACCACGACGACCGTCGTCCAGGTCGGCCTGCGCGGCCCGAACAACGCCTTCCCGGCCAACATCAACAACCGGATGAACGTCAAGGGCACCAGCGACTGGGCCACGTCGACCGCCGGCACGGCAAACACCTCCGGCGAGGTGTTCAACGACATCGCCCCGGCCAACGTGATCCCGAGCGGCCTCACCTACCTCTGGGCGCCTGCGCCGATCGCGACGAACGTCGCGTATGGAACCGGCTGCTACACGCGCTCGGCGACCTGGTACGAGAGCTTCACTGGGCCCATGGATCTCGCCGGCATCGTGATCCGCATGACGAACGTCGGCACCGGTTACCTCATGACGCCAGGTGCGCCGACGGCCTACGTGCACACGGCGCCAGGCCTCGCGCTGACCGACGACTCGGTCGCCACGGTGGCACTGCCGTCGCCGTTCACCTACAGCGGCGGCGTGACTTCGTCGATCGGCGTCTGCTCGAACGGTTACATCTGGATGCAGCAGCCCAACGGGCTGGCCGACTGGACGCCGACCGTCGCGGAACTGTTCTCCAACCCGGCGCGCCTCTGCCCTTCGTGGGCCGACCTCTTGCCGGACGGCGCCGCCAACGTGAACAACGTGTTCGCCGAGGCGGATCCGCTCAACCCGGCCATGTTCTACGTCACCTGGAACAACGTCCCGCTGCTGGGGGGCGGTGGCAGCGTCAATCTCCAGGTCCAGTTCGATCTGACCTCGGGCGACGTGAACATCACCTACGGCGCCATGCCCGCCACGGCGACCTGCATCGTCGGCTGGACTCCCGGCATCGGCGCTTCGGTCATCGATCCGGGCAACCGCGATCTGTCGGCGACGATCGCCGCCGGCTTCCTGACCGGCTTCCCCGAGCTGGTGGCGCTCGCGCTGTCGGCATCTCCGCGGCCGGTGCTCGGCACCACCGTGACCTACACCGTGGACAACATCCCGCCATCGGCCGCGATCAGTGCGCTGCTGGTCAGCCTGCTGCAGGCCAACATCGAACTGACCGGCATCGGCGCTCCCGGCTGCTTCCAGCACATCGACCTCGGCCTCGCGGCGACCGCCCTGCTGATCGGCTCGCCGACCGCCTCGTTCGGGCTGCCGCTGCCGAACAACCTCAGCTTCGTCGGACTGCCGCTGTTCGTGCAGGGGGCGTCGCTGGTGCCCGGCGCCAACCCGCTGAACGTGATCACGAGCAATGGCGTCAGGAGCACGCTGAGCAACCTCTGATCCCTTGATTGCGAGACACCTGGCCGGCTGTCAGCCGGGCGGTGGCTCGCGCAGGGCCGGACGAGGAGCCCGCTCGCGAGAGCCGGCGGGCTCTTTGCGTTCGAAACCGCCCCTCGCCCCCCGAACTCGTGCGCAGAGGTGGACGTCACCCGCCTTCGCTGCGCACCGCGACCCCGGCCGTCTCCGGCGTCTTGTCGGCCGCGTCGTACATCGCCACGAACGTCCGGCACTCGACCGCGTCGATCCGCCGCATGGGCGCGACCCAGTGCGGCGGGATCGTCTGGTAGTGCACCCACGCAGTGACCGTCGCCGGCCCCCCGTGCTGCCCGACCGGCACCGCGAACGACACCGTGTCGCCGCCGGCCGTGAAGTCGACGTCGTTGCCGATGCCGACCGGGGCGGTGGTCGCCGCGTGCGGCCCGTCGCGGCGCCAGCCCTTCGGCAGGAGCCGCGTGTCCTTGCCGACCCCCGCCATGCGGCTCAGGTAGGTGGTCGGTTCGCCCTCCGGGTCGAGCGCGATCAGCTCCCAGACCACCACCTGCGACGGTTCGGTCACCAGGTTCGCGTGGGGCTGCCGCAGTTCGTCCGCGACGTCGGCGATCTCGTCGTCGGCCGTGTAACCGCCGCTGTCGAACACGACGCCACCCTGGTCGCGCGCCTGCACGTGCAGCCACGCACCCCGACAGTCCGCCGATCGACAGCGCGACGGTCGCCTGTGCGAGTTGCCGCCGCGTCGCCAGCGCGTTGCGCCGTAGCGCCGCGTCGCTGGCCGCGACCTCGAGCGCCTCGCGGTTGTCCGCCAGCAGGTCGAGCAGGAAGGCGTTGCCGCCGACGAAGCCGTGCGAGCGCACGGCCTCGCGCACGAAGATCAGGAAGTCGCGCCCCATCGGGTTGCGCGCGATGCGCATCGGGGCCCCCGCCGGGTCCGCGTACGGGCCGAAGATCGTGCGGTCGCGGCCGATGCGTGGCCGGCCGTCGAACGTCGCCTCGCTGCCGAGCCCGTCCGGCCGAGGTCCGGCAGCGCGAACAACCCGCACCTTGCCGGGCTCGGTGCCGCCAGTCATGGAGAAGCCGCGCAAGGGTGCCGGGCCGCGCCGGTCCGGCAGGTTCCGTGCTGGTCGGGCCGCCAGCGCGCTGATCGCGAGCGTGCGCCGCAGCGGACCCGCTGCGGCTGCGTTCAGGCGCCCGCCGCCCGCCCCACCCTACGGCAGGATCGTCACCTCGGTCACGTGCCCGGTCTCCTCGCAGATCCCCTGCCCCGTCTCGAGCGTGATCATGCCGAAGTACACGGTGACCCCCGCCAGCCCCGGCAGCTGCGGGATCGCGAGGCTCGTCGTCGCGCGGCCGTTCGCCGGCAGCACGCCGACGAAGCCCGGCAGCCCGAACGAGGCGTTGGCCAGGTAGTCGAGCCCGACGCGCATCACCTTGCCGACCGGCAGCTGCCAGGTCGCCGGATATGGGCTCGCCGAGACGAAGCCGAAGTACACGCCCCCCGGGTGGTACCTGTCGTACCACTCGATGCCCACCGTGGTGCCGATCCGCGGCGCGCCGGTGACCGTCACCAGATCGGTGCGCGCGTCCCAGCTCGTCGTCCACGCCAGCGCCAGCGGTTCGCTGGTGCCGAGGAACCGCTGCACCGTGAGCTCCACCGTGTAGATGCCCGTCGCCGCCGGCACGAACTGCACGATCTCGAACGGGTTCACGGTCGAGGCCGAACTCGCCGCGACGGTGCCGTTCGGCGCGCGCACGACGAGGTCGAGGTCCATCTGCAGCACGGTGGTCGCGTAGCTCGAGTCGGCCGTGCCGCTCCACACCGCGCACAGCCGCGTCTCGTCACCCTGGTCGAGGTGCAGCGAGTGCGTCCAGGTGCCGTTCGGGAACGACGCAGCGGTCAGCGTCTGCCGCACGTACTGGCCGGCCGCGACCGCCGAGTGCGAGGCCGCCGCGTCGATCGCGCCGGCGCCGTCGTAGTCGCTGAGCGG
>VGXW01000049.1 GCA_016873195.1 Planctomycetota bacterium | reverse complement strand
GTCCATCGGCACGCCGACCACCCGGACGGTCCTCGCGGATTGGTTCATGCGCTGGTGCGGGGCGACGGAACGAGTTCGACGGGCGCGGCGCGACCGAGGCCGAGCAGGACCGCGGCGCTGCCGCGGTTCACGGCGATCTCGAGCAGGCCGAACGAACCGACCAGCGCGAGCGGGGCGCCTTCCGGCACGTCGGCGTAGGTGCCGAGGATCGGCAGCTCGCGGCCGCCGATCCGCACGGCGGCCGCGGCGCCGAGCGCGTCGCCGCGCACGTTGGTGACCAGGTTGCCGAACCCGTCGACGTAGACGACGCGGCGGTCGCCCGCCCCCAGCGGGGCCAGCCGCACGGGGTCGGCGCAGCGCGGCCCGAGCGCCGTGAAGCCGTAGCGACCGCCGCTGAGCCAGCCGGCGATCGGCGCGAACAGGTCGCGGCCGTGGAACGTGCGCGACGCGGGCACGAGCCCCAGGTGCGCCGGGTCGACGGCGCGCACTTCGGCGCGCGGGTCGGCCGCCAGCACGTGGCTCAACAGGCCGTTGTCCGGCGCGAGCCAGTAGCCCTCGTGCGCGGCCGCCGCGAGCAGCCGCCGCGCCGTGCCGACGCCCGGATCCACCACGGCCACGTGCACCGTGCCCGGCGGGAAACGCCCGGCGGCCGCGAGCAGCCAGA
The DNA here is from genome assembly GCA_016873195.1 of Planctomycetota bacterium. GTDB lineage: Bacteria > Planctomycetota > UBA1135 > UBA1135 > UBA2386 > VGXW01. The sequence goes on along the minus strand of VGXW01000049.1, from coordinate 19,336 downwards.
GCGCGCCGGCGGCGACGTCCTGCGGCGGCACTTCGTGGCCGATGTCGACCAGCACGGCCCGGGTGTTGTGCCGCAGCACGGTGCCGCGCACGACCCCGACGTACGGGTCCCTTGCGCCGTAGTCGGTGAGCAAGGCGACGATGCCGGCCGGGCGCGGGAGCATGGCTCCCGCCAGCGGACACGATCGGCCGATGGCGCGCAAGCGCGGCCTCGGCCCCGTCTGGTATCGTGCGGCCATGCGCGGACTCGCAACCCTCGCGTTCCTGGTCGCCCTGCCGGCGTTCGCCCAGGGGCCGCCGGCTGCCGCGTCGGTCACCGAGCCGGGCCGCACGCTGCTGCGCCCGCTCGACATCGTGCTCGCGGGGCGCAGCGCCGAGGCGACCGAACGGACGTTGCTGGTCGTCGTCGACCCGGCGGCCGCGTTGGCGACCGCCGGCTTCGCCGACGCGTTCGCGAACGCGCTGCAGCAGAACCGCGCGACGCTGGCCCGGACCCGGCTCGGGCTGGGCATCGTCGGACAGAAGGCCTGCGTCGTGGTGCCGCCGACGACCGACCATCCGAAGGTGCTCGACGCGCTGCGCGCGGGCCTGCGCACGCCCGCGGGCGAGTTCCAGAACGTCTACGCCGACCTGCGCGCCGCCGCCGCCGCGTTCGCCGGCAGCGACGGCGACCGGGTGCTGCTGCTGGTGACCCTCGAGAACGGCGACGTCGAGGACGACGTCGAGCAGACGGCGGCGCTGCTGCACCGGGCGCGCGTGCGCGTCGAGGTGCTGACCTCCGAGGCGACGCTGGCCGACAGCTACTGGGCGGCCCGACCGTACCAGGACAGGCCGCGCGGCACGAACCTGACGGGATCCGACGGCGCCGTGATCGACCTGCCGTGGGGTTGGCTGTTCCAGATCGGTTCGGCGAACGAGTCGACGCCGGCGGGGTTCGCGACGTGGGGCCTGACCCGGCTCGCCGCGGCCACCGGCGGCCGCGTGTTCCTGCACAGCACCGCGAGCCAGGTGCAGCACCAGTGCAACACGCCGTTCGCGCGCTGCCTGTTCTGCAGCGGCGACCACCTGCCGCCCGACGACCACTGGAACAACGCGCTGGTCGACCAACTCGGCCCGCTCGCCTGCTCGCGCGCCGACACGTTCCAGGCGCTCGGCGACGATCCCTACTTCCGGCTCACCGTCGAGGCCTGGCGCAGCGCCGCCGAGGCGGGCCTGCTGCACAGCCAGCCGGCCGTGCGGGTCACCGGCACCAGCGCCACGCCGGACCGCGCGCGCCCGGGCCGCGACCTCGACCTGACCGAGTCGGCGAGCTTCGAGCGGCAGGCCAGGCGCGCGGAGGAGGCCGCGGGCAAGGCCCAGCAGCTCGGCGACCAGCTCGAGGCGCAGATCGCCAAGGTGCCCGCCGGCGCCGGCAGTCCGCGGCAGCAGGCCGCCGCGCGCTACACGCGCGTGCTGCTGCAGCTGACGCGCGTGAACCTGCTCTACTTCGCGGCGTGGTGCCGCGAGACCGCGCCCGGCCTGTTCGACAAGGACACGCCGCTGCCCGTGGTGCCCGAAGTCCCCACCGTCGAACGCGCCGACCGGCCGGTCGGCATCGGCTACACGAACCTGAGCCTCTGCCACGGCGTGCGCCCGTTCTTCGCCGTGGAGCTGCCGGGCGGCACCAGACTGCACCCCGAACTCCAGAAGCTCGACGCGCAGTTCACGGCCTACCTGGCCCGCTACGGCAAGAGCCAGTTCGGCTTCGCCCTGCGGCGCAACTCGATCGCGCAGTTCTGGCCGACCTTCCCCGGCGTCGCCGGCAAGCTGCCGCGCGTGCGGCCGAAGACCGCCAACGACCAGGCGCCGCCGATCACGCCGCGCCGGCCGCCCCGCGAGGGCGGCGCCAGCACCGGCGGCACCGGCCCGACGACCGGGGGCGGGCGATGACGGGCAGGCACCTCGCCCGGTGCGCGCTGTGGCTCGCGATCGGCCCGCTCGCGGCGCAGGCCGACCTCGCGGCACTCGTCGAGCAACTCGGCTCCGCCGAACCGGCGGCGCGGTCGCGGGCCTACAACGCGCTGCTGCGCCAGCAAGGGCCCGAGCTGGTGACGCTGCTCGGCGCGCGCATCGCGACCTTCCCGGTCGAGGGCCAGCAGTACGCGATCTACCTGCTGCGGCAGCAGCCGATCGACACCACGCGCGACCTCTACGTGCGCCTGCTCGCGGCGGAACGGAACTTCCTGCGCGCGGCGGCCGCGGCGCAACTCGTGCGCCACGGCGACACGAAGCACGCGCCGCTGCTCGCCCGGGCGGTGGCCGCGGCAGTTCCCGCCGAACGCCAGTTCGTGCTGAACACCCTCTGGGGCCTCGAGGACGGTGACCTCGCCGCCGCCGTGCGCGGCTACCTGCAGCCCGACGCCCCAGCACCGCTCGTCGTGTCGGCGCTGACCCACCTGCGCCAGATCGAACGGGCGCGGACCGCGGCGACGACCGCGGCCGTGCAGCCCCTCGCCGCCGCGCCGGCCGTCGGCGTGCGCGCTGCCGCGCTCGCCTGGCTCGCCGGCGGCGACGACGGCGCGGCGCCGGCGAAGGCCCTCGCCGAACTGCTGCGCGAGCAGCCGGAGCTGTTCTGGAGCGTCGACGCCCTGTTCGAGGCCGACCGCAAGTACCCGGCCGTGCTCATCGAGGCGTTCGCGGCGGCCCTGGCGCGGCCGCGCAGCAAGTACGAGGTCGCCCGGCTCGCCGCTCGGTTGCGCACCCAGGCGCCCGAACTCGCCGCCGGCGTGCTGCGGGACCTGCTCGCGGGCGGTGCGGCCGACCTGCGCGGCGCCGCCCTGGAGGCGCTCGCCACGCTGCCCGGCGGGCTCGACCAGAAGGAACTGCAGCGCCTGTTGCGCGCCGACGCCCCCGACCTGCAGGTCGTCGCCGCCGCGACGCTGCGGCGTCTGGACGACCCGTCGGGCCTGCCCGTCCTGCTCGAACTCGCCGCGAAGCCCGGCCAGCACCGCGCCGAGGCCGTCGAGGCGCTCGGCGGCTTCCGCAGCCGCGCGGCGGTCGAAACGCTGTTCTCGGCGCTCGACGACGGCGAGCTGCTGGTGCGCCAGCGCGCCTGGACCGCCCTGCACGGAGTGCTCAACGGTCTGTTCCCCTACCGCCGCTTCGACTTCCCGAAGTGCGGCTACGACCCGGACGGCCCGTCGCGGCAGGCGGGCATCGCGCAACTGCGCGCGTGGTGGGCCACCGTGAAGTGAGCCCGGGGCCTAGTGGTCCGGCTTGCCGAGGACCGCGAACAGATCCTCGCGCTTCTGCTCCATCAGCGCCTTCGTGTCGGCCTCGAGGCACATGCGCAGGTAGGGCTCGGTGTTGCTCGGCCGCACGTTGACCCACCACGTCGGGTAGGTCACCGTGACGCCGTCGAGCCAGTCGATCGCGCCGTCCCGGTACTTCGCCGCGATCGCCCGCATCAGCGCGTCCTTGTCGGCGACCTTGAAGTTGATCTCGCCGGTGCCGTGGTACCTGCGCAGCGCGTCGGCGGCCTGCTTCAGCGTCTGCTGCTCCTGGCTCAGCTGGTTCATGACCAGGATCGCCGCGAGCACGCCGCAGTCGGTGTAGTAGTTCTCGGCGAAGTAGAAGTGGCCCGACAGTTCGCCGCCGCCGATGCAGTCCTTGACCCGCATCGTCTCCTTCATGAACGAGTGGCCGACGCGCTCGCGCACGGGCCGGCCGCCGAGCCGCACGATCTCCTCGGGCACGACCTTGCTGCTGCGCAGGTCGTAGATGATGCCCTTGCCCGGGTGCCGCTGCAGCATGCCGCGCGCGAGGATCACCGTGATCAGGTCCGCGTGCACGGTGCGGCCCTCCTGGTCGACGAACGCGCAGCGGTCGGCGTCGCCGTCGAACGCGAGCCCGAGCGGGGCCCCGTGCTTCTCGACCGCCCGGCGCAGGTCGTCGAGGTTCGACTCCCGGAGCGGGTTCGCCTCGTGGTTCGGGAACGTGCCGTCGAGCTGCTCGTAGAGCGGCACGACCTGCAGCCCCGGGATCCGCGCGAAGATCGCCGGCGACTCGTTGGCGCCCATGCCGTTCGCGTAGTCGACGACGATCCGCATCGGCCGGATGCCCTTGGCGAACCCGGCGATGTGCGCGATCCAGTCCGGCTTGACGTCGACCTGGTCGCGCTTGCCGGCGCGCGCGGCACGCGGCAGGTCGCCGGCGGCGACCATCTTCTCGATGTCCTGGATGCCGCTGTCGCCCGACATCGGCCGTGCTCCGGCGCGGCAGAGCTTGAAGCCGATGTACTGTTTCGGATTGTGCGATGCGGTCACCGCGAGGCCGCCGTCGCACGGCAGCTTGCCGATCGCGTAGTAGACCATCGGCGTGCTGGCGAGCCCGATGTCGACGACGTCGCAGCCCTGCTGCAGCATGCCGTCGATCACGGCGTCCTGGATCGCCGGCGCCATCGTGCGCATGTCGCGCCCGACGACGAGGCGTTTCGCGCCGACGTGGCGCACCATCGCGGCGCCGATGCGCCTCGCCGTCTGCGCGTCGATCTGGTCGGGGAAGGTGCCGCGGATGTCGTAGGCCTTGAAGATGCTCAAAGGGTCGTTCCTTTCACGAGAAGCCGGGGGAGGAGGTTCTGCCGAACGCCGCCGCCGCGGCGAGGCAACGGTCGACGCCGTCGTCGCCGACGTCGCGGTGCAGCACGAAGCGCACGCGGCGCGGACCGATCTGCGCCGCCAGCACGTTCTGCGCGCGCAGGTGGGCGAGCAGTTCTCCGGGCTCGCCGGCGGCGAGGTCCACCATCACGATGTTCGTCTCGGTCGCAGCGACGTCGACGCGCGCCCAGGGCAGCGCCGCGAACCCTCGCGCGAGGCGGTTCGCGCGCGCGTGGTCGGCCGCCAGCAGCGCCGGCCCCTCGTGCAGCGCGATCAGGCCGGCGGCCGCGAGCACGCCGGCCTGCCGCATGCCGCCGCCGAACGCCTTGCGCGCGCGGCGCGCCGCGGCGACGAACTCCACCGCGCCCGCGAGCAGGGAGCCGACCGGGGCGCCGAGCCCCTTGCTGAGGCACAAGGTGGCCGAGTCCGCCGCCGCCACCAGCGAGGTCGCGGGCACGCCGAGCGCGACCGCGGCGTTGGCGAGCCGCGCGCCGTCCACGTGCACGAGAAGGCCGTGCCGGTGCGCCACCGCGGCGAGCGCCTCGATGCGCGCGGGCGCCGCGACCCGGCCGCCCGCCATGTTGTGCGTGTTCTCGAGCACGAGCAGCCGCGTGCGCGGGAAGTGCGGGTCGTCCGGCCGGATCGCCGCGGCGACCTGCTCCGGCTGCGGGAACCCGTCGGCCGCCGCGAGCGCACGCACCTGCGTGCCCGACCACCGCGCGATGCCGCCGCCTTCGTAGCAGTAGGCGTGGGACCGCTCCTCGCACAGCAGTTCGTCGCCGGGACGGCAGTGCACGTGGATCGCGACCTGGTTCGCCATCGTGCCCGAAGGCAGGAACAGCGCCGCTGCCTTGCCGAGCCAGCGCGCCCCGTCCGCCTCGAGCCGCGCCACCGTGGGATCCTCGCCCCACACGTCGTCGCCGACTGCGGCGTCCGCCATCGCCCGCCGCATGGCCGCCGTCGGGGCCGTCATCGTGTCGCTGCGGAAGTCGGCGATCGGCCAGGGCATGCGGGCACCTGAGGATGCCCGGCACGAACGCGAATGCAAGCGCGCGACCCGGCGGCCCGATCGCCGTTGCGCGGACCCGCCCGCGCGGGCAACGTGCCGGCTTGCCGTCCCTCGACCGCCAGCTGCGGTGGCTCTCGGCCTACGCGTTCGTCACCTACCCGTTCGCGTGCGTGCCGTTCCTGTTCCTGTACTTCCGGCAACACGGCCTCGACCAGCACGGCTACGGCCTCGTGATCGCCGCCTACTACGTGGCGATGTTCGCGGCCGAACTGCCGACCGGCGTGCTCGCGGACCGGTTCGGCCCCAAGGTGATGCTGGCCCTCGGCCCACTGCTGCTCGCGGCCGGCTTCGGCACCCTGCTCGCGGCCCCGGGCTTCGCCGGATTCGTCGCCGGCGAGATCCTGCTCGGCCTCGGCCACGCCGTGCTGTCGGGCCCCCCAGCGACGATGCTCTACGAGACGCTGCGCGCGCACGGCCTGCAGCACCGCTTCCTCGCCGAGGAAGCGCGCGTGAACCGCAACCGGCTGCTCGGCACGGGGCTGTCCTTCCTGCTCGGCGGCGCGCTCGCGCGCCTGGGCGGCGAGCGCGGCGACGCCTACGACCTCGCGATCTTCGCCACCTGCGCGGGCAATCTCGCGGCGACGGCGATCGCGCTGCAGCTCGCGCCCGGGCCCGGCCGGCCGGCGCTCGACCCGCGCGGATTCCTCGCCCAGGCCGCCCGCGACCTGTCGCTGCCGCCGGTGCGCTGGCTGCTCGGCTACTGGATCGTGTTGTTCGCGCTGCTGCGCTTCCCGTTCCACGACTACCAGCCCTACCTGCTCGCGGCCGCCGCGCAGGAACCGGCGTTCGGCGACCCGCTGCTGGTCGGCCTGCTGTTCGCGCTGCTGAACCTGGCCGCCGCGCCGCTGTCGGGCCGCGTGCCGCAGCTCGTGCGACGTTGCGGCCGCCCGGCGCTGTTCTGGGCCATGCCGCTGGTGCTGGCGGCGAGCCTCGGCGTGATGGGCGCCGAACGCGCCGCGGCCGATGCCGGCCACGGCAGCCGGGCGCTCGCCTGGCTCGGCGTCGCGATGTTCTTCGTGCAGCAGGTGCCGTTCGGCATGCACACGGCGCTCGTGCAGGAGTTCGTCAACCACCGCATCGGCAGCGCGGCCCGCACGACGGTGATGTCGGCGCTGTCGCTCGCGGCCCGGCTCGTCTACGCGGGACTCAACGTGCTGCTGTTCGCCGCGCAGGACCGCTGGGGCCTCGCCCGCACGCTGGGCTGGGCCGGCGTCGCCGGTGCGCTGCTGACGGTCGCCGCGATGGCGCTGCGGCCGGCGGGCACCCTGCGCCGCGCGCGCCGGGCGGGGCCGTGACGGCCTTCACCGGCCGAGGTCGACGTAGGTGCCGCCGTTCTCCTCGGCGAGCTGCGCGAGGAACTCCTTCTGGAACTCGCCGATCGCGATCGTGTGGATCACGATCCGGTAGACCTCGTTGTAGCGGCGAACCTCCTTCCTGATCTCGCTCGTGTCGACGAGCTTGCCGACCGACGGGCGGCCGTCGCTGAGGAAGTACACCGTGTCCAGCGGCCGCTTCACCGCGGCCTTGTCCGCCCCCACCACCGCGGCCTTCGGCGGATTCTCGGGGTCGACGCCGAACGCGTAGAGCAGCGCCTTCAGCGTGTTGGTCTTGCCGCCGGCGAGGTTCGCGGCCCCGCCGAGCCCCGCGGCGGCGAGCTGCTGCGCCTCGGTGCCGCCGATCGGCTGCAGGCTGCGCACGAACGACTTCGCCGCGTCGCGATTGACCACGTTGCCGGGCACCAGCCGGCGCTTCCAGACGTTGAGCTCGGTGGCGAACGCGACGATGTCGAAGTTGGTCCGCTCGTCGAGGCCGTCGATCGTGCGCAGCAGTTCGGTCTGCACGATCGTGAAGCGCTTGCGGTCGCGGTAGTCCTGGAACTTCTCGACCTCGACGACGAGGTCGTCCATCGAGCCCGACTGGTCGATGACGAACAGCACGTTGGTCGACGTCGTCGGGATGCCCGCGAAGGCGGTCGGCTTCTCGCCCTTCTTGCCGTAGTACTCGTCGGTCCGGCGCCGGCTCTCGGCCTTCTTCGCGAGTTCCTCGTCGGTCGGAATGCGCCAGCCCGGGATCGCCATCAGCGCCTGCCACTGCTCCTGCCAGCGCTCCGTGTCGACCCCGAAGTCGAAGCCCGTGATGCGGAACAGCGCGTCGGCGCACTCGGTGCGCAGGCGGCCGCTCTTGCGCATCAGGTCGATCATCGGCTGCACGGCCCCCTGCGGCCGCACGCGCGCGAGCGCCGTGATCGCCGCCGACTGCACCTGCCACTCGCTGTCGCCGAGCAGCGCCGTCAGCGCCTTGCCCGCATCGGGCAGCTTGAGTTCTCCCGCCGCGTCGGCGGCGGCCATGCGCACGAGCGCGTCCGGGTCGCCGAGCAGCCGCTGGATCAGGCCGGTCCGGCCCGGCTGGCCGATCGACCGCAGCGCGCGCGCCGCCTCGTAGCGCACGGCGGCCGAGGCCTTCGCCTCGCCGGCCGCGGTGTCGATCGCCGGCACGGCTTCGACGATCCTGCTGCGCCCGAGCACCTTGACCAGGATCGCCGCCGCCTCCTGGTCCTTGGGCTTCGCCAGTTCGTCGACGAAGGGCTGGAACGTCGCGACGCTGCGGTAGGTCTCGAGCACCTCGAGCGCCGCCTGCTGCACGGCCGGGCTCGGGTGCTTCAGCAACCTCACGAGTTCGTCGGCGGCCGGGCGGCACTCGTTGCCCTTCAGCGTCAGCACGGCCTGGACCTGCAGCACCTCCTCCTTGGTCTTCTTGAAGTACTTGACGAACTCCCGGGTCGCGTCGAGGCGCGCCGGATCCTCCTGGGCGAACAGCAGGGTCGACGACGCGAGGAACGCGAGCAGGGCGCGGAGGGCGAGCGGCATGTGCGGACGGCGGGTGGGTGGAACGTACCCAGACTACCCGACCGCGTCGCCGCCGGCATGGCGCCACCAGCCCAGGCGCACGTCCCGCTCGAGGTGGCGCCGCAGCGTGTCGAGGTCCGTCTGGGCGTCGCGCACCTGGTCCGGCGTCACCGACCCGCCGCCGTGGCGCGGTTTGAGCACGAAGGTCAGGTTCCGCTGGTACTCGACCTCCAGGATCCAGTGACGGCGCAGCGCTCCGGCGCCGAGCAGCAGCGACTTGGCCAGGTTCTCGAGCTGCAGCAGCGCGTCGGCAGCGGCGATGGCGAGCACGACGAACGGCAGCGTGCTCTGCGCCGCGTCGCCGGCCGCCGCGTCCCGCACGAAGATGCCGGGCAGCCGTTCGAGCGCGCGCACGAGCGGCCACACCGCCGCGGGGATCCTGCGGCTGACCGCCTCGTCGGCGTCGTCGAGCGCCTCGATCGCCGTGCGGTCGCCGAACCGGGCCCCGCACAGGCCGCACTCGTGGATCGGCACGCCCGCCGCGACCCGCACGCGCACGTCGCCGTTGCCGCATTCCGGACAGGTGTCCACCCGCGCACCATAAGGGCCGGCGCCGCCCCGCCGGCAACGGGCCATAGGGCCCATCGTGCCCGCCGCGTCCGGCGACTGGTCGTGGTGGGCCACGGCGGCGACCCTACTTCGCGCCGCGCTGCCCCGCCGGCGGCGTCGCGCCGGGCCTCGCCTCGATCGGCGCCGCCCCGGTGCCCAGCTGCCGCTCGACGAGCTGCCGCAGCCAGTCCTCCTCCTCGCGCGTCGTGCCGAGGCGGACCGTCGCCTCGCTCTCCCCGGGCACGACTTCGCCCACGGCGGACTTCGGCAGCATGACCCGGTTGCTGCGGAACTCGAGCACGATGTGGTCGTCCGCGATGCTGCTCAGGATGCTGCCGACGAGGCGGTTGTTGTTCGTCAGCCGCACGAAGCCGGAGCTGACCTTCTGCAGTTCCTCGTAGTCGGCCGAACCCAGTTCGGTCAGCTTCGCGAGCGAGGCGACCTGCAGCGTGACCTCGCCGGTGCCGACGCGCAGCGTGATGCGCTCGCGATCGGCGTGCTTCACGCTGCCGATGAAGTAGTTGCCGTTGCGCAGTTGCGCGAACGCGCGGCTGCCGGGCAGCATGCCTTCCACCGGGCGCGCCGGTTCCGGGTCGCCCGCGCCGACCAGCAGGCTCTCGCCGAACCGCTGCAGCGGCGGCGATCCGGCCGCCGACGCGCCCGCGGGCGGCTGCTGCGCACCCGGGTGCGCCACCGGCCAGCCGGGGTCCGGTGCGGCGGCCGGCGGCACGACGACCGGCGCGGTGGCAGCCGCCGGCGGGTCTTGCGGCGGGACCACCGGCCCAGGCACGGTCGGACCCGGCCCGGTCCCCCCGGCCGGCTCGGTCGTGACGACCTGCGGGACCTTGTCGGGCGCTGGCGCGGGCACGTCCGGCTGCTCCGATCCCGGCGCAGGCGGCTTCGGTTCCGCCTGCGGCTCCGGGGGCTTCGGCTCGACGACGGGTTCGCCGGGCGCGGCCACCGGTGCTGGCGGAATCGGCAACGCGACCTCGATCCGCGGCCGTTGCACCTGCGCGCTCGTGACCGCCTCGGGTTCGAACCGCAGTCCGAACCACGCGGGCTGCAGCACGACGATGGCGGCCGCCGCCAGCACCGCCGCCGAAGCCACCAGGGATCCCAGCAGGCGCAGCCCGCGCCGGCGACCCCGCCGCCCACCCACCACGGCCGGCACGGGGTCGGCTTCGTTCGTCGCGTAGATCTCCGCCTGCTCGGTGGCCGCGCCGACCGCGGCCAGCGCCGCCGGCTCGGCTTCGGCCGCGGACTCCTCGCCGTCGGTGCGGGCGACGTCCTGCACCTCCGCGAGTTCGTCCATGCTGGTGCCCGGCAGCGGCTCCCAGCCCGGGTCCTCGGCCGGTTCGCCGGCGTCCGTCACCGCCAACTCGGCCGCCACGGCCCCCGGCTCCAGGGCGTCCGCGACGGCCTCGGCCCCTTCGGACGCCTCCACCAGTTCGACGCCATCGGCGGCTTCGAGCGGCGCGGCATCCGCCTCGAGTTCGACCGGTTCGGCCCCGGCGGCGAGTTCCGCGCCGGCGCCCGCCGCGCCGGCGACTGCCTCCTGCAGGGTGCCGTCGTCGATCACGAACACCTCGTCGGACTCCGCCGCGGCGGCGGTCGGGACCTCTGCGGCCGGCTCGGCAGCGGCTTCGGCGGCGCCGCCGACGATCTCCAGCTCCTTCTCGCTGTCGAGCGCGAGTTCGTCCTCGCTCGCCAGCAGTTCCGCGAACTCCCCCGCCGGCTCGCCCGCCGGCGCCGGCGCTCCGCCCGCGGACTCCAGTTCGAGTCCTTCGCCGCTCCAGGCCGACTTGCCCTGCTCGGCGAACGGCACCTCTTCGCCGAACTGCTCGGTCGGCTGCAAGCCGGCGGTGTGGTCCTGGAACAGGATGTCGTCCTCGACGGGCGCAGCGGGGCCGGCCGGTTCGGCCGTCGCGGCAGGAACTGCCGCGGGCGCCGGCGCCACGGGGCTGGCGAACAGCGCGTCCAGGTCGTCGTCGCCGGCCACCGCGTCCTCTTCGAGGACGAAGTCGTCGAGGAACTCGGGCTGGTCGTCGCGCTGCGGCTCGGCGGTCATGGTCTCTCCGTTCCTATCGGGGGAATCCGCGTCGTTATCGACCGCACCCCGCCCACGACTGTTGGCGCTTCGCGCACCGGCGCCGCACGGCCCGGTCGCGACGTTGTCACCGGCGCCCGGGGGGAGACTCGTCGGCGGCCAGTTCCCGGTTGATCTCGGAGGACGGCAGCAGCCGGCGCACGCCGCCGCGAAGCACCGTGAGACCGAGCGAATCGACGAACTCGAGCAGCGGGATCAGGTACTTGCGGCTCGTGTCGAGGCGGTCCCGCAGGGTCGGGATGTCGAGCACCTCGCCGTGGGCGAGGCAGTTGGCGCGGATCTCGCGGAGCACCGTGCGGATCACCGTGGCGGCGTAGAAGTGGTCGCCGACCTTGTCGATGCGCCCCTCGTCCTGGGCGCGGTCGAGCAGCGAGTGCAGCGGGTCGCCGGCGAGACCCACCGCGGCGGCGAGTTCGGCGAGGTCGGGCGGCCGGAACCCGCGCTGCTCGCACTGCGCGACCAGCTGGCCCAGACGCTCTTGCTGCGCGGGCGGCAGCGGCCGCAGCCGGTCGACGAACAGCACCTGCCCGCGGCGCCCGGCGCGCACCCGCCCGGCCGCCAGCAGCGCGTCGAACAGGCAGTCGACGAGCGGCGCTGGCAGGGACCTCGTGGTGCGCACCGCCGACCGCTGGATCGAGGCGGCATCCGGCCGCCGCGCCAGCAAACGCTCGACGGACTGCAACAGCTCCGCCTCGCCCTGCGCGACGGCATCGGCCAGGAAAACACGCATCGCGCGGCGGTGCAGCACGACGTCCGGCGCCGCCGCGACGAGTCCGAGCACCGCGGTTTCCGGCAGCTCCAGCGCGCGCGCGAGGTCGTCGACGGCGCGCCCCTCCGGCCCGGCCTGGCCGAGTTCGTGCAGCAACCGTGCCTCCGGCCGGTCGCCGGCCGCGATCATGCCCCGCAGTTCGCGCCCGAGGTCCCTGCGCCGGTAGCGGCCGGACTGCGACAGCCGCAGCACGCGGCCGCCCCCGACCGTCGTGGCCGGGTTCTGCAGGCGCAACAGGAAGCGGTCGTTGTGCGCGCAGCAGACCTCCTCGTCGAGTTCGAGCCGCACGGCGACGCTGTCGCCGGGCCCCACCGCCTCGCGGTCGAGCAGCAGCAGGGCGCCGCGCACTTCGACCGTGCCGGTATGGAAGCGGATCGGCTCGCGGTGCAACAGCCGGCCCGCGCGCCGCAGCAGCCGCAGGTCGACGTCGACCGCGTCGCCGGCGGTGAACACGCCGGGCGCGCCGCAGACCATGCCGCGGTGCACGCCGGACTCGCGCGCGTCGGGCACGGCCAGCGCCGTGCCGTGGCCGGCGACCGCCCCGTCGACCCTGCCCCCGTAGGCGTGGATGCCGCGCACCTTGACGCGCTCGCCGAGCGGCAGGATCTCGACCTCCGCGCCGGGCTCGACGCTGCCGCTGACGGGGATGCCGGTGACCACCGTGCCGATGCCGGGCAGCGAGAACACGCGCTGGATCGGCATGCGGAACGGGCCGTGGCTCGTGCGCGGTTCGACGCGCAGGGCCAGCGCCTCGAGCTTCTGGCGCAGTTCCGGGACGCCCTCGCCGGTGACCGAACTCACGCGCACGACCTCGGCGCCGTCGAGCACGGTGCCGCGCACGAGCTTCTGCACCTCCTCCGCGGCGATGTCGGCCAGGGCCGGGTCGACCATGTCGATCTTGGTCAGCACGATCAGGCCGGCGCGCACGCCGAGCAGATCGACGATGTCGACGTGTTCGACCGTCTGCGGCATCACGCCGTCGTCGGCGGCGACGACCAGCATCACGAGGTCGAGTCCCGTGCAGCCCGCGACCATGTTGCGCACGAAGCGCTCGTGGCCGGGCACGTCGACGAGCCCGAGCCAGCGGCCGTCGGCGAGCTTGAGCCGCGCGAAGCCGAGGTCGATCGTGAGCCCGCGCTCCTTCTCCTCCTTGAGCCGGTCGGGGTCGATGCCGGTCAGCGCCTTGACGAGGCTCGACTTGCCGTGGTCGATGTGCCCGGCGGTGCCGACGACGACGGGGTGGATCGACCGGGTCATGCGCGTTCGCGGCGGCGTCAGTGCTGCAGGTGCAGGATGCGCTGGCAGGATCCGCAGCGCACGACCGTCGCCTTGCCCATCAGCCGCGCGGTGTCGTTCATCGTGACCTTGTTGTAGCAGCCCTGGCAGTAGCCACCCTCGACCGCGCAGACGGCGATCCGGTCGCGCGTCTTGAACAGGCCCTCGTATTCGCGCAGCAGGTCGCCCGGCAGCCCCTCGGCCACGGCCTTGCGCCGCTCCAGGACCGCCGCCACGGCGCTGCGGCGTTCGTCGCGCAGCTTCGTGGCTTCCGCCAGGAAGCCTTCGAACACCTTGCGCTCGGCGTCCGCGGCGGCCGTCGCCGACGCGAGGTCCGGCTTCTGCGCGTCGAGCGAATCGAGCAGTCTCAGGCACTCCTCCTGCGTCTGGTCGCGGTCGCGCCGCACCGACTCGATCTGGAACAGGATCGCCTGGTACTCCGCGTTGTTGCGGACCGCGTTGAGCCGCTCGTTGAGCCGCTTGATCTCGTCGTCGCTGCCGCGCACCGCCTTCTCGAGCGCGCGCGCGTCGAGTTCGGTCTTGATCTGGCGGTTCTTGCGCTCGCCGGCGATCCGCTCGAGTTCGTCGAGCTTGCGGCGGCGCTTGCCCTCCTCGGCCGGCAGCGTTTCGACGTCCTTGGTCAGGGAGGCGATCTCCTGGTCGACCTTCTGGAGCTCCAGCAGCTTCTTGACGTGGGGGTGCACCGGATCCTTGCGCGAGAACGACCGCATGCGCGGTTGGGGCGCTGAGTCTAGCCCCGGCCGGGCCCCGCTCAAGCGCACCTTCGGTTCCCGCCGGCGCCGCAGCCGCCGCGCCGGCTCAGCTCGGGTCGCCCATCGGGCTGTCGAAGAACCCGCCGAGCCGGCGCGCCCGCACCGGGTGCTGCAGCTTGCGCACGGCCTTGGCCTCGATCTGGCGCACGCGCTCGCGCGTCACGCGGAAGATGCGGCCCACTTCCTCGAGCGTGTAGGTGTAGCCGTCGCCGATGCCGTAGCGCAGCTTGATGATCTCACGCTCGCGGAAGGTCAGCGTGCTCAACACGCTCTCGATGCGCTCCTTCAGCATCTCGCGGCTCGCACTGTGCACCGGCGACTCGACCGACTCGTCCTCGATGAAGTCGCCGAAGTAGGAGTCGTCGGAGTCCCCGATCGGCCGGTCGAGCGAGATCGGGTGCTTGCTGATCTTCATCACGCGCTTGGCCTCCTCGACGGAGACCTGCGCCGCCTCGGCGACCTCCTCGATCGACGGCTCGCGGCCCTTCAGCTGCGTCAGCTTCTTGCTGACGTTGCGCAGCTTCGACATCGTCTCGATCATGTGCACCGGGATGCGGATCGTGCGCGCCTGGTCGGCGATCGAGCGCGTGATCGCCTGGCGGATCCACCACGTCGCGTAGGTCGAGAACTTGTAGCCGCGCCGGTACTCGTACTTCTCGACCGCCTTCATCAGCCCGGTGTTGCCCTCCTGGATCAGGTCGAGGAACGACAGCCCGCGGTTCCGGTACTTCTTCGCGATCGAGACCACGAGCCGCAGGTTGCCGGACGACAGCTTGCGCTTGGCGTCCTCGTAGTTGGCGTAGGCCTGGCGCAGGAACAGGAGCCGCCGCTGCAGCCGCTCGACCGTCTCGAGGCCGTCGACCTGCAGGTCGAGCAGCCGGCGCTTGGTCTCGATCGCGTCCGGGTTCTGCAGCTGCGCGCCGCGGTAGCGCAGCAGGCGCTGCTGCAGCCGGTTCATCTCGGCGATGCGGCTCTCGAGCAGGTCGATCATCGGCCGCACCTTCTTGCCCTGCAGGTTGAGCTCCTCGATCAGCGCCACGGCCTTGCGACGCCGCGAGAAGATGCGCTTCTTCAGCGGCACCGCCTGCTCGGGCGTCGCCTCGGCGCCGACCAGGTGCTGGAAGTCCCCGCGCGCCGCCTCGTAGATCAGCCGCAGCGTCGCGATGTTGCCGGGCAGGCGGTCGGACAGGTCCGCCTTGCCGACCTCGGGATCCTGCTGGTTGACCTTCAGCGTGCGGTCGAAGGCGAGTTCGCCCTTCAGCACGTCCTCGAGGATCTCGATCGCGTTGCGCATGCCGAAGCCCGACGACAGCACCTCCTTGCGGAACTGCTTGCGCGTGAGCTCGATCTTCCGCGCGAGCGAGATCTCCTCCTCGCGCGTCAGCAGCGGGATCTCGCCCATCTGCGTCAGGTACATCCGCACCGGGTCGTCGATCTTCTCGGTGATGTCGACGATCGGCGCCGACAGCTCGGCCTCGGTCGGTTCGGCGATGTCGAGTTCCGGCGACAGCTCGGCCTCGTCCCCGCCCTCCTCGCCGCCCTCCTCGTCCTTGCGGCCCGGTGCCTTCTTGCCCTTCTGCTGCTTCTCGTCCTCGACGACGTCGAGGCCCGCCTCCTCGATCATGGCGATCGCCGCCTCGATCTTGTCCGGCGAGGACATGTCGTCGGGCAGCACGGCGTTGAGCTGCGCCAGCGTGACCGAACCGGTCTTGCGATGGTTCTTGACGAGGGCCTTGATCTTCTTGTCGAACTCGGTCGGAGCGGACATGGCGTGTGGTCGTTGGGGGCGCGCGCGGGCGGCAGCCGCCCGCGCCGGATACGTTGGGAAGGTCTGGGGGATCTGGTGCGGTGGGGTGCTTCGGGCTCAGTCCGGGGGAACCTCGTCCGGCGCCGCCTGCGGCGCGGCGCCGGCGGGCGGGGCGGCGCCCGGTCCGTCGGGACCGGCGGAACCAGCCGGCGCAGGCGCCGCCGCCGCGGGCCGGCTGGCCGATGCGAAGGGTCGGTCCGCACGGTGCACGGCGAGCAACTGCCGCTGCAGCTCCTCGGCGCGCGCGCGGTCGCCCGCGGCGAGCGCCTGCTGCAACTGCTCCCGCAGCGCGCGCCGGCGGGGCTCGTCGCGGCGCCGGAGCAGGCCCTGCCGCAGTCCCGCGAGGGTCTGCTGCGGATCGCCGATCGCGGCCGCCCGCTCGGCCGCGAGGCCGAGCACGGTGCGCAGTTCGGGGACGTCCGCAACGCGCACGAACAGGTATTTCAGCAGGTCGGCGGTGACCGTGCGGCCGATCGCGACGCCGTCGGTGGCCATCGCGAACAGCGCGGCCACCGCGGCCGAGCCGAGCGGCGCGTCCGCCGACGTGTCGAGGTCCACGAGCAAGAGCGGCCGCGCCAGCACGCACGCCAGCAGATCGAGCTCCGCGCGTTCCAGCGCGGACGGCGCGCGGGGCGGCTCGGCCGGGGCTGCGACGGCGGCCTTCGCGTCCGCGCGAGGTCTCGGGATCTTCTGCAGCAGGCGCTCGAGGGTCGGGGCCGGCACCGCGAGGTGCCGCGCCATGTCCTGCAGGTAGCCGGCCCGACGGACGGGTTCCGCGACCAGCGCGAGCACGGCGGCGCACTCGCGCGCCGCGGTCTCGAGGTGCACCGCCTGCGACAGGTCGAGCCGCCGCCGCAGCAGCCGGAACCAGACCGCCAGCGCGTCCTCGGCGCCGTCGAGCAGGTCGGCGAAGCGCGCGCGCCGCTCCAGCACCAGTTCCGGATCCTCGCCGGCGCGCTGCGTGACGACGTCCGCGGGATCCTTCGCCGCCCCGTCCTGCGCGTCGCCGACCAGCGCGATGCGCACCGGCAGGCGGCTGTTGACCAGTTCGCGCAGGGCTCGTTCCGCCGCCTGCTGGCCCGCGCGGTCGCCGTCGAACATCAGCACGAGCCCGTCGGTCGCGTAGCGCTCGACCATGCGCGCGTGGTCCTGCGTGAACGCCGTGCCGAGCGACGCGACCGCCCCGGTGAACCCCGCGAGGTGGCAGGCGATCACGTCGGTGTAGCCCTCCATGACCACGAGTCGCCGCTGGCCCGCCTGCTTGGCCCGGTGCAGGCCGAACAGCACGCGCCGCTTGTTGAAGATCGGCGACTCGGGCGAGTTCAGGTACTTCGGCGGCTTGTAGTCGCCGTCGCCTTCGCTGCCGGGCACACCCGGCACGATGCGGCCGCCGAAGCCGACCGTGCGGCCGCGCTCGTCTTCGATGGGGAACATCAGGCGGCCGGCGAAGGACTCGCGCCCGTTCCGCAGGAGCCCGGCCTCCTCGAGCACGGCGCGCGGCAGCTGGCGTTCGCGCGCGAACCGCACCAGCGCGCCCTGGAGCGGGTGGTAGCCGAGGCGCCACGGCTCGACCGCCGCCAGCAGCCCACGGCCCTCGAGGTAGCGCCGCGCGGGCTCGCCGTCCTGGCCGGCGAGCGCAACCTGGCAGAACCGCGCGACCTCCGCGAGTGCTGCGTACGGATCCGGCCCCTTGCGTGCCTCCTCACCCCGCCCCTTCCAGACACCTTCGAGCGGCACGCCGGCGCGATCGGCGAGCACCTCCATCGCCTCGCGGAACGTGAGGCCGTCGCGCTCCATGAGCCACGTGAACGCGTCGCCGCTCTTGCCGCAGCCGAAACAATGGAAGAACTGGCCTTCGCGGTTCACCGAGAAGGACGGCGAGTTCTCGGCGTGGAACGGGCAGAGCGCCACGAGGTTGCGCCCCCGCTGCTTGAGCGGCAGGTAGCTCTCGATCAGGGCGACCAGGTCGGTCGCCTCCTTGATCCTGAGCTTGGCTTCCTCGAAGCGGTCCATCGTCGGGTGAGCGTTCGGTATCCTGGATGCGGGAACGATGCGGCGAGGCGAAAACGCCGACGCCAGCGGGCGGAGAAGGGTATCCCGCCGACCGGGCCGAGGCGCGCACCTCGAACCGGCCCGCGACAGAACCGCCCCGGGCTGACCGGTCGGTCGGCCCGTCTCTGCCCTGTGGAGCGACGCGGAGCCCTGCAGCGCCGCGCCGGCCACCAGACACCGTTCCCCAACTTGCTCACCGCCCTCCGGTTGGTGCCTGCTGGAGGCCCAAGCCGTAGCCGGGTTGTTCTGGATGGTCCCGGGGACGCTGCGAGTTGTGGAACCCCTTTTTGTAGCATCCCCTCGGTCCTTGTCAATGCCTTGCCTGCGGCCCCATGCCGAGGTCGCGGTAGCACGGCTGCTTCGCCGCACGGCAGGCAGGGTCTCCCTGCCGCGTGGCAGGATCGCCGTTCCCTGGCGCGGCCGTCAGGACCCGCCTGCGTCCGTTGCGACGCAATCGCGCCAGATGGTCACGATCTCGTCGGGAGCGAGATGTTCGGCGCGCGCCCGCAGAAGATCCTCGCCGCAGGCCGGCGGCAGGCGCCCGATCGACCGGGCTGCTGCCGGCAACGTGTTGCGCAGAGCCTTGCGCCGCTGCTGGAACAACTTCCGCACGAACCTTCCGAACGAGCGCCGCGCAGCCGCTGGCCCGAGTTCCATGGGCCCATCACTGCGGCGCTCGAGCCGCACGATCGACGACATCACCTTCGGCCGCGGGCGGAAGACCTGCGGTGGCACGTCGCGCAGCACGCGCACCGTGAACAGCGCCTGCAGCAGCGCCGACAGCCCACCGTAGTCCGGCGTGTGCGGCGCCGCCGCGAGCCGGCCGGCGAGTTCCTTCTGTACCAGCACCACGGCCCCGTCCGGCAATTCGGGCAGCGCCCCGAGTCCGGCGAGCAGCGGCCCCGAAACCGCGTAGGGCAGGTTCGCGACGACGAGGCAACGGGCCGTTCGCGCGTGCGCCTCGACCACGGCCCCGGCGATCTCGGGCAGCAGCGAGCCGTCGGGGCCGCCGAGTGCGTCGCCGACCACCCACCGCACGTTCGGGCAGGCAGCGAGGTCGTCGCGGGCCAGCGCGCAGAGCCGGCGGTCGATCTCCACGGCGACCACGCACCGCGCGCGCGCGGCGAGTTCCCGCGTCAGGAAACCGAGTCCGGCCCCGACCTCGACGACATCGTCCTGCGGTCCGAGCGCCGCCTGCTCCGCGATCCAGCGGTGCAGGCTCGGGTCGAGCAGGAAGTTCTGGCCGAGCACGCTGCTCGGCCGGAAGCCCGCGGCCGTCATGCGACGCAGGTAGGAGCCGAACGGATCGCGCGGCTCCACCCTATCCACCCCGGTCCGGCTCCGGCGCGAGGTGCTCGGCGAGCCAGCGGCCGAGCGGCCGCTGCAGGGCCTGAGG
>VGXW01000048.1 GCA_016873195.1 Planctomycetota bacterium | reverse complement strand
TGCGAATATCCTGGCTCTGCAGCACGGCGCCGCCGACCTCGTCCGGCGCGTCGTAGTCGACGCGCTTGTCGATGGTGCCCGCGCAGGCAGCGGTCAGGAGACAGAGGCCGAGAAGGACGGGACGGAACGTGGTGAGGTGAGACATACGGTCGGTTGGGTGCGGCGCGTTGAACCGGCGGTCGCGAGGGTCGTTGTCCAGGCGAAAGGCCCGCAGCGCAAGATCGGCCTGGGGCGTTCCCGAGCCAAGGTGCCGATCGGCCCACCCGGCTGCCCGCCGGTGCGGGCGCAGGTAGCATGCCCCGTCCCAGGACCCCCCGCATGTCCGAACTCGCGCACCGACTGCTCGACACCATCGGCCAGAGCCTGCGGGGCAAACCGGATGCCGTCGAACTCGCCCTGGTCGCCCTGTTCGCCGGCGGCCACCTGTTGATCGAGGACCATCCTGGCGTCGGCAAGACCCTGCTGGCGCGGTCGATGGCCAAGGCGCTCGACCTGCCGTTCCAGCGCATCCAGTGCACCGCGGACCTGCTGCCGACCGACATCGTCGGCGCGCAGGTCTACCACCCGCGCACCGGCGAGCTGACGTTCCGCCCCGGCCCGGTGTTCACGTCGGTGCTGCTCGCCGACGAACTCAACCGCACGCCGCCGCGCACGCAGTCGGCGCTGCTCGAGTGCATGGCGGAACGCCGCGTCACGATCGACCGCGAGAGCCACGCGCTGCCCGACCCGTTCTTCGTGGTCGCGACGCAGAACCCGCTGACCGCGGCGGGCACCTACCCGCTGCCCGAGAACCAGCTCGACCGGTTCCTGCTGAGCCTGCGGCTGGGTTACCTGGATCCCGAGCACGAGATCGACGTCGTCGCGCGCGAGGACGGCCACCGGCTCGCCGACGACCTGCGGCCCGTCGCCGGGCGGGACGAACTGCTGCGCGCGCGCGCCGCCGTCGACGCGGTGCGCTGCGACCGCGAGATCGCCGCGTTCATGGTCGAGCTGGCCAACCGCACGCGCACGAACCCCGAGGCGCTGCTCGGCGTCAGCACGCGCGGCGCGCAGGCGCTGCACCGCCCCTGCCGCGCGCGCGCCTTCGTGCAGGGGCGCGACTTCGTGGTGCCCGACGACGTGCGCGCGCTGCTGGTGCCCGCCTGGTCCCACCGCATGACCACGCGCGCCGGCAACGATGCCGAGGGGCTGCTGCACCAGGTGCTCGCCGCGACGCCGATGCCGGACTGAGCCGATGGCGACCAGCAGCACGGCCCTGGAACCCACCCTGCGCGGCCGCGTGCTGCTGCTGCTCGGCCTCGCCGCCGCGGCGGCCGCCTGGCTCGGCGACGACCCGCACGCGCGGCTCGCCGCGGCGTTGCTGCTGGCGCCGGTGCTGGTCGACCTGGCCGCCAAACCGCGCCGGCTGCACGCGACCGAACTGCGGATCGGACCGCGCCGCACCGCCGCCGGGGCGCCGTTCACCGAGCACCTCGTGCTGGTGAACCGCGGCCGCACGCCGCTGCGCGACTGCCTGCTGGCCGAACCGCGCACGATGCGCACCGACCCGCCGGCGCTGCTGCCGGCGCTGCGCCCGGGCGCGCCCGTGCCCGCGCTGCTGCGCTGCCGCAGCCTGCAGCGCTGCCACGTGCTCGAACGCGTGTTCGTGCTGGCCACCGGCTGGCCGCTCGGCCTGTTCCGGTCCCGCGCCGTGATCGCCGTCGCCGCCGATCTCGTCACCGAACCCGCGCGCGTGCCGCTGGCCGCCGAACTGCTGCCGGCGTTCGCCGAACGCGAGGCCGCGCCGCGCGACCGGACGGTGCTGCCCGGCCCCGAGTTCCACTCGCTGCGCGAACACCAACCCGGCGAGGACGCGCGCGGCGTGCACGCGCTGCGCAGCGCGTCGCTCGGCGTGCTGGTGCGCCGCGTGATGCACGGCCGCGTGCCGCACACGGTCGGCCTCGTGATCGACCTGCGCCGGCCGCCGGGCCGGCCGCTGGGCCAGGCCAGCCGCCGCTTCGAGTGGAGCCTCGGCGCCGCGGCGACGCTGGTCGCGCGGCTGCGCGCGCGCGCCGCGCGCATCGACGTGTTGCTGATCGACGCCGAGCCGGCGCGCCTGTGCGTGCTCGGCATGGCGCAGGAGCACGAGCTGCTGACGCTGCTCGCCGAGGCCTCGCCGACGCCGCACCGCCCGCTGCCGGCCGACCAGTTCGACCATCTGCGCCGGCTCGAACACTGCTACTGGATCCCGGCCGGCGCCTTCCTCGCCGCGCGCGACCAGGCGGCGCTGCCGGGCACCGTCACGCTCGTCGGAGGCGACCTCGAATGAACGGTGCGCGCGCCCGGGACCGGCTGCACCTGCTCGCGCTGCTGGGCTGCACCGTGCTCGCGCTGGTTTCGCTGCCGCCCGCGGAGCTGCCGCGCGGCTGGCTGCTGGCGTGGACGCTGCCGAGCGCCTCGCTGGCGGTGCTGTTCCGCTGGACGGCGCGGTTCTGGCAGCGCGGAGCACTCGGCGCCCTGCTGCAGGGCGGCGCCGTCGCCGCGGCGATCCTGCTGGCCGAACCGCTGTCGCGGCCGGCCGCGCTCGCGTGCACGATCCTGCCGCCGCTCGCTTTCGTCGCCGTGCGCCGCCAGGACAGCGACGCCGCGCTGGCGCTGTTCCTGAGCTTCTGCGTGCTGCTGGTCGGCACGATCCTCGGCGGACTCGACCTGCCGCGCACCGTGGCCTACGGCGCGCTCGCGTGCCTGTGTCTGCGCTGCGACGCGCTGCGCGCTGCGCACGAGGCGGGCGGCGGCCCCACCGCTTCGCGCTGGCCGGCCCTGCGGTTGCTCGGGTCCACCGCGCTGCTCGCGCTGCCGTGCCTGCTGGTCGCGCTGACGATCGAACGCACGCTCGCGATCGTGCCGCCGCTGGTCCACGGGCCCGCCGCGCCGCCCGCCGCGCCGGGCGAAGGCACCGGCGACCGCCGCCGCATCGGGCTCGGCGACTCGTTCGTGCTCGACGGCAACCGGGGGCCGCTGGCCGACCTGCACGGCGAGCAGCTCGTGCGCGTCGCGATGGCCGACGGCTCTCTAGTGCCGCGCGACCTCTACCTGCGTTCCGGCTTCTTCGCGGTGCCCGGCCTCGACCGCTGGCAGCTCGGCCAGCTGGCCCCGGAGGCCAACACCACCGAGCCGCTGCGGCTGCGCGCGCCGCGCACGCCCGGCCGGATCGTGTGGCTCGAGGTCGAGCGCTTCGCCGGTGCGCGCAACTTCGTGTTCGTGCCGCCCGGCACCTGCGAGGTGCACGGCGCCGGCGCGCTCGAGGTCGACCGCGCGCGCGAATGGCTGCGCCAGCGGCCCGGCGAGCCGCTGCGCGCCTACGAGGTCAGCTGGCAGGATCTGCCGCCGCCCGCCGACGCGCGCGTGGACCCGCGCGCGCAGCGGCT
The DNA here is from genome assembly GCA_016873195.1 of Planctomycetota bacterium. Lineage (GTDB taxonomy): Bacteria > Planctomycetota > UBA1135 > UBA1135 > UBA2386 > VGXW01. Next base: position 16,737 of record VGXW01000048.1, on the reverse strand, counting down.
CGGGCTGCTCGCGTTGCCGGCCGACCTCGACCGCGCGCCGTTCCTGGCCCTGCTCGAGCGCTGGCAGGCGCAAGGCAGCCCGATGGCGATCGCCGAACGCATCGCCGCGGGGCTCGCGCGCCGGTGCCGCTACGACCGTCTGGAGCCCACCGGGCCGTACGCGCACGCGCTGCAGAACTTCCTGTTCGCGGCGGGCGACCGCCGCGGCTACTGCATGCACTTCGCCTCCGCGGCCGCGCTGCTGCTGCGCCTCGCCGGCGTGCCGTGCCGCATCGGCGTCGGCCTCTACGGCGGCGACGTCGACCGCGCGGACCGGACCGCGCGCATCTACGGCTCGCAGCACGCGCACGCCTGGGTCGAGATCCCGTGGCAAGGCCGCGGCTACGTCGTGTTCGACCCGACGCCGCCGGCCGAGCGCGGCGCGCGCATGCCGAGCGTCGCCGCGCCGATGGAGGCGCTCGACCCGGCGCCGGCGGCGGCACCGGCGCCCGCACCGGGCCCGGACGGCCTGCTCGGCGCCCTGCTGCAGCCGTGGGTGCTCGGCATCGCCCTGCTGCTGGCCGCGGTCGTCCGGCTGCGGCCCGGCACGGCGTCCGGGCCGGCGGCCCAGCCGGCCACGGCGCCGGTGCGCAGCGCGCGGCGGCAGCTCGCGCACCTGCTGCGCGCGCTCGCCGCGGCCGGCGAACCGCGCGGTCGCGGGCAGACGCTGGAGACCTACGCGCGGGAACTGGTCGGCCGGCGCGGGCCGCAGCCCGAACTGCTCGACGCGCTGCTCGCCTACCAGGAAGTGCGCTTCGGCGGCCGGCCGTTCGACGCGCCACGCGAACGGCGCCTCGCAGCCGGCCTCGCGGCCGCGGTCCAGCTCGCCGCGCCCGCCGCACGCTGACCCGGGCCGGCCGCTCGGCTTGCCGGTCCGAACCGAAGCGCTACCCTGCGCGCGTGCCCTGGCTCCGGGGATCCCTGCTCTGCCTCTGCCTCGGCGCCGCGGCCGCCCAGGATCCGCAGGCTCCGCCGCCGCTGCGCGAGTCGCTGCGCGCGCACGCGGAACGTGTCGACGCGCAGACCGAGCTGCCGGGCGACCAGCCCGCGGCAGCGCGGCGCCGCCCGCGTTCCTTGCCGCCGGATTCGCCGTCCGTGCCGCACGAACGGACCGGCGTGCCGCGCGAGGCGGGCGCACGCTCCGGCGAGCTCCCCTCGGGCGCGGGCCGCGGCGACCTCGCGCGCGCGTTCGCGTGGACCCTGGTCGCCGCCGTCGCGGTGCTGCTCGCGATCGCCCTGGCGCGCGCGCTCGCCGAACGCCGCCGCCGCGCCGCGATCGCCGCGCCGAAGCCGCGCGGGCTGGTGCTGCCGCCGGCCGCAGCGCCGCCGCCGCTCGCCGACTTCGAGCGCCTCCCCGCCGCGGGCCGGTTCGCCGACGCCGTGCACGCGCTGCTGCTGCACGCGTTCGTCGCGCTCGCCGAGCGCCGCGGCGCGGCGTGGCCCGCGGCGCAGACCGGCCGCGAGATCCTCGCGAGCCTCGGCGGCTTCCAGGACGGCGGCCTGCCGCTGCGCACGGTGTTCCGGGTCGCCGAGACCGCGTGGTTCGGGCGCGCGCCCGTCGACCGCGCCGGCTACGAGGACTGCCTGCGCTGCTACCGGGACTGGAGGGGCGCGTGAAGGTGGTGCCCCGGAGCCGTGCGCCGGCCGCACCCACCGAGCCGCCACCGTTCTCGCGGCTCGGCGCCGGCCTGGTCACGGCCACGATCGGCGGCTCGCTGCTGCTGTCGTTCCTGCTGCTGGTCTACCGCTCGGACCACCTCGACACGGTCAGCGTCGCCGCGGACTCGTACTCGGTCTCCGCGCTCGGCCACCACCTGTTCGTCGAGCTGCTGCGCGAATCGGGCTGCCCGGTGTCGCGCAGCCGCTTCGGGACCGGTCGCCGCGCGCAGCACTCCCTGCTGCTGGTCGCCGAGCCGCGCGGCAGCGACGCCGGCGAACTGCGCGGGATGCTGGCCGATGCGTCGTCCGCGGTCGTGGTGCTGCCCAAACGCCGCGGCAACCGCGACCCGCAGGTCGAGCACTGGATCGGCGACGCGGCGCTGCTCGGCACCGGCGAGGTGCAGGCCGTGCTGCGCACGTTCGCTTCCGGCGCGACGGTGGAACGTGCGCCGGGCCCGCCCAGCGTGTGGCAGTTCCACGGCGAGGTGCCGGAGCTGCCGTTCCCGGTCGCCGACGACCTGCAGCTGCTGCTGGGCACCGGTTTCCGGCCGCTCGTGCGCTGCCGCCACGGCGCGCTGGCCGGCCGCTTCGACGTCGGCGGCACCGCGGTGACCGTGATCGCCGACCCCGACGTGCTCGCCAACCACGGCATCGACGACGGCCGCAACGCCGAGTTCGCGATCGGCCTGTTCGACGCGCTGCGCGACGGCAGGCCGGTCGTCGTCGACGAGACGCTGCACGGCTTCGAACTCCAGCCGAGCCTGTGGGAACAGCTCGGCCGCTTCCCGCTCGTGCTCGTGCTCGTGCACTGCCTCCTGCTGCTCGCGCTGATCGCCTGGCTCGCGCGCGGCCGGTTCGGCCCGACGGCGCCGCCACCGCGCGAGCTGGCCAGCGACAAGCAGGCCCTGCTCGACAACACGGCGGAACTGCTGCTGCGCTCCGACCACACGCTGCACGGCCTGCGCCGCTACTTCCGCGACCGCGTGCGCGCGGCGGCCGTGGACCTGCGGCTGCCGCCGGGCGGCGATCCCGAACTCGTCGCGGCGCTCGCCGAGGCCGCGACGAAGCGGCAGCGCGGGCCGGGGTTCCCGGACCTCTGCCGCGAACTCGAACAACTCGGCCGCGAGGGCCGCCGCGTGCCGCCCTGGCGCGCCTTGAACCTCGCGCGCCGCATCCACTCTACCTGCGAGGAGATCGTGCATGGCCGTCGCTGAAGTCGTCGCCGTCGCCAACCAGCTGCGCGAGGCCGCTGGCCGCGTCGTCATGGGCCACGAGAGGACCCTGCAGCTCCTGTTCACGGCGCTGCTCGCCGAGGGGCACGTGCTGCTCGAGGGCGTGCCGGGCACCGCCAAGACGCTGCTCGCGCGCACCTTCGCGGCCCTGCTCGACCTCGAGTTCCGGCGCATCCAGTTCACGCCCGACCTGATGCCCGCGGACGTCGTCGGCACCAACCTGTTCGACTTCCAGTCGAGCCGCTTCACGCTCGCCAAGGGGCCGGTGTTCACCGAGCTGCTGCTGGCCGACGAACTCAACCGCACGCCGCCGAAGACGCAGGCGGCGCTGCTCGAGGCGATGCAGGAACGCTCGGTCACGCTCGACGGCACGACGCACGCGCTGAGCCCGGCGTTCCTCGTCGTCGCGACGCAGAACCCGATCGAGCAGGAGGGCACCTACCCGCTGCCGGAGGCGCAGCTCGACCGCTTCCTGCTCAAGCTGAAGGTCGGCTACCCGGCGCGCGACCAGGAGCGCGCGATGGTCGCCGTGCACGGCCGCTCCGTCGCCATGCCCAGGCCCGCCGACTTCGGCCTCGCGCCCGTGGTCGGCCGCGAGTTCCTGGCCGGCGCGCGCCAGGTCGTCGCGCAGGTCGCGCTCGCCGACGCCGTCGCCGACTACGTCGTCGACCTCGTGCGCGCGACGCGCGAGCACCCGTCGCTGTCGTGCGGCGCCTCGCCGCGCGCGATCAACATGCTGGCCGCCGCGGCGCGCGCGCTGGCCGCCCTCGAGGGCCAGCTCTACGTCGTGCCCGACCACGTGAAGGCGCTCGCGGTGCCCGTGCTCGCGCACCGCCTCGTGCTGGCGCCCGCGGCCGAGATCGAGGGCCAGTCCGCCGCGGCGATCGTCGAGCAGATCGTCGAACAGACCCCGGCCCCGCGCTGAGCCATGCTGCGCCCGACGCGACGGACCCTGCTGCTGCTCGGCCTCGGCGCCCCGCTCGCCGCGGCGCCGGCCATCGGCGATCCGTCGCTGTGGCCGCTGTGGGTCGGCTACGTCGGGGCCCTGCTGTCCGCGGTCGGCGCCGACCTGGTGCTCGCCGCCCGCCGCCGCGAACTGCGCGTCGACGTGCGCGCGCCCGCCACGCTGGCGCTCGGCGCCGGCGGCCAACTCGTCGTCGGTGTCGCCGGCCCCGCCGGCCTGCGCGCGGTCGAGATCGCGCCCGGCCTCACCGGCACGACCCCCTCTCCCGAGCCGGCCACCGTGCCGCTGCGCGGCGGCGAGGTGCGGGTCGCGTTCCCGCTGCAGCCCGCGCGCCGCGGTCCGACCACCGTGACGTCGGTCTGGCTGCGCTGGACCGGACCGCTCGGCCTCCTGTGGAACGAGCACGCCGAGACCGTCGGCGCCCGGATCGACGTGCTGCCCGACACCCGGCCGCTGCGCGAGGCGGCGCTGCGCCTGCGCGCGCGGCCCGAGCAGAGGACCGGCGCCAGGATCGAGCACTACCTCGGCGACGGCTCCGAGTTCGACTCGCTGCGCGAGTACGTGGCCGGCTTCGACCGCCGCGCGATCGACTGGAAGGCCTCGGCGCGGCACCGCGAACTCCTGTGCCGCCAGTACCGCGCCGAACGCAACCACCAGGTGATCCTGGCCGTCGACACCGGCGCCCGCATGGGCGAGGCGCTCGACGGCGTGCCGCGCCTCGACCACGCGATCCGGCTCGCGCTGCGGCTCGCGTTCACCTGCCTGTCGGCCGGCGACCTGGTCGGCGCGTTCGCCTTCGACGACCAGCCGCGCGCCCACGAGAAGCCGATGGCCGGGCTCGGCGCGCTGGCGCGCCTGCAGGCCGCGTTCGCCGCGCTCGACTACTCGACCGCCGAGACGAACTACACGCTGGCGCTGACGCAGCTGCTGGCCGAGACGCGGCGGCGCTCGCTGGTCGTGCTGTTCACCGACTTCGCCGACAGCATCACGGCCGAACTGATGCTGCCGAACGTCGTGCACCTGGCGCGGCGCCACCTGCTGCTGTTCGTCGCGCTGCGCGACCCGCTGCTCGCCGGCGCGACGTCGCTGGCACCGCGCTCGCTGCGCGACGTGCACCGCGCGGTCGTCGCCGGCGACCTCGCGCGCGACCGCGAAATCGTGCTCGAGCGCATCCGCCGCGCCGGCGGCCACGTCGTCGACGCCGCGCCCGCCGAGGTCGGCACCGCGCTGGTCAACCGCTACCTCGAGCTGAAGCGCCGGGAGGCCGTGTGACCGCCGCCCCCGCCCAGGGCCCGTGGAGCGCGCGCTTCCGCCGCGAGCGCGAGCCGATCTGGCGCGAACTCGACAAGCTGGTCAGCGAGGTCGAGCGGCGCGGTTTCGGCGCGATCGGCCCCGAGGCCCTGGGCCGCCTGCCGTCGCTCTACCGCGCCACGCTGAGTTCGCTGAGCGTCGCGCGCGCGGCGGTGCTCGACCGCAACCTGCTCGACCACCTCGAATCGCTCGCGGCGCGCGCCCACCTGTGCCTCTGCGGGCCGCGCGAACGCGTGCCCGCGGCGATCGGCCGCTACTGCCGCACGGTGTTCCCGCGCGCGGCGCGGGCGGTGCGCGCCCCGCTGCTGCTCGCTTCGCTCGTGCTCGCGCTGGGCTTCGCGATCGCCTTCGTGCTGTGCCAGCGCGACCTCGAGCTCTACTGGTACTTCATCGACGGCTCGCGCGCGCAGGGCCGCGACCCGACGGCGTCGACCGAGGAGCTGCGCGCGACGCTGTTCTTCGAGGAACAGTACGACGGCGGCGCGCTCGGCTTCTTCGCCGCCTGGCTGTGGACGCACAACTCGCAGGTGACGCTGCTCGCGTTCGGCCTCGCGATCCTCGGCGGCGTGCCGGGTCTGCTGCTGCTGCTGGTCACCGGCCTCGAACTCGGCGCGATGAGCGCGCTGTTCCACGACCGCGGGCTCGCGGTCGAGTGGTGGAGCTGGGTGCTGCCGCACGGCGTCACCGAACTGCTCGCCGTGCTGCTCGGCACCGCCGCGGGGCTGCACGTCGCGCAGGGGCTCGTGTTCGCGGGGCCGCACGGCCGCCTGCGCGCGATGGCCGAGCACGGCAAACGCGCCGGCCCGCTGCTGTTCGGGGCCATGGTGATGCTGTTCCTGGCCGGCAACATCGAAGGGGTGTTCCGGCAGACGGTGCAGGTCGTGCCGGTGCGCTACGCGCTGGTCCTGCTGTCGGCGCTGCTGTGGCTCGTCTACCTGGGCTACTGCGGGAGGCGCGAGCCGTGACCGCGCCGCGGCAACTGCGCCTGCTGACGACCGAGGGCGTGCCCGTCGACCTGGAGCTCGGCAGCGCCGCCGACCGCGTCGCGGCATTCCTGATCGACCTGCTGCTGCTGGTGCTGCTGTTCGTGGCCCTCGCCGTCGTGGCGGTGCTCACCGAGAGCCTGTGGCTCGCGGCGATCGCGATGTCGGCGTCGTTGTTCGTGCGCGTGTTCTGGTTCGTGCTGTTCGAGGCGCGGCCCGGCGCGGCGACGCCGGGCAAACGCCGGCTCGGGCTTCGCGTGGTGCGCGCCGACGGCGGGCCGCTGTCGTTCGAGGCGGTGCTGACGCGCAACTTCACGCGCGAGATCGAGGTGTTCGTGCCGCTGCTGTTCCTGGCGAGCGCCGAGGACTTCTGGCCGGGGCATCCGGGCTTCGTGCGGCTCGCGGCGGCGGGCTGGATCGTCGTCGTCGCGACGATGCCGCTGTGGAACAGGAGCCGCGCGCGGCTCGGCGACCTCGTCGCCGGCACGCGCGTGGTGCGCGTGCCGCGCGCGCTCCTGCTCGGGGATCTGGTGCGGCGCGCGGCGACCGGCGCGCAGCAGCGCGAGGCCGGCGCTCCGGTGTTCAAGCCGGCCCAGCTCGGGATCTACGGCATCTACGAACTGCAGGTGCTCGAGGACGTGCTGCGGAAGGCCCGCCAGCCGGGAGGCAAGGAGGCGGTGGCCGCGGTCGCGCAGCGCATCCGCGCGAAGATCGGCTGGGACGAGGCGCAGGGCGAGTTCGCGGACGAGAAGTTCCTCGAGCACTTCTACGCCGCGCAGCGCAAGCACCTCGAGCAGCAGCTGCTGTTCGGCAAGCGCAAGGAGCGCAAGCGGGGGTGAGGGGCGGGAGCGGCGGCCGCCCCTCAGTTCGCCGTCACCGTGATCGTGCGCGACGACACCGCGTCGACCCCGCGCTCGAGCGCCCCCAGCGACTGCAGGAACGACGTCAGCTCGCGGTAGGCCTCGACCTGCGTCTTGCCCACCATCGGCCCCGCGAGCGTCCGGCACGCCGACACCGTCAACGTGTAACTGCGGCCCGCGACCAGCGGCGTCACCGCCTCCGGCGGCAGCACCTTGAACGCGAACGACGTCGCCGACGGCGGCAGCACCACGTCCCACAGGTACAGCTCCCCGCCCGCCTCGCTGCGCAGTTCGATCGTCGCGTAGAGCGCGCCCGCCGGCAGCGTGTACTCCACCGTGAACCCGCTCGCCGCCACGAACGCGCCCGCCGCCGGCGCCACGATCGCCGGCACCGGCAACATCGGCGTTGCCGCCGCCGCGCCCGAACCCGGCAGCCGCACCAGCGTGCGCTGCGCCAGCGTCGCGCCGCCGGCCACCGCACTGCCCTGCAGCACCGCGCACCAGCGGTGCCCCGCCAGTTCTCCCGCCAGCTCCGGCAGGTCGAGCCGCAGGTCCGTGCCGACCGCCAGATGGTTGCCGCCGACGCCGCGCACCACGTCGATCGCGCGCCCCGACGGCTGTTCGAGCGCCAGCGCGAACGACAGGTCCGCCACGCCGATCGCCGGATCGAGCCCCACGAGCCCCTGCGGCACCAGGAACGGCGCCGTCGCCGCGTGCGCGAGTTCGACGTCGCGCGCCAGCACCGCGCCTTCGCCCGGTTCGAGGTCCGCCGCGACGCCGACGCGGAGCAGCGTCGCCACCCCACTGCCCCCCGTCAGTTCGGCCACCGCGAGGTGCCCGCCCGCCGCCGCGATGCCGGCGCGGAACGCGCCGTGCGTCGTCGCCGGATCGACGTCGACCGGCAGCGACGACACGAGCGGCTTGCCCTCGACGACGTCCTCCCACCACTCCTGCAGCTCGAGCCGCCGCGTTGCGCGCAGCCGGTGTTCGCGGCCCGGATCGGCGCCGACCAGCGTGCCCTGCACGATGCCGTGGCGATCGTAGGCGCCGAGTGCCGTGCGCAGCACCTGCCGCAGCGGCAGCTCGATGTGTTCGCCGTTCGGCGTGTCGATCGTGAACGCGTGCACGACCGTGCGCCCGTCGCGCTGGCTCTCGAACGTCGCCGTCGCGCGCCCGTCCATCGGCCGGTCGACGAAGATCGTGCCCGCCTCGCGGGTCGCGCCGACGAAGCCCTGGCCGTCGGCGCTGCCGCGCACGAGCGCGGCGCCGAGCAGGGGGCCGCCGCCGCGCGCGTCGGTCAGCACCGCGCGCGTGCGGCGCGAACCGATGAACCAGCCGCGTTCGTCGAAGAACTGGCCCGCGTCGGTCCAGCGCCGGCCCGGTTCGGCGTAACCGACGGCCTGCGCGTAGTAGGTGTTCACACGGTCGAGCGGCCGGCCGTCCTGGAAGCCGAACCAGCGCGACGGCAGGTCCTCGAACAGCGCCACTGCCTCGCGGTCGGTCGCCGTGACCAGCGCGACGGAACCGAGCAGGCTGCTGACCGCGCAGCGGCGCATCGGTTCGGCGCGACCGCGCGTGACCGCCAGCACGCGCAGGTTGCCGGCCGGCAGCGTGTCGAGGACCAGGGTGCCCACGTCGATCGTCGCGAACGGGGACATCGCCGCCGTCGTCGCCGTGCGCGCGGGCAGCCACGAGCCACCGGCGAAGGCCTCGACGGCGACCGTGCGCCCGAGACCGCTCGCCAGCGTCGCCGGGACGCGTTCGACCAGGAAGGTCCCGTCGCCCGCCGTTCGCGTCGGGCGGCCGTCGACGAGCACCGCGACGTCCGGCAGCGGCAGCGGCGGCGTGCTCGCGTCGACGACGCGGCCCCGCACGGCGCCGGCATCGACCACCACGCCGAAGGCGTAGAGGCCGCCGTGCACGATCGCGCCGGTGGAGACCAGCCGGCCGCCGGTGCTGGGGATGCCGGTGTCGACGTAGCCCCAGACGCCGAGGTCGCGGTCGAGGTGGTAGAGCAGCGCGGTGCGGCTGCCGAGGTCCAGGTCGTCGGCGACGTCGAGCGTCAGGCCCGGCGCGCACGTGAACGCCGGCGGATCGAGGTAGATGCCGCGGCCGAACAGGACCGCCTGCGTCCCGCTCGTCGGCAGGGTGCCCGGCAGGTGTTCGCAGCGCAGGGAACCGGTGCGCACGGTGACGGTGGGCGCGCCGTCGGGCAGACCCAGGCTCGAGCCGTTCCAGATCGTGACGCGCGCACCGCTCGTCGCGCCGTCGTCGATCACCGTGTTGCCCGCCTGCAGGCCCACGGGAATCGGACCGCCCGTGCTCGCCTGGACGTCGGGCAGGTGGAACGGCCACGGCAGGTCGCCGCCGGGGCTGCTGACCAGCACGCGCAGCGTGCCGAGCGCGTCGCCGGCACTCGCCGCCGCGGCCGCGCCGTCGATCTGCAGCAGGAGGCTGCCGCGCGGGTCGGCCAGCAGGTCGGCGCGGCCGTTGCGGCCGGTCAGCGCCCGCACCGAGGTGCCGACGATGCCCACCGAGGCGCCGACGACGCCGCGCCCCTGGTCGTCGAAGACGCTGACCTTGCAGCTCGCGTCGGGCAGGCGCGGCAATCGCGGCCCGACGTCGCTGCCGGTGCCGCCACTGCAAGCGGCCGCGCCGAGCAGCACGCAGCACGGGATCCAGGCTCTCATCGTCCCTCCCGCGGTGCGTCCGCCGCGCGCGCCGGTTCGGACCCGGGTTCGGGCGGCGTCGCGACGCGGCTCCGGCTGCCGTCCGCGCCGACCGCGCGCACACCGACGACCACGTCGTCGAGGCAGACGTTCGCGAGGATCGCCTTGCGGCGGCCGGGCCGCAGCTCTTCGACCCGCGCCGTGGTCGCGGCGACGACGGCAGTCCAGTCGGGCGCGGTGGTCTCGCGCCACACGAACTCGCAGCCCGCGCCGGCATCCGGCAGCTCGAACACGATCTCGGTGTCGTAGCGGTCGCGCCGCAACTGCGCCGAGACCACGAGCGGCGGCGGCGGCGCGGACGCGAGTTCGGCGAGCGTCGCGACGGCGACGCGCGTCACGTTCGCGGCGTAGGCGAAGTCGACGTAGTCGGGCACGTCGCCGTAGGGTCTGCCGTCGCGCACCAGCTCGCCCTGGTGCTGCCGCGAGAAGTCCTCGCGCAGCTCGGTGCAGCGCACCGCGGGCCACCCCGCGTCGGAGAACGGCCGGTGGTCGCCGCCGCGGCCGAACCGGTCGCCGCGAAACACGAGCTTGACGCCGAACGCGGGCACGTGCCGGCCCGCCGCGAAGGTCAGCGCGCGCGCGAGGCTGCGCCCGGGGCCGTCGTTGCCGCTGCCCGCGTAGCTGAAGCAGCGCACCTGGCCGTCGTAGCGGCCGCCGTCCATGCCGAGCGCATTGCCGACCATGTCGCACGCGATCATGCCGTCGACCCTGGCGCCCGCGGCGCGCAGCGCCTGCGCGTGGGCCTGCGAGCCGAGCAGGCCGTGCTCCTCGGCGTCGAACGCGGCGAACACGAGCGTGGCCGGGAACTGCTGCCGGCACAGCGCGCGGCAGGCCTCGAGCGCCACCGCGGTGCCCGATGCGTCGTCGTTGGCGCCGGGGGCCGGACCCGCGCCGTCCGCCGCCCGATCGTTGCGCGAGTCGTAGTGGCCGCCGATCACGTAGACGCGGTCGGGATCGCTCGTGCCGCGCAGCGTCGCGAGCACGTTCACGATCGGCAGGGTCTTCGGCAGGCCGGGCCGCCCGCACGGCATCTCGGCGCGCTGTTGCGCCACCTCGAGACGGCCGCCGCTCGCCGGCACGCAGGCGGCGAACTGCGCCTCGAGCCACCGCCGCGCCGCGCCGATGCCCTCGGTCTCGCTGTCGGTGCGCGACAGCACGTGCCGCGTGCCGAAGCCCGCGAGCGTGCGCACGGTCGCCTCGATGCGCGCCGGATCGACCTCGCGCAGCGCCGCCGCGACCTTGTCCTCGATCGACGGCGGCTGCTGGCCGGCGAGCCCCAGGGCACAACACGACAGGACGGCCATCGGGTTCATGCGAACAGGTCCCTGCCTTCCATGCCCTGGCCCGGCGGCAGGCCCAGGATCGGCAGCAGCGTCGTGACGATGTCGCACAGCCGGCCGCCGCCCGCGAGCCGCCGCCCGCGCGCGGCCTCGCCGCAGACCAGGAACGGCACCGGGTTCGTCGTGTGCGCCGTGTGCGGCTGTCCGGTCGCCGGGTCGACCATCGTCTCGACGTTGCCGTGGTCGGCCGTGATCGCGACGGTGCCCCCGAGCCGCAGGCAGGCGGGCACCACGCGGGACAGGCACTGGTCGATCGTCTGCACGGCCTTGACCGCGGCCGGGATGATGCCGCTGTGGCCGACCATGTCGGCGTTGGCGAAGTTGAGCACCGTGACGTCGGGCCGCAGCGCGCCCGACAGTTCCGCCAGCAGCGCCTCGGTCACGCCCGGCGCGCTCATCTCCGGCTGCAGGTCGTAGGTGGCGACCTTCGGGCTCGGGATCAGCACGCGCCGTTCGCCGGGCAGTTCCTTCTCGTCGCCGCCGCTGAAGAAGAACGTCACGTGCGCGTACTTCTCGGTCTCGGCGATGCGCAGCTGCCGCAGCCCGTGCTGGCTGACGACCTGCGGGAAGATGCCGTCGAGGTTCTGCGGCGCGAAGGCGATCGGGCACGTGAAGTCGTCCCGGTAGCGCGTCATCGTCACGTAGTGCACGACGGGCACCGACGCGCGCGGGAAGCCCGCGAAGTCGCGGGTCAGGAACGCGTCGCTGAGCTGGCGCGCGCGGTCCGTGCGGTAGTTGAAGAAGATCACCGCGTCGCCGGTGCGCACGCGGCCGCGGTCGCGCGAGCCGACCACGGTCGCCTGCACGAACTCGTCGTTCTCGTCGCGCGCGTAGGCCGCCGCGACCGCCGCCTGCGCCGACTCGGCCACGTGGCCCGCGCCGAGCACCAGGGCGTCGTAGGCCTGCTGCACGCGCTCCCAGCGCTTGTCGCGGTCCATCGCCCAGTAGCGGCCCACCACCGTGCCGATGCGGCCGGTGCCGAGTTCGCGCATCCAGGTCTCGATGCGTTCGAGGTGCGCCGGCGCGCTGCGCGGCGGCGTGTCGCGGCCGTCGAGGAACGCGTGCAGCACCACGCGGTCGCCGACCAGGCCCGCGGCCCTGGCCATGCCGAGCAGCGCCTGCACGTGCCGGTCGCTGCTGTGCACGCCGCCGTCGCTGGTCAGGCCGAACAGGTGCAGCGTGCCGCCGGTCCGGCGCGCGTGGTCGAGCGCGGAGACCAGCGCCGGGTTCTGCTGGAAGCGGCCCTCGCGGATCTCGCGGTCGATGCGCGTGATCTCCTGGTAGACGACGCGGCCCGCGCCGATGTTCAGGTGGCCGACCTCGGAGTTGCCCATCAGGCCGCACGGCAGGCCGACATCCTCGCCGCTCGCCTCGAGCAGCGTCGACGGCCACTGCTGGCGCAGGTCGTACCAGAACCGCGGCGTCGCGAGGCTGATCGCGTTGCCGGGCCCGGCCGCCGCCTCGCCGAAGCCGTCGAGCACGATCAGCAGCAGCGGATTGCGCGGCCTCGTCATGCGAGCATCCCGTCGACGGCCCCGGCGATGGCGGCCTGTTGCCGCCGGATCTCGGCCAGCACGACCCTGGCGCGTTCCATGGTCTTGTCGGCCAGTTCGCGGTTGGTCAGGTAGGTGGCGTTGATGCGCACGTTCAGGAACGCACCCTCGGCGGCCGCGAGCAGCAGGGCCGCGCCGGATGCGAGGTCGCTGACGATCGCCTTGCCGATGCAGGACACGACGCCCTCCATGCCGGCGAAGACGTCGCGCACCATGCAGAGCACCTCCTCGGGCACGACCATCGCGCCGACCATCGCCTCCTGGATCGCGCGCTCGCGCAGCGCCTTCTGCGCGTCGTCGTCCTTCGGCATGCCGTAGGCGGCCGACACGAGGTCGAACGACCGGCAGTCGCGCTCGGCCATCGGCAGCAGGCGCTTCACGTGGCCGTCGAGCTGGGTTTCGGCCCGCGCGAGGTCCTCCTCGCGCGCGACGTTGGCCTTCTTGCCGCGCGAGAAGCGGACGACCATCAGGAACAGCGCAGCGCCCATGCTGCCGGCCAGCGCGGCCGCGGCGCCCCCGCCGGGGGTCGGCGTCTTGGCGGCCAGGGACTCGACGATCTTCTCGAACGGTTGCTGGATCATGGGGGGATGCCAGTCTCGGCGGCGCGCCCGCAGGATCAAGGGGCCGCCGGTGCCCGGGGCGCATGCCGGGGATCCGCCGCGCTGCCCGGCGCCCGGCGCGACGGGCCGCCACCCGCCCGCGCAGCAGCGATGGCCAGGCTCGACGGCTACCTGCCGGCGCCGCCGGGGACCGCGGCCTTGGCGTAGGACTCGCACGCCGAACGCAGCAGCGTCGCGGCGTCGGCCCGCTCCCCGAACCCCCGGCATCGCAGCAGGCCCGGCCCCTTGTAGTTCTCGAACCACGCGCGCAGGATGCTCGTGACCCCGGGGAACCTCGCGTCGAGCTGCGCCACGGAGTCGAGCTGCGCGAACGGCGAGTCGGTGGGCACGGCGATCAGCTTGTCGTCCTTCTCCCCGGCGTCGACGAACTGGATCGACCCGATGACCTTGACGGCCACGACGCTGCCGCGCGGCAGCGCCGCGCCGAGCACCAGCACGTCGAGCGGGTCGCCGTCGCCGCCGAGTTCCTTGCCGAGACTGGTGCGCGGCACCATGCCGTAGTTGCACGGGTATCCCAGGTACTGCACGTGCCGCGGCTTGCCGTCCTCGATGTCCCAGCGCATCACGCCGTCCGCGCGCTCGACCTCCCACTTCTCGACCGTGCCCGCGGGGTTCTCGATCACGGCGTGGACGAGTCCGCTCGCGAGCTGCGCCGGATGGTCGTGCAGGAAGTTCGCCGGCGCGGCGACGGTCAGGTTGTCCGAGTAGCGAAGACCTTCGGCCAGAGCGACGCGCGACGGCGGGCAGGCCTTGGGATCGGGAACCTGGGCCCGGACCAGGCCAGCCAGCAGCAAGACAGCAGGCAGGAAGATCGGGAAGGGCAACCCACGGTGGAACATCGTCAGCATCCTCTGGGGCGGGCAGTGACCGCGGAGCCGCGCGCGCCCGGGTCGAGTCGCGGGGAACGGTAGCGCGGGGCCCTTGCTCGCGCCCGCCGGCCGGCGAGAGACTCCCCACGCGCCGACGCGCGGCGCGACAGGATCGCCTATCCTGCCCTGCTCCGCCATCCAGTCCTCGCGACTCCGCGCCATGAACCACGACCCCCTCGCAAGCAACCCGGTGCTGGGGGAGATCGTGCGGCGGCTCGTCGAGGCCTACCGACCCGAGCGGGTCTACTTGTTCGGCTCCCAGGCCCGTGGCGAGGCTGGCCCGGACAGCGACTACGACCTCCTGGTCGTCGTTCCGGACGACGCGACGCCGGAACAGCGCGACGCCGGCCTCGCCTATCGGGTGCTGTGGGGCGTCGGTGCAGCCGTCGACGCCGTCGTGTGCACCAGCGGATGGTTCCACGCGCGCACGCATCTGAAGGCCTCGCTGCCCGGAACCGTGCTGCGCGAAGGAAGGCTCGTGCATGCCGCATGATCCGGTGCGTGTCGCGGACACGAGAGCCTGGCTGAGCTTGGCCGGCACGGACCTGCGCGCCGGCGCCCACGAGTTGCTCGCGACCCCGCCCTTCTGCCGCGACGCCGTGTTCCACGCGCAGCAAGCGGCCGAGAAGACCCTGAAGGGTTACCTCGTCTGGCGCGACGAGCCGTTCCGCAAGACGCACGACCTCGCCGAGGTGGGGCGCCAATGCGCGCTGTTGGACCCGACACTGCTCGAGTTGGCGCAGCGCGCCGCGGTTCTCACGCAGTACGCGTGGCGATACCGCTATCCGGGCGAGCCGGTGGAACCGACGCGAGCCGAGGCAGAGCGGGCCTTGTCGCTGGCGCGCGAGGTCCACGAGGCGGTTCTCGCCCGCCTGCCGGCCGAAGTACGGGAGCAGCTCGACAGCAGGCCCGACGGAATCTGACGAGGGCCGCGGGTCGACACCCGGCAGGCAGCGCAGGCCCGGAGCAAGGGCGCGGGGCGGTGCCGCACGCTACGCTCCCCGCCGTGACCGCCGCGCCCCCCCGCCGCCCCCGCCGCCGCCGCCTGCTGCTCGGCCTCGTCGCCGCGTTGCTCGGCCTCGCGGTGGCCATCGCGCTGGTCGAGGTCTTCCTGCGCGTCTTCGACCCGATCGGCCTCAACTACGACGTGGACTACGCGGTCTACCGCGCGCACGCGATGCACTTCGAATGGGAGAGCAAGCCGCCCGCGGCCGTCGACCT
Source organism: Planctomycetota bacterium (assembly GCA_016873195.1). GTDB lineage: Bacteria > Planctomycetota > UBA1135 > UBA1135 > UBA2386 > VGXW01. Next base: position 1,357 of record VGXW01000048.1, on the reverse strand, counting down.
CGACGGCCGGCTCTACCGGCACCGCCCGGGCCTCGACCTCGACGTCGGCAGCTTCCGCCTGCGCACGAACCAGCTCGGCTTCCGCGGCCCGGAGGTGGCGACGACGAAGCCCGCGGGCACCTTCCGCATCGTGCTGCTCGGCGACAGCGTGGCGTTCGGCTGGGGCGTCGACGAGCAGGTGACGTTCGCGCGGCGGCTCGAGGCGGAGTGGAACGGCCCGCGCCCGGCGCAGCGCCTCGAGGTCGTGAACACCGCCCACCCGATGTACGACACGAACCAGGAGGAGGCGACGCTGCGCGAGGCGCTGCCCCTGCAACCCGACCTCGTGTTGCTCGTCTACGTCGTCAACGACATCGAGCCGACGCGCGACATCGTCGAGGAACTGATGACGGGCAAGCCGCCGCATCCGGAGGAGGTCGTGGCGATCCCGGACGACTTCTGGACGGCGACGGCGGCGGCGATCGCGCCGCTGCTGCCCGCGACCAGCAAGCTGCTGGGGCTGCGTTCGGACCTCGCGGCGCGCGTGCAGCGCGCGCTGCCGCCGAACGTGCCCTACCGGCCGGAGACCTGGGGCAAGGGGCCGCGCGGCTGGCCGCGCAGCCAGCAGTCGCTGCTGCGCATCCGGGACCTCTGCGGGCAGGCGAAGGTGCCGTTCGTGCTGTTCGACCACACGCTGCCGAGGCTCGAGCCGCTGGCGGACTTCTGCCGCGCGAACGGGATCGACCACGAGGAGCTGCGTTTCTCGCCGGAGGACCACGCGCTCGGCATCGTGAACTCGCCGCTCGACTCGCACCCGAACGAGAAGGGGCACGGGCTTCTGCTCGACCGGCTGCGCGCGGCGCTGCTGCGGCGGAAGTTGTTGCCGCAGTGAGGTGCACGGGGCGGCCGCGGCGCGCGGTAGACTGCGCACGCCATGCGCCACTGCCGCCTGCTGCCGCTCCTCGCCCTCGCGTCCCTGGGCTCGTGCTTCGCCGGACCGCACCAGCTGCGGCGTTCGGTCGACGACTGGGATCGCCGGTTGTACGTGCAGAGTCCGTGGCTCGACGTGGGGCTGTGGATCGTGCCGGTGATCCCGGCGGCGACGCTGCTCGCGTGGGCCGGCGACTTCCTTCTGTGCGACGCGGTGAGCTTCTGGGGCGGCGACGCGTGGGACGGGAACGGCACGGGGTTCGTGCACGCGCGCGTGGAGCCGGACGAGTGGTACGAGAGCCTCGTGTTCGACCGCGGGCGGTGGCTGCGCGTCGAGAAGCACGACTTGCGCCCGGGCGAGAAGCCGAAGGCGGACGCGAAGTAAGGGTCGACTCCGCGGGCGGCACAGCGGCCACGGGAGCAGGAGTTCGCGTTGGAATAGGGCAAA
>VGXW01000047.1 GCA_016873195.1 Planctomycetota bacterium | reverse complement strand
GCGACGACGGCGACGGCGGTGTTCGACGCCGCGGCTGGCCGCGTGCGGTTCATCACGGTCGGCGTGGGCGGCGCGGAGGAGTGGGAGTGGGACGGCAACGACTGGTTCCCGGCGACGACGACCGGACTGCCGACCGCCGGCTACGGCGAACTGGTGCTCGATCCGATCGGCAACCGGGTGCTGTACGTGGCCGCCGCGGCCAACGGTCAGGCCGCAACCTGGCAGCGCCTGGGCAACGCCTGGGTACAGATCGCGACCGGCGGGACGGCCTTCCTCGGGAACATCGCGGCCGACCCGTTCCACGGCCAGCTCCGGAGCTACCAGCAGGGCACCTGGACGTCGTTCGGTGGCGACCTGGCGGCGATCACGCGCTACGGCGGAGGCTGCGGTGCCGGCACCGTGCCCGCGTTGCACGCGGTCGGCCGTCCGGTGCCGGTCGGCTCGGACGTACTGTTCGACGCCACGAACTGCCCCCCGGCTGCACCCGCGGGGATCTACGCGAGCCTGACGTCGGCCAGCACGCCGCTCGGCGGCGGCTGCACCTTGCTGCTCGGCACGCCCGTGCACTTCGCGAACGCGATCACGTCGGCGACCGGCGTCGCGTCGTGGCCGTTCGCGGTGCCGAGGATGCCGCAGTTGATCGGTGTCGACGTGTTCTGGCAGGGTGCGGTGCTGCAGACGAACGGTCCGCTGCTCGGCGTCGCGGCGCTCACCAACGGGGTGCGGCTGCACCTCGGCGATTGAGGCCCGAGGCAGGACCGGCGTCGCATCGCGCTCACTGCCCGACGTCGCCCCTGTCCAGACGGCCCTCCCAGCCCTTCTCGATCTCCTCCAGGGTCCGTCCCTTCGTCTCCGGCACCCACCGCGCCACCACCACCAGCAGCACCACGCAGAACACGGCGTAGACGTAGAAGGGGAACGCGTGGTGGAACGTGGCCACGAACCACGAACCCTCCGCGTCCATCTGGGGGAAGGTCTGCGTCACGGCATAGTCGGCGGTCCAGAGGCAGAAGGTCGCCAGCCCCAGCGCCCGCCCGCGGACGGCGGTCGGGAAGATCTCGGACAGGATCACCCACGTGACCGGGCCGACGCTCAGGCCGAAGCACGCGATGTAGAGCAGGATGAAGAGCAGCATCCAGCCCGCCGCGGCCGCGGGATCGGCCAGCGCCTGCGCCATCGCCCCCATCCCCACGAGGCTCACGCCCATGCCCGCCGTCCCCACGAGCATCAGCGGACGGCGGCCCCATCGGTCCACGGTCGCGATCGCGATCACCGTGAACAGCACGCAGGCGCCGTTGATGACGATCTGCGTGAGCAGGCCGGCATCCACGCCCGTCCTGGCGCCCAACGTCTTGAAGATCGTCGCGCCGAAGTAGAGGAAGACGTTGATGCCCGTGACCTGTTGCAGCACGGCCAGCGTTATGCCGACGAGCAGCGGACGGCGCAGCTTGCGGGCAAACAGCTCCCCCCATGTGCCTTGCTCCCGTGAGATCGCGGCCTTGATGGCGGCGCATTCGTTTGCGGCGAAGGCCGGGCCAGCGACCCTGCCGAGGATCTGGACCGCGCGGTCTTCGCGCCCGCGTTCGATCAGCCAGCGCGGGCTCTCGGGAATCGGAATCAGCAGCAGGGCGAACAGCACTGCCGGCAGCAGCCCGGTGGCGAACATCCAGCGCCACCCCGTCTGGATGAGCCAGGCCTGGTTCTCGGGCAGCGCGGGGTCCCCCTTGGCCTGCGCGATGAAGTAGTTGACGAACGCGACGCCGGCGATGCCGCCCACGATGGCGATCTGGTTCACGGACACCATGCGGCCGCGCAGATGCGCCGGCGTGATCTCGGCGATGTACATCGGCGTGGAGATGGACGCGATGCCGATGCCCACGCCCCCGAGGAACCGGAACAAGATGAACGTCTCGATGTCGTCGGGCAGCGCCGTGCCGAGGGCCGAAGCGACGAACATCCCCGCGGCCAGGGACATGGCCAGCTTGCGCCCGAAACGATCCGACAGCGGGCCGACGAGCAACACGCCCGCGGCGCACCCGACGAGCACGCAGCCCGAGGCCCAGCCCTTCATGAAATCGTCGAGGCCGAACCTGGCGGTCAGCGGCTCGATGGCGCCCGAGATGACACCGGTGTCGTAGCCGAACAGCAATCCGCCCAGCGTCGCCACGAGGCAGATCGGAATCAGGTAGGCGAGGTTCGTCTTGCTCGTGGTGTTCATTTCCCGCTGTCGTGGATGGCCCGGAACATGGCGAGGACGTTCTCGACGGGCGAGTTGCCCTGGATGTTGTGGACGGCGTTGCAGACGAAACCGCCGTCCCGGTTGAAGATGTCGATCCGCTCGCGCACCTCGCGGTACACCGCCTCGGGCGTTTCGTACATGGTGTGCTGGGTGTTGACGCAACCGCCCCAGAAGACAAGGTCCCGGCCGAAGTTCCTCTTGAGCTGCACCGGGTCCATGCCGGCCGCGGAGCACTGCACGGGATTCAGGATGTCGAACCCGGCAGCGATGAACTCCGGAATCAGCGGGGCCACGGCGCCGCAGGAGTGGATGAAGGTCTTCCAGTTCGAGTGCTCGTGGATGAAGTCGTTCAACCGCCGGTGATACGGCTGGAACAGCTTCCGATAGGCGGGTATGGAGATGAACAGGCCGCCCTGTGTGCCGAAGTCGGTGCCGGTGGTCACCACGACCTGGACGCGGTCGCCGAACAGGCCGATGAGCGTCTCCAGGTTCTTCAGCGCGTACTCGCATTGTCTCTCGAAGACGGCCTGCACGTAGTCAGGCCGCTCGGCGGTGGCCATGTACCACTCGCTGATGTCGCGGATGCCCTTGGGGTGCTTGAGGAATGGCGCGGGCACGAGGGCGATGTCGCCGAACGCCGTGCCCGGCGCGAGCAGCACGACGCCACTGTCCCTCGCGTCCTGGTCGAGCCACGCAACCTGCTGGCGGTAGTGCGCGAGGTCCGCCTCCTTCAGCAGGCTGAACTCCTCGAGGTTGTCGGCCGGGTCCAGCCTGCTCTCGTCCAGCGGCGGTTGCCGGATGATGGCGTCGAAGAAGTAGCCGTCCTTCGGCATGTGCCCCGAGGCCGGCGCGGCAACATCCCCTTCGGGATACATGAGCCAGCCGCCGTCGGGCGCGGGCGTGACGTTGAAGTTCCCGGGCACGAGGCAGGGCGTGCCATCGAACAGCGTGAAGGGCTTCCAGCCGGTGGCCTCGTAGCCGAAGATGTTCGTGCGGGGCCATACGCCCACGACATCCACGCCGAGCGCTGCGCGCAGTCCGGCGTCCACTTCTCCCAGCATCTGGTAGGGCTCGTGCACACGAGTCGGCGGGGCGCCGGGCCCGAGGAGCCGCTGTTTGAGTCGGTGGACCACGCTGGCGTGGATGCCGGAGATCCAGGTGCCGCCGAAATCCACGCAGACGCGGTCGGGTTGGCGGTGGCCGAGGGTGGCTCGGAGACGTTCGCGGGCGTTCATGATGGTCGTGCGGTGTCGGGGATTCGGGTCGGGAAGGGAAAGGCATCGGCGCGCACTCGCGCGCCGTCACTTGACGTGCGGCACCGCCAGTTCGCGCGCGAGCGCGTTGAACGCCGCGACGCCGTCCTGCTCGATCGCCGCGAACCGGGCGAGCTGGGCCCCGATGGCCGCGATCAGCCGGTCGGCGACCTCGCGCTGGCCCGCGGTCGGGCCGAACTCGGCGCCCTCGAGCGCACCCTGCACACCGAGCAGCTTGTCGGTGAGCCGGATCGGGAAGTTCAGCACGTCCTGGCCGGACTTCGCGCGCGTCTGGTAGAGCGCCTCCTCGACCGCGGTCAGCGCCGCCGCGACCTCGGCGCGCTTTGGCTCGAGCCGGCCCTTCGCTTCGCCCTCGGCGCGGTCGACCACCGCCTGCATCTGCGTCCGCAGCGAGCGCAACCGTTCGATCGCCGCATGCGCGTTCGTCACCGCGTCGCGGCAGCGCACCGACAGCCGGTGGCGTTCCTGCAGTTCCGCCGCCGTCGCCGTGGTGCGCGGGTCGGGCAGGATGCGCCCCACCACCGTCTGCGTGCGTTCGCCGAGCGTCACCGTCACGCGGTAGTCGCCCGGCGCTGGCCGCGGTGCCGCGCCACGGCCGTTCCAGAGCACCATGCCCTCCAGGATCTTCGGCGGTTCGGTCTTCCAGCTCACCGCGACGTCGTTCATACCGGCCCGCACGGTGAACCTCGCGTCGTCCTGCGCGGCATCGGTCGCGCGCGTGAACACCACCGCGCCGTCGAAGTCGCGCACCTCGATCGCAGCCCGCTCGGCCACCACCGCCTGCGCATCGCCGCCGGCGACGAACCGCACGCGCAGGTGCTGGTCCGGGTTCCGGCCCTTGCCCGCGACCACGCCATCGCCGCCCGGGAACTGCACCACCGGCACCGGCGCGAACACGAACAGCGGCGCCACCGCCTGCTCCGCCGAGAGCTGGCGCACGTGGTCGAGGCCGTCGTAGCTCCAGAACGACCTGCCCTGCGTCGCCGCGATCAGGGCGCCGCCCTGCACGCAGAGATCGGTGACCGGCACGATCGGCAGCCCGTGCGCGAGGCGCTGCCAGCGGCGGCCGTCGTCGAAGCTGACCCAGACCGTACGTTCGGTGCCGCAGTAGAGCAGCCCCGGCCGCACGGGATCGGGCCGGATGCAGCGCGCAAACCACTGCGGATCGAGCCCGCCCGTGATCTCGCGCCACGTGGCGCCGAAGTCGTCCGTCGCGTAGAGGTAGGGCCGGAAGTCGTCGAGCTTGTAGGCCGTCGCCGCGACGTAGCAGCCACCGTCGCGGTGCGGGTCGTGCGCGAGCTGGTTGATCTGCGTCCACTCGGGAAGCCCCTTCGGCGTCACGTTCGTCCAGGTCCGGCCGCCGTCCCGGGTCACGTGCAGGAGCCCGTCGTCGCTGCCGCACCAGATCGTGCCGGGCACCCGGCCCTCGTCGAGCGCGAAGATCGTGCCGTAGTACTCGACGCCCGTGTTGTCCTTCGTGATCGGTCCGCCCGACGGCCCGAGCTTGCCCGGATCGTTGCGCGTGAGGTCGCCGCTGATCTCGGTCCAGGAGCCGCCTTCGTCCGTGCTCGAGAACAGCACCTGGGCCGCCGCGTAGAGCACGCCGGGCGTGTGCCGCGAGAACTGCAGCGGGAAGTTCCACTGGAAGCGGTAGCGCTGTTCGCCGACCCCCGCGCCGAGCGGGTTGTCGGGCCACACCGACACCACGCGCGACAGGCCGAGCCGGTGGTCGAGGCGCTGCAGGTAGCCGCCGTAGCTGCCGCCGAACACGATCTCGGGGTCGCCGGGTTTCGGCGCGAGCCAGCCGCTCTCGCCGCCCGCGGTCGCTTCCCAATCCTCGCGGCCGATGCCGTCGCCGCGACTGCGATGGCGGACGCGCACCGTGCTGTTGTCCTGCTGACCGCCGTAGATGCGGTAGGGCGCCGCCGTGTCCGTAATCACGCGGTAGAACTGCGCCGTCGGCTGGTTGTAGAGCGAGGTCCAGGTCTTGCCGCCGTCGGTCGTGACGCAGGCGCCGCCGTCGTTGCCCTCGACCCAACGCAGCGGATCGTCGGGGTCGATCCAGAGGTCGTGGTTGTCGCCGTGCGGCACCGGGATCGTCGTGAACGTCCTGCCGCCGTCGGTCGACTTGTGGAACGACACGTTGAGCACGTAGACCGTGTCACCGTCCTTCGGGTCGACGTAGAGCCGCGTGTAGTACCACGCACGCTGGCGCAGGCTGCGTTCGTCGTTGTGCTTCGTCCACGTGGCCCCGCCGTCGTCGCTGCAGAACAGGCCGCCCTGCTCGGCCTCGATCAGCGCGTAGACCCGCTGCGGCCGCGAAGGGGCCGCGGCGATGCCGCTGATGCCGAGCACGCCGCCGGGCATGCCGGGCTTGCCGTGCAGCGGCGCCCACGTGTCGCCGCCGTCGGTCGACTTCCAGAGCCCCGAGCCCTCGCCGCCGGACTCGAACGTCCACGGCCGCCGGATCGCGCGCCACGTCGTCGCGTAGAGCGTGTTCGGGTCGTCGGGCAAGAGACACAGGTCGACGGCGCCCGCGTGCTCGTCGACGAACAGCACGCGTTCCCAGTGTTTGCCGCCGTCCTTGCTGCGGAACACGCCGCGCTCCTCGTTGGGGCCGGACACGTGGCCCATGACGGCGACGTAGACGAGGTCGGGGTCCCGCGGGTGGATGCGAACGCGCGAGACGTGCCGCGAGTCGGGCAGGCCGCAGAACTCCCACGAGCCGCCACCGTCGGTCGACTTCCAGAGGCCGTCGCCGGAACTCACGTTGCCGCGCCAGGTCTTCTCGCCGGTGCCGACGTAGACCACGCGCGGGTCGCTCGGCGCCACCGCGACCGCACCGATCGAACCGCCGAACGTGCCGTCGCTCCTGTTGTGCCAGGTCTGGCCGCCGTCGGTCGATTGCCAGACGCCGCCGCCGGTGCCGCCGAACCAGTAGGTATCGCGGTCGCCACGCACGCCGGTGACCGCGGCGACGCGGCCACCGCGGAACGGGCCGACGAGGCGCCAGTCGAGCGTGTCGAGCAGCACGTCGGGCACGGGGCCGGGGGGATCGGGTTCCCGCTGGGCTGCGGCGACGGCGGGCAGCGCGCAGGCGAGTGCGAGCAGGAGGAGGCGCAGGTGGGACGACATGGCGCGCGCATGCTACGCACCCACCGGGCCGGCGGCGCGGCCCGTGTGGCCGGGGCGGTGCTGCGCCGACCCGTTGACCCGCCGAGCGGAACTTCCCAAGATCGGGACCCGCGCGGTCGAACCAAAGGCCTGCCGCCCTGCTCATGCCCGACCTCCTGCCGATCGGCGTCGAAGAACTGCTCGGCGGCGCCGTCGAGAACGCGCGCCTCGAATGCAAGGCCTCGTGGGATCCCGCCACCACCGGCCCGCAGGTCCTCGAGACGCTCTGCGCGTTCGTGCCCGCGATGGCGCCGCACCAGATCGACGGCCGCCTCGCCGAGGCGCGCGGCACCGGCGTGCCGAAGATCTACCGCACGATGCGCGAGAACGGCTCCCCCGAACCGCGGTTCGACTTCGACGCGGGGCGCAGCTTCTTCCGCGGCACGCTGCCCGCGCACGCGTAGCCGGGTGCTGGCTGCAGGGCACCCCCGGCTACCACCAGCCGAAGTCCCTGCCGAGGAAGTGGATCGCCAACGCGACCATCCCCAGCACGAACATCCACCCGAGATTGTCCTGATCGCGGAAGTGCCGGCCGTCGCAATGCCGCACGCCGAACGCCGGCGGCAGCCAGTAGCCCTCGCCGCGCCGCAGGCGCACCATCGGCCCGAACTCGAACGGGCCGGAGGGGTGGGGTTCGAACGGCAGGTGATCCATGGGCTTCTGCTGCACCAGAGGTAGCCTCTGCGCATGCGCTCCTGTCTGGCCCAGGCGTTGTTCCTCTTGGTTGCCTGTTCCTCGAGCACTGCCGCAGTGCAGGAGCCCGTCGCAGCGAGCACGAAACCCACCGCCGCGGCACTCGACCTCGCGAGAACGCCCGCCAGCCAGGACGAGCGCATGGTTTGGTGGCGAGAGGCCCGCTTCGGCATGTTCCTCCACTGGGGCCTCTACGCGATCCCGGCCGGCGAGTGGAACGGCAAGAAGGACTACGGCGAGTGGATCCGCGACAGCGCGCGCATTCCCGTCGAGACCTACGACAAGTTCCAGCCGCAGTGGAACCCCGTGCACTTCGACGCCGACGCCTGGGCGAAGATGGCCGCCGGGGCGGGCATGAAGTACCTCGTGATCACGAGCAAACACCACGACGGCTTCTGCCTGTTCGACAGCAAGGCGACCGACTGGGACGTGATGAACACGAGGCACGGCCGCGACATCCTGAAGGAACTGTCGGCCGCCTGCGCGCGGCACGGCGTGGTGTTCTGCACCTACCACTCGATCATGGACTGGCACCACCCGGACTACCTGCCGCGGCGGCCGTGGGAGGCGAAGGACCGGCCCGCGGCGGGCGCCGACTTCGCGAAGTTCGAGCAGTACCTGCACGCACAGGTCACCGAGGTGATCTCGAACTACCACCCCGCGGTGATGTGGTTCGACGGCGAATGGGAGAGCACCTGGAACCACGAACGCGGCCTGCGCCTGTTCGAGCTCTGCCGGCGCCTCGCGCCCGGCATGCTCGTCAACAACCGCGTCGACGTGCACCGCGGCGGCATGGGCGGCTTCTCGGGCAGCAGCGACGCAGTCGGCGACTTCGCGACGCCCGAGCAGGAGATCCCCGCGACCGGCATGCCCGGCGTCGACTGGGAGTCGTGCATGACGATGAACCGGCACTGGGGCTGGAACCAGGCCGACACCCAGTGGAAGTCGACGCAGGAACTGCTGCGCAACCTGATCGACGTTGCCAGCAAGGGCGGCAACTACCTGCTCAACGTGGGCCCGCGCGCGGACGGCACGTTCCCGCCGCTCGCGGTCGAGCGCCTCGAGCAGATCGGCGCGTGGATGCAGGGCAACGGCGAGGCGATCCATGGCACGACGGCGAGCGTGTTCGACGCGCTGCCGTTCGGCCGCAACACGGTGCGGCGCGATGGCGCCGCGACGAAGCTCTACCTGCACGTCTTCGACTGGCCCGGCGACGGCTGGCTCACGGTGCCCGGCCTCGGCAACGACGTGGGCAAGGTCTACCTGCTGGAGGGCCCGCAGCAGGCGCTGCCGTGCCGGCGGAACGGCGCCGATGTGCGCATCGAACTGCCGGCGATGCTCGTCGCGCCCCAGCTGCCGACCGTCGTCGTCCTCGAGGTGAAGGGCGCGCCGATCGTCTACAAGGCGCCAGCGATCACGGCAGAGTCGGGCGAGTTCGTGAGCGGGCTCGAGGTGGCGATCGCCTCCGGCAGCCCGGGCCTCGCCGTGCACTACACGCTGGATGGCAGCGAGCCGACGAGCAACTCGCCCGTGGCCGAGGCCCCGGTGCGCATCGGCGCGACCTGCACCGTGCAGGCGCGCGCGTTCCACCGCGGTGCGCCGGTCAGCGCGGTCGTCGCGCGCACGTTCACGAAGGTGACCCCGTCGCCGCCGGTCGAGCCGGTGGCGCCGCGCCAGGGGCTCGTGCTGACGAAGTTCGCGGTCGACTGGAACACGATCCCCGCGGGCCTCGACGCGCTGACGCCGGCGAGCACGGGCACCGCGTCGACCGTGGGCTGCGGCAAGGCCCCGGGCGAGCACGTGGCGCAGCGTTTCACGGGGTTCCTCGACGTGCCGGAGTCCGAGCTCTACCGCTTCTCGCTGCTCAGCGACGACGGCAGCAAACTCTGGCTCGACGGCCAGCTCGCGATCGACAACGACGGGCTGCACGGCGCTTCGGCGAAGGGCTGCGCGGTGGCGCTCGGCAAGGGCCTGCACCCGATCGAGGTCGTCTGGTTCAACAAGACCGGCGGTGCGGAACTCGTGCTGTCGTGGGCGCGACCCGGCGGCAGGTTCGAGCCGGTGCCGGCGAACGCGCTGCGGCACTGAGGAGCTGCTGCTCGGGCCGCTGCTGGGCGAACCGACCCGATCGCCCTAGACTGCCCGCGTGGCTCTGGACGACACGCATCCGACGGTGCGGCGCATGCAGGCCGAGTGCCTGCGCCGCATGACGGCCGAGCAGCGGCTGCAGCTGATGGAGGATCTGACCGCGGTGACCGTGCAGTTGTCGCGCGAGACGATCGCCGCGCAAATGCCCGGAGCCAGCCGCGGCGAGGTGATGCTGCGCTGGATCGCGCTCGTCTACGGCGAGGATCTGGCGGCTCGCGTGGCGCCGCTCGTCGACCGGCTCGGCGTCGAGCCTTCCCCATGAGGCTTGCGGTCGCGTTGGCGCCGATCGTCGCGGCGTTCGACCGCCTCGGCATCGTCTACCAGATCGGCGGGTCGGTGGCGAGTTCCGCGCATGGCACGCCTCGGTCGACCCTCGACGTCGACCTGGTCGCCGACCTGCGCAGCGAACACGTCGCGCCGCTCTGCGACGCCCTGCGGGGCGACTACTACGCCGACCCCGACCTCGTGCGCGACGCGATTGCCCGCCGCGCCTGCGCGAACTTCCTGCACCTGACGACGGGCTGGAAGGTCGACGTCTTCGTGCTCCGCGACGGGGAATACGACCGCCGGGCCTTCCTCCGGTTCGTCGAGCGGTCGGTGGCGGGCAGCGCGCCGGGTCAGCGCTTCCGCCTGGCGACGGCCGAGGACGTTCTGCTGCGCAAGCTGCAGTGGTTCCGTTCCGGCGGCGAGGTCTCGGAACGTCCATGGCAGGACGTGCTCGGCCTGCTGCGGGTCCAGGCAGATGCTCTCGATCGTGCCTACCTTCACGAATGGGCGGCGAAGCTGCAACTCGACCACCTGCTCGAGCGAGCCGAACGGGAGGTGTTCGGGCCCGCTGGCTAGCGCACGCGTGAACTGATGTCTTGGATGGTGACGGGACATGCCGCCCAGGGGCACCAGGCGACCTCGCGGCCGCACACCACTCATGACATCAGTTCCCGGTCTCCCGCTACGCCAAGACGAGGAGTTCTCGTTACCGCGGACCCCGCGGCGCATACAGCCCGCCATGACCAGACCACCGACGCACCTCCCGCCGCTCGCCGCGCTCGCCGCGCTCGCCGCGCTCGCCGCTGCCACCCTGCCCGCCCAACACCGCGCCGGCCTGCTGACCGGCATGCCGCCCGCCGGCGTCATCGCGACGACCTGGTCGGTCGGCGTCGGCGCCGAAGTCATGCTGCGCATCCCCGGCGAGGCCTACCGGGGGCTGGGCAGCTACGTGGCGCCAGCGTCCTGCCGCGTGCTCGGCGCGGTGCTGTGGCTGCGCGACAGCACGCTCGCCGACGGCGAACTGTTCGACCTGTTCGTCTACCTCGAGGACGGGCAGACCAACCGGCCGACGATTCCGGGGCCCGCCGCGCCGGGCACCACCGCGGTCGCCAGCGTGCGGGACGTCACGACGCCGCGGGGCGTCGCCGAGCACGTGCTCGAACTGCAGTTCCCCGCCCCCGTGCTGGTGCCGATCGGCAGCGACCTGTTCCTGTCGGTGCACGTGCGCAGCCCCGGCCTGCGCGTCGTGGCGCTCGGCGGCACCGGCCTGCCGGGCTTCTCGACGTCGCTGTTCGACGCCTGCGGTGCGGGCCTGGCGCCGAACGACTACTTCTCGATGATCCACGACCTCGGCTTCCTGACGCCGGGTGGGTCGGCGACGGTCGGCTTCCAGCCCATGTTCGACCTGCTGGTCGACGGGCCGAGCGGCGTCGCCGTGGCGCGGCGCGCGCCGGGCACCGCGCCGACCGCGAGCTTCTACTCGGGCCTGCACCCCGACAGCGCCACACCGCCGAACCAGACGGCGCGGCACGACCTGCCCGGCTACGTGTTCCTGGCCAACGGCGCGCTGCCGGCCGGTTCGCCGGTGTTCCTGCTCGGTTCGACGATGCCGTTCGCCGGCATGCCGTGGCTCGTGCTGTCGCCCGGCAACGCGGTGCTGCACCTGTTCCCGGTCGGCCTCGTCGGCCTCGGCATGGCCCTGACGGCCCCGGACGGCAGCGCGACGATCCACTGGCCGGTGCCGGTCAGCGCGGCGGTGCGCGGCCTCGACGTGCGCACGCAGGCGTTCGGTTTCGACGTCGCGACGGGCACGGCCGCGGCCGGGCCGGGCGTGCGGCAACGTTTCTGATCCCCGCACGGGGCGGGCGACGCCTCCAGGGCGAGGCCGGCAACCGGCACCGTCAGCGCCACCAGTGCACTTGCTGGTCGGTCAGCACGGCCTCGTCGAGCGTCAGCGGATCGAGGCCCCGGAACGGCTGGCAGCGCACGGAACACGTCTCGAGGTCGCAGCGGCTGCAGTAGGCGCGCTCGCACGGGTCGGTGTGGAACGTGATGTCGACTTCGCCGCCGAGTTCGCGGACGACCTCGGCCGCGACGCCCTCGGCCGCGTCGTGCGCCTGCTGCACGGTCCAGAACTCCGGCACCACGACGTGCGCGCTGACGTGGTGGAACCGCCCCGCGCGGATCGAACGCAGCTGGTGGATCCGGATCACGCCGTTGCGCGCGCGCGGCCCCAGCGCCGCGACGAGGCGCGCGAGGAACGCCGGGTCCTCGGCGTCGAGCAACGCGCCGAACGCGGACCGCACGAGCCGGAACCCGGTCCGCAGCAGCCAGCCCGCCATCAGCGCCGCGACCAGCGGGTCGAACCACGAGAGGCCCGTGATCCGCACCAGCAGGAGCCCCACGATCACGCCGGCACTGGTCCAGAAGTCCGACAGCACGTGGTGGCCGTCGGCCTCGATCGCCGCCGAGCGATGCCGGCGGCCGTAGCGCACCAGGAACAGACCCAGCGCGCCGTTGCCGAGGCCGGCGGCGACCGTCAGCAGGAGGCCCAGGTCGAGCGCGCGCAGTTCGGCGCCGCGCCAGAACGCGACCGAAGCCTGCCACAGGATCAGCAGCGCGGCGGCGAAGATCAGCCCGCCCTCGAAGGCCGCCGAGAAGAACTCGACCTTGCCGTGGCCGAACGGGTGCTCGCGGTCCGCGGGCCGCCCCGCGTAGGCGAGCACCCCGAACGCGAAACCCGCGGCGACGACGTTGACGATCGACTCGAGCGCGTCGCCGAGCACCGCCTGCGAGCCCGTCGCCAGGTAGGCCCAGAACTTGACGCCGAGCGTGGCGATCGCGACGGCCAGCGACAGCAGCGCCACCCACGTGTGCGTCGCCGCTGGCGGCCGCGCGGTGCTGCCCTGGTCCATCGACGCATGCTACGGCCGCGGGCCGGCCCGCGCACGCCGGTCAGCGACCGGCGGTCAGCAGCACCGCGTTGAGCAGCAAGAGCTCGAGGCCGTCGCAGACCGCGCGCACGTTCGGGTCCTCGGCGAATCCGACCACGTGGCCCCTGCCGTGCGGCTGGTGCACGAGCCAGGCCTTCTGCGGCAACTGCCGCAGCGTCTCCTCCCAGACGAACCCGGCGAGCACGAGCTGCTCCCGGACCGCGTAGATCGCGACGTTCGTGCCGCGGTCGAGCTTGACCGGCGTGAACACGTGCGACGAGTCGTGCACGACGTTCGCGGTGCCCTGGTAGCCGAACCCGAGCCAGTGGTCGGGATCGATCGACACCCGCAGGATCGCGCCGGGCACCTCGGGCGGCGGCTCCTTGTCGGGCGTGATCGCCTTCTGGTAGTCGAACGGTTCCTGGGCCGCCGGCGGCTCTGCGGGCCTGCCTTCGGGGGGCTTCGCCGGCTCGCCTTCGCCGGGTTTCTCCTTCCTGCCCTCCTCCGCTGCTTCCGGTCTGCCCGCCTCCGGCTTGCCCGCGTCCTTCGGCTTCTGCCGCGGCTCGAGTTCGCTCGCCAGCAGCTTCACGTCCGGATCGGTGAGCCACTTCGTCGCCGTGCCGAGCGTCACGAGCACGCCGCCGCGCTCGACGAACCCCACGATCGCCGCAGCACCGTCCTTGCCCAGCGCGCGGCCGTAGCCGGAACCGGCGGGCAGGATCAACACCGTGAACCGATCGAGTTCGGCCCGCGCGAGGTCGTGCGTGCGCAGGGGCGTCACCGGCACGCCGTAGCGCCGTTCGAGCAGGAAGCGCGCCCAGCCCGCCGAGTTCGGGCTGACCGGCCGGTCCCAGGCCATCGCCACGGCCGGCACCTTCGGCACGTGCGAATGGCCGCTGCCGAGGTCGGGGCCGTCGTCGACCCACGAACTGTCGGCGGTGTGCACGGGCACGGCGTGCGCCGCCGCGAGCTCGCGCAGGAGCGCGTGCAGCCCCGCGGGCTGGCCCTGGGCGCGCACCACGAACGAGCCGGCCGGGAACTCGACGCCGCCGAGCGTGAACTTGCGGTCGATGCTGCGCACCTTGACGCCGTGCCGCAGCAGGCCCGCGAGCAGCGCGGCCGCGCCGTTGTGGCCCCAGGGGACCACGTAGCCCACCTGCGGCGGCTCCGCGCGCAGCGGCGGGACAGAGGCCCCGGCCTCGCCCGCGCGCAGCACCGTGCGCCGGCCGGCGAGCGGCGAACTGGTGGTCCACGCCTCGACGCCGAACAGGAGCGGCAGCGACCACGCGGTCACGTCGTAGAACTCGGTGCCCAGCCGCCGCGCCTCGCGGCGCCGCTGCTCCGCGAGGTAGGCGGGGTCCATGTCGAAGTGCGGGTGCAGCAGCACGTGCGCGAGTCCACTCGCGGGCTGCGCCATCGGCACCACGTAGCTGCCGGCCGGGAACCGGGCTTCCTTCGCCTCGCCGCCGCCGAGCGGTGCGCCGGTCGCGCGCAGTTCCTCGGCCGCGCGCTGCACCTCGATGCCCTGCGCGAGCAGCAGGTTGGCGAGCCGGGCGAGCCGGCCGCGGTCGCCGCGGTCCGGGAACACGTAGTCGCGCACCGGCCCCTGCTCGCCGCGGGCCAGACCCGCGCGCCGGAACTGCAGGAAGGCGCGCAGCGCCTCGGTGCGGCCGTTCGCGAGCGCCTCGAGCGTCGCCAGCGAGCTGACGAAGTGGCGCCGCACGCAGTCCTCGTAGTGCAGCAGGCTGTCGTCGCGGCGGCGGTAGACGAGCCCGCGCGAACTCGCCATCTCGTAGGTCATGCCGATGCTGCCGTGGAACAGCGGCCAGCCCTCGCCGTAGCCCGGGTAGAAGGAGTCGAAGGCCTCGCGCGTGAAGTACTCGAAGCCGAAGCGGTCGAACCAGCGCGCGTTGTTGCGGCCGTAGCGCAGGAGCCAGTCGCGCTGCCCCGCGGTGACCTCGCCGTGCACGGGTGCTGCGGGCGGCGGGAAGAAGTAGGTCGAGTTGCCGCCCATCTCGTGCAGGTCGACGTAGACCAGCGGCCACCAGTCCAGGAACGAGCGCACGCGCGCCTGCGTCTCCGGCTGCGTCAGCGCGAACCAGTCGCGGTTCATGTCGAACAGCGCGTGGTTGCTGCGCCCGCCGGGCCACGGCTGGCTGTGTTCGGCGCCGAGCGGCGTCGCGTCGGGGAACGCGCCGCGCGCCGCGCGCGTGGTCTGCACGAAGCGGTCGCGGCCGTCGGGATTCTGCAGCGGGTCGACGATCACGACGCACTGCGCCTGCACCTGCTGCGCGAGCGGATCGCCGGTCGCCGCGAGCAGGTGGTGCAGCACCGCGAGCGCCGCGTCGGCGCCCGAGGGTTCGTCGCCGTGCACGCAGTTCGCGAGCCAGCCGACCGCGGGCAGGTCGCGCACGAGCGCCTCGGCCTCGGCGTCGGCGAGGCCGCGCGGATCGGCGAGGCGCTGCATGCCGCGCTGGATCTCGGGCAGCCGCCGCAGGTTCGCGGGGCTGGCGACGACCGCGTACCAGAGCCGCCGGCCCTGCCACGACCGGCCGTACTCGACGAGCCGCAGCCGTTCGGGCGCCGCCGCGGCGAGCGCCTGCAGGTACTTCTCGACCTCCTGGTGCTCGGTGATCTCGGCGCCGGGCCGCCTGCCGAGCACCTGCTCGACCGTCGGGATGGCCGCGTCGTGGACCACGCCGGGCAGCAGCGGCAGGCCGGGCGGTGCCGCGGCGGCCGGATCGGGCACCTGCGCGCGCAGCGCGGTGGCGGACAGCACGAGCAGGCAGAGCGCGCGGACGGACGACGGTTTGGAGCGCATCGGGGCCGGAATCTACGCGCCACGGGCGGCGCGGGCGAGGCCGGGCCGCGCGCGGCCCGTCACCAGCGACCGTCCGCGGTCACTGGATGTTGATGTCGAGCATGCGCGTCGCCGCGCCGACGGTGCCGAGCACCGCCCACTGCGCGTAGAAGTGTTGCCCCGCGAACCCTGCCGCCGGGATCGGGAACGGTTGCGTCACGGCGTTGCCGCTGACCACGTAGAAGTTCAGCGCGATCGCGTCGTTCTGCAGCACGCAGCCGGCCCCGAGCCACGGGCTCAGGTCGAACGTGCCGAACGCCGCCGGCGTCAAGCCGACCGCCAGCGCCGCGAGCCGCTGGTTCTCCGCGTTGCCCAGGGTCAACGCGAAGTTCGCGTTGCCCTGCGCCGGCGCGCCGCCCGTCGAGCCGATCACCGGCGTGCCCAGCGTGCCGGGGCACGACAGGCCCGACACGGACGCCGCGGCCTGCTCCACCGTCAGCGCGTTGATCAGGAGCTCCGCCGGCGTCAGCGCGCGCGTGTAGAAGCGGAAGTCGTCGAGGTGGAAGTGGGCGCCGATCGGGCTGGTGCCGCCCGTGCCGTTGGCGCCGACGGCGAAGTTCGCGGTGCTCGAGTAGCTGAACGTGTTCGGGGTGAAGCTCCTGACGTTCGTGCTCGGCACGCCGTTGCTGTACCACAGCGCCTGGCCGGCCTGGTCGTCGACGACCAACGCCAGGTGCTGCCAGACACCCGGCGTCAGGTGGACCGTGAACGAACTCGTGACGCTGCCGAGCGACGAGCCGTCGAAGAAGATGCCCGCCGAGCCCGTGAACGAGCGGAACGTGCCGTTGCCGAACGGGTAGCCGAACGGACTCGAGCCCGTCGACGCCGGGTCGCGCATGAGCCAGAACGAGATCGTGAAGCTGCCGGTGATCGACGTCGGCCAGCCGGTGTCCGCACGACCAGCGCCGGTGGCGCGGTAGCCGAGACAGCCGAAGCCCGGCTCGTTGCCGCGGAAGCCCGGGCGACCCGGATCGCTCCACCAGTTGGTGGCGTTCATCGTGGCCTGACGCGGCGCGGCGTTCGTCGCCGCGCTGTTGCCGACCTCCGTGCCGCGGACCTCGTTGAACTGGTACTGCAGCAGTTCGGCCGGCGCAGGCAGCGTGCCCGGAGCCAGCACCGTGATCAGGTTCGTGCGCGTGCGCGTGTTCGTGCGGCAGCTGTTCGTCACCGTCAGCGAGACCGTGTACTGGCCCGGCGCGCCGTAGACCCAGGTCGGATTCTGCACGGTCGAGTCGATCACGTTGTCGCCGTCGAAGTCCCAGGCCCAGGCGAGGACCGGCCCGGTGCTCGTGTCGGTGAAGTTCACGGTGGCCGGCGCGAAGCCGCCGATCGGCGACGCGGTGAAGTTCGCGGCGATCGTGTCGACGACGATGAAGCCCGTCTTCGTCAGCGTCGACGGCGGGAACGTGCTGTCGAAGACCGTCAGCGACACCGTGTAGGTGCCGCAGCCGTAGACCCAGGTCGGGTTCTGCACGGTCGAGTCGATCACGCTGTCGCCGTCGAGGTCCCAGGCCCAGGCGAGCACGCCGCCCGGCGAACTGCTGAACGACCGGTCGGTGAAGCTCACCGTGAGCGGCGAGGCGCCGGCCGTCGGGGTCGCCGTGAAGCCCGCGTAGAGGCCCGAAGCCGGCGTGTAGCCGAACTCGGTCACGATGCCGACGTTCTGCTGCGTCGAACCCGTCGCCGACGTCCAGTTCGTCAGGTTGTAGACCCGCGAACTCAACGAGCCCGTCGTCATGCAGTCGTGCGCGGGACCCGTCGTCGTGCCCGGCCCGGTCCCGTCGTGCGCGAGTTCGAGGCACAGGTCGCCGCCCGCGGTCGGGTCGTACAGGAACGGCGCGCACGGGATCGTCACGTACCAGTTGTTCGGCGTCGTGCCCGCACCGCTCGCGACCACCACGGGGCCCGAGTAGACCGTGGCGAGGTTCGGGCCGTGGTTGCTCGCGAACGTCGTCGACGGCGCGGTGTAGTCGACGGCCGCCGTCGACAGGGCCACGTAGGCGTTGTTGTAGGTGTAGCCCGCCGTCGTCGCGCCGCCGTTGGCGCGGAACTGCAGCTGGTTGATCGTGATCGGGAACGTGATGCCCTGGGCCGTGAAGTGCGTCGAGTCGAAGATGTACTGGCAGCGGATCTGCGCGCTGCCGCGGCCCCAGGCGTAGGCGGTGGTGGCGCCACCTTCGGTGGTCGCCGTGCCGTTCGGCACCACGACGGTCTGCGCCGCCGCAACCGCGGCGAGGGTGGTGACCAGAATCGAAGCGAAAGGTCGTTGCATTTTGGTCGGGTGGAAGGAGCCGTCGCAGGCTCTGGCCGGAGGATCGGGTAGGCGGCGACCGGCCAGTTGCCGCGGGAAGGCAGTCACGTTACCCCCAGTCCCGGCTTCTGGAAGGCGGCCGCTGCACGCATGCGCCACGGCGCATGCGCTGCGCCGGACGTCTGGCTGCGCGCGGCCCGTACACGCCGCGGGCCGGCAACCGCCGGCCCGCGCGCGAAGTCACCGGTGACCGTCCGCGGTCACTGGATGTTGATGTCGATCATGCGCGTCGCCGCGCCGACCGTGCCGAGCACGGCCCACTGGCCGTAGATGTGCAGCCCCGCGAACCCGGCCGCCGGGATCGGGAACGGCTGCGTCGCGGCGTTGCCGCTGGTGATGAGGAAGTTGAGCCCCACCGCGTCGTTCTGCAGCACGCAGCCGGCCCCGAGCCACGGGCTCAGGTCGAACGTGCCGAACGCCGCCGGCGTGAAGCCGAACGCGATCGCCGCGAGCCGCAGGTCCTCGGCGTTGCTCAGGGTCACCGCGAATGCCGCGTTGCCCTGCGTCGGCGCGCCGCCCGTCGAGCCGATCACCGGCGTGCCCAGCGTGCCCGGGCACGACAGGCCCGACACGCCCGCCGAGGCCTGCTCGACCGACAGCGCGTTGATCAGGATCTCCGCTGGCGACAGCGCGCGCGTGTAGAAGCGGAAGTCGTCCAGGTGGTAGTGCGTGCCGATCGGGCTGGTGCCCGAGATGTTGTACGCGCCGACCGCCAGGTTCACGGTGCTCACGTACGAGAACGTGTTCGGTGCGAAGGTCACGACGTTCGTGCTGGGCACGCCATTGTCGTACCACAGCGCCTGGCCGGCGTTGTCGTCGACGACCAGCGTCAGGTGTTGCCAGACGCCCGGCGTGTTGATGACCGGGAAGACGCTGTCGACGGTGAGCGCGGTGCCGCGGAACGTGATGCCCTGCCCGGCCGCGCCGGCGCAGAACGAGCGGAACGTGCTGTTGCCGAACACGTAGCCGAACGGGTTGGTGCCGGTCGAGGCAAGGTCGCGCATCAGCCAGAACGAGATCGAGAGGCTGCCGGTGATCGACGTCGGCCAGCCGGTGTTCGCGTAGCCAGCACCGGTGGCGCGGTAGCCGAGGCAGCCGCGGCCCGGCTCGTTGCCGCGGAAGCCCGGGCGACCCGGATCGCTCCACCAGTTGGTGGCGTTCATCGTGGCCTGACTCGGCGCCGCGTTCGTCGACGCGCTGTTGCCGAGCTCCGTGCCGCGGACCTCGTTGAACTGGTACTGCAGCAGTTCGGCCGGCGGCGGCAGCTGGCCCGGCAGCAGCACCGTGATCAGGTTCGTCCGCGTGCGCGTGCTCGTGCGGCAGCTGCTCGTTACCGTCAGCGACACCGTGTACTGGCCCGGCGCGCCGTAGATCCAGCTCGGGTTCTGCAGCGTCGTGTCAGGGATGTTGTCGCCGTCGAGGTCCCAGCTCCAGCCGGTGACCGGCCCGGTGCTCGTGTCCGTGAAGTTCACGGTGACCGGCGCGAAGCCGCCGAGCGGTGACGCGGTGAAGTTCGCCGCGATCGCATCGACGACGATGTAGCCGGTCTTCGTCAACGTGGCCGGGGGATTCTGCGCGTCGACCACCGTCAGCGTGACGTTGTAGGTGCCGCAACCGTAGACCCACGTCGGGTTCTGCGCGGTCGAGTCCCCCACGGTGTCGCCGTCGAGGTCCCAGGCCCAGCCAATCACGCCGCCCGGCACGCTCGAGTAGGACTGGTCGGTGAACTGCACCGAGAGCGGCGAGTTGCCCGAAGTCGGCGTCGCCGAGAAGGCGGGGTAGAGCCCAGCGGCCGGCACGTAGGTGAACTCGAGCACGTTCGCGAGGTCACCGCTCCACAGCGTCGCCGTCGCCGCCGGCGGGTTGGTCGTGCTGTAGACGCGCTTGGCGTTGGCGACGCCCACAGTCGTCACGGCGTCGAGCGTCGGCGTGTTCGCGGTGGTGATGCCCGAGTGGGTCGTGTCGATCGTCAGATCCCCGAGGCTCGGGTCGTAGAGGAACGGCTGGCTGAACGTCACCGTCGCGTAGAACGGGCCGGGCACGCCCGCCGTCGACGAACCGGCGGGGATGCTCCACGCCCCGTTGTAGACCGTCGCGCGGTCCGCGCCGTGGTTGTTGTTCCACGTGGTCGAGATCGCCGTGTAGTCGATCGGCGCCGTCGACAGGTCCATCTGCAGCGTCGCCGTCGAGCCCGTCCAGGTCGCGGTTGCCGCGTTGGCGCGGACGCGGATCTGGCTGATCAGGACCGGGAACGTGACGCCGTTGTTCGAAAAGTGCGTGCTGTCGTAGATGTAGATGAAGCGACCAGTGGCGATGTCGAACGGCCAGCTGGTGGAACTGTTGCCATCGACCGTGGCGGCCGCGGCCGGGATCACGAGGGTGAACTGGGCAAGCGCTGGCGCGGCGAGCGCCGCGAGCGAAACGCAGAGCAGGGTTCTTTGCATGGATCTGAAGTCGTGGAGGTTGGTGAGGGCCGTGTCGACGTGACGCGACCCAAGCCGGAGGATCCTAGCTCGGCAATCGGGATCGGGTAGGGCCGGCGCGAGCCGCTGGCCGGGG
>VGXW01000046.1 GCA_016873195.1 Planctomycetota bacterium | reverse complement strand
CGCATGATCGGTGATCCGCAGCCCGGGCCCTCGGTGCTCGAACGCCTGGACCTCGCGATCGCGAGCCGCCTCGCGACCGGCATCGGCCAGGCCGAGCCGCTGGCCGAAGCGCAGCGCGTGCTCGACCAGGTGCGGCGGCCCGGGCCCGGCGACGCGCTCTTCGTCGCGTCGGTGCTGCGCCTGCGCGGTTTCGTGGTCACCGACGACGACGCCGAGGCCGCGCTCGGCGGCCTCGGCGGGCGGCTGTCGCCGGTCAGCCAGGAGCACCGCATGCTGCGCGGGCTGCGCGAGTGCCTGCACCGCGTGCGCCAGCGCGCGGTCGAGGGCCGCGCGCCCGACGGCTGGTTCCTGGTCGACCTGTTCCGCACGATGACGGCCGAACTGCCGCGCTTCCGCAACAACGAAGTGCGGCGCGGGCCGCCGTGGGACGCCGTGCTCTACGTCGACCACCCGCCGCCGGAGGAACTGCACTTCCTGCTCGACACGTTCGACGCCGCGCACCACTTCCGCGACCACCCCGCGGCGCTCGCGCCGCTGCACCCGGTGCGGCAGGGCTTCCGGTTGCTGTGGCGGTTCGCGCGCATCGCGCCGTTCCCCGACTTCAACCTCGTGATGGCCTGGCTGCTGCTGAACGCGTGGCTGCAGTGGCGTGGTTATCCGCTGCTGCCGGCCGAGCCCGGCGACCAGGCGATGCTCGCGCGGCTGATCGGTGGTCCGCCGCCGCACCGCATCGTGCAGTTCGAGGCACGGTTGCTGTCGTCGGTCGAGCAGCGCCGGCCCGTCGGCTGAGCGTCGGGCCGGCCTGCCGCGTGCCGTCACAGGCCGCGCAGGCCGCGCACGGCGCCGAGCGGCACGGCGCGGCGGCCGTCGAGCACCAGGGCACCGAAGTCGACGTGGGTCAGCAGCCCTTCCTGCGGCGGCGTCGCCTCGATGCGCACGCGCGCGCCGACCAGGCCGAGCCGCTGGCGGAACGCGGCCTCGAGCGCGCCGAGCTGCCCGGCCTCCAGATCGCGCAGCGCGGCGTCGAACTGTCGCGCGATCGCGAGCAGCAGCTGCCCGCGGTCGTGCTCGCGGCCGGTCGCGAGCGCCAGCGACGTCGCCAGCGGCGCGAGTTCGGGTGGGAAGCCCCTGCGGTTGCAGTTGACGCCGATGCCGACGAGCCAGGTGTGCGGGCCCAGCGCGCCGGCGTCGATCAGCACGCCGGCGAGCTTCCTGCCGTCCAGCAGCAGGTCGTTCGGCCACTTGACGCGCAGCGGGCGGCCCAGCAGCGGCTCGCAGGCGAACGCCACGGCGACGGGAACCGCGGCCGGCAGCGCGAGCGGCACCGGCAGCGGCGCGCGCACGCGGAACGTGACCGCCAGGTCCTGGCCCGGTTCGTCGTGCCAGGCGCGCTGCTGGCGGCCGCGGCCGCGCGTCTGGTGGTCGGCCCAGAACACGGCGTCCACGAACCGGCCGCCGTCGTCGCACGGGCGTTCGGCCGCGAGGTCCTGTGTCGACGCACACGACGGCACGTGGTGCAGGGCGCGGAAGCGCGTCGACTGGCGCAGCAGGGTCTCGATCCGGGTGCCTTCGGGCATGGGCGGGCGTCGGCGAAGGCCCGGCATCATCGTCGACTGAAGTCCGCCGTCCAGTTCTGCCGATGGTGTGGCGGCGTTGGACAACCCGTCCGCGCCGGCAAAGGAATGGACGACCCTGGCGATCGGCTGCCGAACGGCTTCCAGGGCCCCGTGCGGGCCTGGTCGGGGCTCGTGCCGTCGGCCCGCTGCGCGCTGCAGCTGCCGCGGGACCGCCGCGCGCTGCGGGAGCCCGCCGCGGCCCGCCACGACCTCGTCGAGGTGCAGGCGGTCGCCGAATCGCTCGGTCGCGTCGAAGACGCCCTGCGCGACCTCGCCGCGCGGCTCGCCGACGGCGGCACGCTGCTGCTCGACGTCGACAACGTGCAGTCGCTGCGCATGCTGCGCATCGTGGTCGAGGGGCGCCCCGGCGGCTTCGACCCGGCCGGCGGCGACGACCCGCCGCAGGCGCTGCCGCTGAAGCGCGTGCTCGCCGCGGCGGCTGCGGCGGGCCTCTGCGTCGCCGACGCGATCCGCGTGCCGGCCGCGGCGCCCGAACTCGACGCGGATTTCGCGCGGGTACTGTTCCGGCACGGGCTGCTGCCGCTCGACTGGCTCGCCGGTCCGCCGCCGTCGCGGTACTGGCTCGTCTGCAGCAAGGCGCGGGCGCTCGCGGGGTCGGTGCTCGTCGCCGGCGAGCCGGCCGCCGCGGCGGACACGGCCGCGCGGGTGCGGGAATTCCTGCCCGCGGACTGGGAGGTCGTCGTCGGCGAGGGCCTGCGCGAGTGCGGCCAGTGGAACCGCGCGCTGGCCGCGTCGCGCGGCGACCTGGTCTGGTTCCTGCGCGGCGGCTCCGCGCCGGACCGCGCGCTGTTCGACGCGCTGTCCTCGGGTGCGGCGATCGGCCCGGCCGCGTGCGGTCGCGACGGCCGGCGCGAGAGCCCCGGCGACGTCGCCGGACTGATGCTGCCGCGCCTCGACGTGCTGCTCGTGGGGCAGCTGCCCGAGAACAGCGGCAACACGCAGGTCGCGCTCGAGGAGTACCTGATGCGGCTCGACAGCAAGCTGCCGCCCGTGCAGGTCGTCGAGGGCGCGCTGGGCGGTCCGCCGGCGCCGGCGGAGGCGCCGGAACGGTTCGCGGCCGAGACGGCGGCGCTGGTGCAGCGCTGGTCGCCCGTGACCGGGGCCCGCACCGAAGCCGGCGAGCCCGCCGGGACCGCCGCGTCCGCCGCACCTGTCCCCGCCGCGCCGTGGGCCGGCCGCGAGCCGCGCATCTCGCTGTGTCTGATCGCGCGCGACGAGGAGCGGTTCCTGGCCGAGTGCCTGCGGCGCGCGCGCGGCGCCGCCGACGAGATCGTGCTCGTCGACACGGGCTCGACCGACCGCACGGTCGCGGGGCCCGTGCTGCACGAGCCGTGGCAGGACGACTTCTCGGCGCCGCGCAACGCCGGGCTGCGCGCGGCGACCGGCGACTGGATCCTCGTGCTCGACGCCGACGAGTTCCTGCAGCCCGGCGGCGCCGAACGCATCCGCGAGCTGGTGTGCAACCCGGCCGCGAGCGGCTACCACCTGCACTTCGTCAACCTCTTCGGCAAGGGCCGCACGCTCGGTGTGATGATGGTGCGGCTGTTCCGCAACCTGCCGGGCCTCGAGTACCAGAACGTCATCCACGAGCAGGTGACGCCGAGCCTGCAGCGCCTGGGCAGCGAGCGCGGGCTCGTGCTGCTCAGCGCCGACGTCGAGGTCGAGCACCACGGCTACACCGACGAGGTGATGGACCAGCGCGGCAAGAACGAGCGCAACGAGCGGCTGTTCCGGAAGCAGCTGGCCGCCTGCCCCGACGACGTCTACGGCCACTACAAGTACGGCGACTTCCTGCGCCGGGTGCCCGGCCGCAGCGCCGACGCGCGGCGGCTGCTCGACCGCTGCCTCGAGCTGATCCTGCAGGGCCCGCCGTCGCTGCCGCGCGAGCTGCCCTACGCGAGCGAGGTCGCCGCGCTGTGCGCGCTCGAGGCCGCGCGCGCCGGCGACAACGACCGCGCGCGCGACGCGCTCGACCTGGCGCTGCGCCGCTTCGTGCCGACGCCGAACCTGCACTACCTGTCGGCGAGCCTCGCGCTGGCCGAGGGCCGCCCCGACGACGCGATCGCGCACTACCGGCGCTGCCTCGCCTACCGCGGGCAGGTGCTCGTGGTGCCGATCCAGGAGGGCATCACGGGCCACGTGTCGCTGGCCGGCATCGCGCAGGCCTGGCTGCTGCGCGGCGACCTCGACCGCGCCCAGCGCCTGCTCGAACAGGCGATCGCGCTCGACCCGGGCTACGAGGTGGCGCAGCTCGCGCTGTCGCGCCTGTGGCTCGCGCGCGGCGACCCGCTGCGCGCGCTGCGCGTGCTGACGACCTTCCTGGCCGCGCACCCGGACTCGCCGGGCGCGTGCCAGCAGACGACCCTGATCCTGCACCGGCTCGGCCAGACGGCCCAGGCGAAGCGGATGGGACGCCATGCCGTGGGCCTGCTCGAGGCGCGTGCCCTCGACCACGAGGCCGCGGCGATGAACCGGATCCTGGCCGAGATGGAAGGACCGACCAACCCAGTGACGAGGAGTTGACGATGACGACGACGACCAAGAACCCCGCGCCGACGACGCCGTCGGCGGTTTCCCCGCGGTCGGGCTTCCAGCCGATCCCGACGCGTATCCGCGACGTGCGCGACGGCCAGGTGCCGCCGCTGGTCGTGACCCCGATCGCCGAACAGCAGCAGGCGGCGATCCGCCAGAGTCTCGACGAACTCGGCGGCAAGCTCGCCGAGATCCATCGCACGGCCGGCGAGGCCTACCTGTCGCAGGGCCTCTACGCGCAGAGCCTGCCGCACCTCGAGGCCGCCGCGACCTTCGCGCCCGGCGAGGCGGACTACCAGCTGCAGCTGGGCTTCGTGCGCTACCTCGGCGGCGACGACGTCGGCGCGATCAACTCGTTCAACGCCGTGCTGGCCCGGGACCCGAACAACGGCGACGCGTGGTTCGACCTCGGCATGGTGCTGTTCGGCCAGGGCCAGCCCGCCGAGGCCGAGGACTGCTTCCGGCACGCGTGCGAACTGCCGGGCTGCGACGCGCAGGTCTGGAACAACCGCGGCGTGTGCCAGTGGAAGCTCGGCCGGCAGGCCGAAGCGAAGCAGTGCTTCCACAAGGCGCTGCAGCTCGACCCGAACGACGCGGACGCGCGCTTCAACCTGCAGAGCCTCGCCTGACACCCCGGCTCGCGCCAGCGGCCCCACGCCCCGCGATCGGTGGCGCAGGGCCCGGACGCCCGCCCGCGCTCGTCCGCACGACGGCAACCGCCGCGCTGCGGCGGCGACCGCGTCAGGCGAACTCGGGGTAGTACGGCTCGTACATGCGCCGCTTGACGTCCACGAGGAAGTCCTCGGGCTTCGGCTGGGTGGCGAGTCCCTGCTCGTGCGCGATCGCCGACACGGCCGCGGCGATGTGCGCCGACACCGCGCGGATCTGCGGCAGGCGCGGGTAGATCAGGCCCTGGTCGAGGGACTTCTGGTCGACGAGGTTCGCCAGCGTCTGCGCCGCGGCGTAGAACATCGAGTCGGTGATGCGCCGCGCGCCCGAGACGATCGCGCCGAGGCCGACGCCCGGGAAGATGTAGGCGTTGTTGCCCTGACCCGGCACGAACTCGCGGCCGTCGATCGTCACCGGCGGGAACGGGCTGCCGCTCGCGTACACCGCCGTGCAGTTCGACCAGCGGTAGGCCTGCTCGGCCGAACACTCCGCCTTGCTGGTCGGGTTGCTCAGCGCGAACACGATCGGCCGCTTGTTGCAGCGCGCCATCGCGCGGACCACGGGTTCCGTGAACGTCGCCGGCTGCGCCGACACGCCGATCAGTGCGGTCGGCTTCAGGCTCTCGACCGAGCCGAGCAGGTCGGCGTGGAACGTGTGCTCGTGCGCGTACGGCTTCTTGTGCGCCGCGAGGTCCGTGCGGCTCGCGACGACGAGGCCGTGCGAGTCGTGGAACCAGCACTGCTGGCGGCCCTTCTCCTTCGGCACGCCCTCGCGCTCGAGCGCGGACGCGATCAGGTCGGCGATGCCGGTGGCCGCCGAACCGGCGCCGTAGAACAGGATGCGCTGGTCGCGCAGCGGTTGGCCGGTGATGCGCGCCGCGCCGATCAGGCCGGCGAGCGTCACGCCCGCGGTGCCCTGGATGTCGTCGTTGAAGCAGCAGACGCGGTCGCGGTAGCGCGCCAGCAGCGAGATGGCGTTCTCGGTCGCGAAGTCCTCGAACTGCAGCACGGACCTCGGGAACACCTCCTGCACCGCCATCACGAACTCCTCGAGCAGCGACTCGTAGGCGGGGCCGCGCAGGCGGTCCTGGTTGAGGCCGAGGTAGAGCGGGTCGGCGCGGGTCTCCTTGCGGTTGGTGCCGACGTCGATCGTGATCGGCAGGCAGCACGCGGGGTCGACGCCCGCGCACGCGGTGTAGAGCGCGAGCTTGCCGATCGGGATGCCCATGCCGCCGGTGCCGAGATCGCCGAGGCCCAGGATGCGCTCGCCGTCGGTGACGACGATCATGCGCACCTTGCGCTCGGGCCAGTTGTACAGCACCTTGGCGATGCGGCCGCGATCCGCCGCGGACACGTAGAGGCCGCGCGCGCGGCGGTAGATGTGCGCGAACTTCTGGCACGCTTCGCCGACCGTCGGCGTGTAGACGATCGGCATCGTCTCCTCGATGTTGTCGATCACGGTCCGGTAGAACAGGTGTTCGTTCCGGTCCATCAGGCTCGCGAGGTAGATGTACTTCTCGAGCGGCGTGGGCTTGCTGCGGAAGCTCTCGAGGATCCTGGACACCTGTTCCCGCTGCGTCAGGACGCGGGGCGGGAGCAGGCCGCGCAGGCCGAGCGCGTCGCGTTCGGCGTCGGTGAAGCCGGTGCCCTTGTTGAGGCGGGGATCGTGCAGGTAGTCGATGGCTCGCAGGGTCATGCCAGCACGCTACCCAGAGGGCGGGGGGGCAGCAGGGGGCCTTGTGCGGAGGCGCGGCGGAAACTCGCCGTTCCCGGCGCCAGCCAGAGTCCGGCTACGGCGGCGCCGCAGGGGGGCCGGACCTGCGCCGCAGCGACCGGCTACACGCTCTTCTCGACGCGCTGGCCGCGACCGGCCAGCCCCCGCCGGTAGCCCTGCAGCACGCGCGAGCCCTGGCGCACGCGCACGAGTTCGTCCCGCAGCCCGCCGAGACCGGTCTGCACGGCGTGCTCGAGCCGCCCGCGCGCGGCGACCGCGCGTTCGCGCAGACCCGCCTCGGCGCCGTCACCACCCTCGGCGGGCAGCGCGCGCAGGTGGTCGTCGGCCAGGTCGAGCAGCGCCGCCACGCGGTCCAGATCGCCGCGCGACAGGGCCTCGTAGCCCTGGTCCCAGCAGGCGGTCAGTTCCTGCAGCGCGAAGGCCAGGGATGACTGCGCCGCGGGCCGCTCAGCCGGGGACGATGCCATCCCAGCCTTCCTTGAGCGTGCGCACGACCTGCAGCGCGTTCTGCACGCCGGTCGGCGTGCGCGTCAGGTTCGCCTGGCTCAGCTGATCGAGCGCGAACTCGTAGAGGCGGTCGAGGTCCGCGGCGAGCCGGCCGCCGGCCGCGTGGTCGAGGCTCGCGCGCAGTTCGCCGAGGATGCCGATCGCGCGGCTCAGCGACTGGCCGACCTCGGGCGATCGCGCCGTCTTCTGGTCGGACAGGCCGATGCGGCTCCGTTCCAGGTTCTTGATCGCGCCGTCGTAGAGCATCTTGACGATCTTCTCGGGCGAGGCGGTCAGGATCGCGTTGCGTTGGTAGGTGGCGGCGGCTTGGGCTTGGGTCATCGGGGGGTCCTCGTTCGGGGGAAGGTGGTCAGCGGCGGGAGCTGCCGAAGCTGCCGATGCTGGGAATGGAACTGCCCTGGCCCTGCAGGCGCGTCAGCAGGGACTCCAGGTTCGCGTACTTGGTCTCGAGCTGCTTCTGGTAGCGCTCCAGGCGGTCCTCGGCCCGGTCGATCCGGCTCTGGGTCTGCTTGACCAGCCGGTCGAAGCCGTCGCTGCGGGTCTTCAGCAACCCGTCGACCGAGTCGGTGTAGACGTCGATCTGGTCCTCGAGCCGGCGCGCGATGCCGGCCGTCGCGTCGGTGAACACCGCGGCCACGGCCTGCTCGTCGTCGGCCAGCGCCTGCTCGAGCTTGCTCTGCGTGAAGGTCAGCTTGCCCTGCGTGTCGGCCTTGATGCCGAGCTGCGCGAGCATCTGGTAGGCCTCGTTGCCGGTGCCCGTGACGCGGGCGCCGACCACGTTGCGCAGCGCGGAACGCATCGAGCGCAGCGTCGCGTCGCCGAACAGCGGGCTCTTGGCCTTGCCCTCCGCGTCGAGCGCATTCTGGTCGGTGAAGAAGTCGACCACCTTGTTGTAGGCGTCGACGAACTCCTGCACCTTCTTCGCGGTCTCGGTCGCGTCGGTCGAGACGGTGATCGTGACGTCCTTGTTGGGGCTCGGCACCGACTTCAGATCGAGCGTGACGCCGGCGATCGCGCCGGTGACCGAGTTGGTCGAGCGCGTGACGACGATGCCGTTGACGACCACCTCGGAGTCCCGCGCGGCGGAGATCTGGTTGCCGACGAGGCCCGCCATCAGGTCCGTGAAGGACTGCTCGCCCACGACCGCGGTGATCGTGAAGGCGCCGGCGCTGCCGGTCTCGGTTGCGCGCACGACGAGCTGGTAGCGCGCGTTGCCGGCATTGCCCGTGTCGACGACCTCGGCGCGCACGTTCAGGCGCTGCCGGCTCGCCTCGTCGTTGATCGCCGCGGCGATGCTCTCGAGGCTCGGGTCGCTCATCGCGACCACCACCTCGTGGCCGCCGACGGTCAGCAGGAACTCCCCGGCGGAGCCGAACGTCGACGTCGGCGAGGCGCTCCCGGTGCTCGCGTGGATCTGCGCCGTCGCGAGCCGGTTCACGCGCACCGTGTGCGTGCCCGGCGCCGCACTGCCGGCGGCCGAGGCCGTCAGCACGTCCTCGTCGTCCGACGCGACCTTCATCTTCAGGAAGTCGGTCGTCGTCTTCAGCGCCTTGGCCGCGGCCTGCAGCTTGTCGAGCAGCCCGTCGAGGTCGCCGAACAGCGACTTCGCCTTGTTCAGCGTGGTCTTCTTGGTCTCGAGCTGCGTGATCGGACGCCGCTCGACGGCCATGAGTGCGCGGATGATCGCCTGGGTGTCCAGGCCGGACGCGAGTCCGCCGAAGCTGATCCCTGCACTCGACATGGTGGTCCTCTGGAGCGGGCAGACCGCTCCGGGCGGTTCATCGGCGGGTGCGGGACGCGACCTTGACCCATTCCGCCGGCGCCGGGCCCGGGCGCGGTGCGGGCCCGGGCGCCGCGCGGGAGGTTCCGGCGCGGCCGGAACGCGGCTCAGCCGAGCAGGCGCAGCGCCGACTGCGGCAGGGTGTTGGCCTGCGACAGCACCGAGATGCTCGCCTGCTGCAGGATCGAGTTCCTGGTCAGCTGGGCCGTCTCGTAGGCGACGTCGACGTCGCGGATGCGCGACTCGGCCGCGCTGAGGTTCTCGACGGTGATCGCGAGGTTGTTGATCGTGCTGCCGAGGCGGTTCTGGATCGCGCCGAGCGAGCCGCGCAGCGAGCTGATCGTGTTGATCGCGGTGTCGATGCTGGTGATCGCCGTGGTCGTCGCGCCGCCCGAGCCGATGTCGAGCGACTGCAGCGACAGCGTCGTGCTGAGCGCCGGGCTCAGCGACACGGCGATCGTGTCGATGCCCGCCGTGGTGCCGAAGCCGACCTGGAAGCTGACCGAACTCGACGAGCCGTCGAGCAGCTTGATGCCCGAGAACTCGGTCGAGCGGCCGATGCGGTTGACCTCGTTGACGAGGCTCTGGAACTCCTCGTCGAGGGTCTCCTTGTCGGCGTTGCTGACCGCGCCGTTGCTCGCCTGGATCGCGAGCTCGCGCAGGCGCGTCAGGATCGAGCTGACCTCGTTCAGCGCGCCCTCGGCGGTCTGCACGAGGGAGATGCCGTCGTTGGCGTTGCGTTTGGCCTGGTCGAGCGAACGCACCTGCGAGCGCAGGCGTTCGCTGATCGCGAGGCCGGCCGCGTCGTCGGCCGCGGTCGAGATGCGCAGGCCGGTCGACAGGCGACGGAAGTTGCCGGAAAGCCGCTCGGTGACCGACGCCAGGTTGCGCTGCGCGTTGATCGAGGCCGAGTTCGTGTTGACGCGAAGACCCATTTCCCTTCCCCGTTGCTGCTCCGTTGGTGTGTAGCGGGGGGAGCACTCCTCCCGCGTGCCCAGGATCGGCACAGTCGGGCGGCGGACCTGAAGCCGGACGACGGAATTCCAGGCACGCTGTCGCGAAGTCCGACGGGCCGGCCGTTGGCAAGGGGCGGGTGTCGGATCCCACGACGGGAACGCGCGGGGCAAGCAGGCGACAGGTCGGCCGGCGGCCCGGGCGCCGGCGGGATTCCTCCACGGACGCCGGGCCGGCCACCGTTTCCGCAGGCGGTGGCCGCACGGCGCAGATCCGGGGTGGCTACGAGCGCATTGCGGATAAGGGAGTCCCTTGTAGCTTCCGCGCCTGCGTTCCCCGCGCACTCCGCCGATGCCGTTCCTCTCCCTGCGTACCGCCGCCCTCGCCGCGAGCCTCGCCGTCGGCGTGTTCGCCGGTTCCGGCACCTACACGTTCGTCGCCGCCCAGGGCCACTCCTACCTGTCCGACGACCCCGCCGTCTGCGTGAACTGCCACGTCATGCGCGAGCACTACGACGGCTGGCAGCACGGGTCGCACCACGCGACCGCGACGTGCAACGACTGCCACCTGCCCCACGACAGCCTGCTGCAGGCCCTCTTCGTCAAGGCCAGCAACGGCTACCACCACGGGGCCGCGTTCACGATCCAGGACTTCGTCGAACCGATCCGCATCAAGCCCGGCAACGCCCGCGTGCTCGAGGCGAACTGCCTGCGCTGCCACGGCGAGGCGACGCAGGAGATCACCGCGCACGGCACGCTCGGCGTGCCGAGCGACCCGACCCAGGAGGCCGACCTCTACGGCTGCGTGCGCTGCCACCAGGACGTCGGCCACGGCACCCATCGCTGACCCCCTTGTCCGCATTCCCATGACCGCCGAACCCCGCCCCGCCAAGTCCCGCCAGACCCTGCGCTTCGTGATCGTGGCGCTCGCCGCCGCCGGCGCCACCGTGCTCGTGATGCTGCTGAACAGGAACGTCGCCGAGCGGCGGCAGGAGGCGAAACAGACCAGCCTCGACCTCGTGCGCCTCGACGAGACCGTCGTCGACCCGGCGCAGTGGGGGAAGAACTTCCCGCGCCAGCACGACGCGTACCTGCGCACCGCCGAGCGCTTCAGCACCAAGTACGGCGGCGCCGGCAGCGAGGGCTTCGCCAAGAGCCGGCTCGAGGACGACCCGCGGCTCGTGACGATCTTCGACGGCTACGCGTTCGCGATCGACTTCAACCAGCGGCAGGGGCACGCCTACATGCTGGACGACCAGCGCAAGACCAAGCGCGTGACCCAGCGCAAGCAGACCGGCGCGTGCCTGCACTGCCACTCGTCCAACACCGTCGCCTACCGCGAACTGGGCCTGAAGCACGGCGCGCCCGGCAAGCTCGACGATCCGTTCCTGACCGACAACGCGCAGAAGCAGCTCTACGCCGGCTTCGAGGCGAGCTGCAAGATGCCCTACGACGAGGCCACCAAGCTCGTCTCGCACCCGGTCACCTGCATCGACTGCCACGATCCGCAGAACATGGCCCTGCGCATCACCAAGCCGGGCCTGCTGGACGGCATCGACGCGCTCGCGCGCAGCGAGGACCCGGTGCCGCACCTGCCGACCGTCGAGAAGTGGCGCAAGGGCGACCGCAAGGTGCGCTACGACCCGAACCGCGAGGCGACGCGACAGGAGATGCGGTCGCTGGTCTGCGCCCAGTGCCACGTCGAGTACTACTGCGGTGCGAAGGCGACGCTGTTCTTCCCGTGGGGCAAGGGCCTGAAGGCCGAGCAGATCGAGGCCGTCTACGCGGAGTACAAGTTCGCCGACGGCACGCCGTTCTCCGACTGGAAGCACAAGCGCACCGGCGCCGACGTCTACAAGGCCCAGCACCCGGAGTTCGAACTGTGGAGCCAGGGCGTGCACGCGCGCTCGGGCGTGTCGTGCGCGGACTGCCACATGCCCTACGTGCGCGAGGGCGCGATCAAGATCAGCGACCACCACGTCAAGAGCCCGCTGCTCGACGTCGCGCGCGCGTGCCAGGTCTGCCACCGCTTCCCCGAGCAGGAGATCCAGGCGCGCGTGGCGACGATCCAGGACCGCACGCACCACCTGATGAGCCGCGCCGAGGACGCCCTCGTGCAGCTGATCGGCGAGCTCGAGGCCGCGAAGCAGGCCGGGGCCGCGGAGGCGAAACTGCAGCCCGTCTGGGCGCTGCAGCGCAAGGCGCAGTGGCGCCTCGACTTCGTCAACGCCGAGAACAGCATGGGCTTCCACGCGCCGCAGGAAGCGGCGCGCATCCTCGGCGAGGCGATCGACTACGCGCGCCAGGGCCAGCTCGCGCTGCGCGACGCGAAGTGAACCGGCCCGGCGCCGGTCACCGCTTCGCGTAGAACGCGCGCACGTTCGGGATCAGGTACTCCTTCATCGCGCGTTCGAAGTCGAAGGCGGGCTGCCAGCCCCAGTCGCGCCGCGCCGCCGTGTCGTCGACGTCGCCGGGCCAGCTGTCGACGATGCCGCCGCGCGCCGGGTCGCGCGCGAAGGCGACGTCGGCCTTCGGCCATTCGGCGACCACGCGCGCGTGCAGTTCGCGCGCCGACACGCTGAACGCGCCGATGTTGTAGGTGCGCAGCCGCAGTTGTCCGGCCGGCGCCGCGGCGAGCTTCGTCAGCGCCGTGATCGCGTCGGGCATCGCCATGAACGGCAGCCGGGCTTCCTCGTCGACGAAGCAGCGGTACGGGGCGCCCTTCGCGGCGGCGTGGATCATCTCCGGCGCGTAGTCGCTGGTGCCGCCGGTCGGCATCGTGAACGCGCTGATCAGGCCCGGGAAGCGCAGCCCGCGGAAGTCGACGCCGCTGCCCTGGCGGTCGCGCGCGAGCTGCTGGAAGTGCAGCGTGAAGTAGCGGCCGAGGTGCTCGCAGTAGAGCTTGTTGCACCCGTACATCGTCGACGGCGCGTTGAACTCGTGCTCCTTGACCTTGCCGGCCTTCGCCTTGGTGGCGCGGTCGGGCATGCCGTAGGCGGCGATCGAGCTCGGGAACAGCAGCTTGACCGGGTGGCCGCTGCGGCGCGAGTGTTCGTGCGCGAGGTGCAGCAGGTTCAGCGTGCCGCCGACGTTGACCTGGTGGGCCTGCGCCGGCGCGCGCTCGGCGCTCGTGCTCAGCAGCGCGGCGAGGTGGTAGATCTCGTGGATGTCGTGCTCGGCCGCGATGCGCTGCAGCAGGGCCTGGTCGAGGATGTCGCCCGCGAGGTTCGCGGTGCAGCGGCCGCCGAGCGGAGCCTCGAGCGGCTTGAGGTCGAGCGCGACGACGTCGTG
Organism: Planctomycetota bacterium; assembly: GCA_016873195.1. Lineage (GTDB taxonomy): Bacteria > Planctomycetota > UBA1135 > UBA1135 > UBA2386 > VGXW01. Next base: position 7,487 of record VGXW01000046.1, on the reverse strand, counting down.
CTGGGAGTTGGCGGCGAAGTGCTCGACGAGACCGTGGCCGATCTCACCGGACGCGCCCGTGATCAGGATGGCTGGCTTGCGCATGGGGGTGATGGGAGCGGAGGGGGCGGCGGCAGTCCACCTGCCGCGGAAGGGGAACGGAATCGGAGCGGATGGCGAGGGTCCGGCCCATGGGCCATCGGGCGCAGCGGGGCGGGGCGGAGGGGGCCCGCTCCGCCACGACTTCGCGACAACTGCCCGGCTCCGCCGCCGAGGCCCGGTGCGTATAGTGCGCCGCCCCTCATGCCCCGCACCGCTCCACCGGCGCTCGCCGCGCTCGCTCTCGCCGCCCTGCTGGCCCCCGCCCGGGCCCAGGACAGCGCGCTCGGCGCCGACGAGGCGAAACTGCGCTGGGTCGACGGCCGGCCGATGCTGCGCGCGACGCTGCGCGCGGGCGACAAGGTCTACTACTGCCACCTGCTGCTCGACCTCGCGACGACGCGCGGCCTGTTCCTGCACCGCAACGCCGCGGGCACGCTGCAGGCCGAACAGTGCGACGTCGAGGCGGGCGGCATCGTGCTGGCGGGCCTGCCGTTCGAGCAGAGGCGCGACACGTGGCTGGAAGGGCTCACCGCGCAGTTCGCCGAGCCGCTGCAGCAGGTGCCCGTCGCCGGCATCCTGGGCTTGCCCGCGTTCGGCGCGCGCGACGTGATCCTCGACGGCCCGAACGCCGTGCTGAAGCTGCGCCCGCCGACGCCGGCCTCCGCCGAGCCGCCGCCCGCGTCGTCGAGCCTGTGCGCGGTGCCGTTCGCGGGCGACTTCGGCAGGGGTCTGCGCGTGCCGTGCTCGCTCGGCGAAGGGCTCGACGCGAACCTCGCGCTGCACACGCGCGACCCGTTCAGCTGGCTCGACCCGGAGCTGTGCCGCAAGGCCGGCCACCCTGACGGCGTGCTCGCGACCGCCGCCGCCGGCGAGTTCCTCGACTTCGCGCGCTGGACGCCGTTCCGCCCGCTGCGCTCGGAGTCCGGCGGGCCGGGCGGCATCGGCGGCGCGGTGCTGCAGCAGCTCGTGCTGCACGTGCAGCCGGAGGCGGCCCGCATCGTGTTCGGCATGCCGGGCCCGCCCGTCTATCCCGAGGTCGAGGCCGAGTTCCAGCGCGCGGCGTTCGGCCGGCCCGACGCGGCGGGACTGCAGCAGTTCCTGGCACGGCACGGCGACACGGTGCAGGCGCCCGAGGCCGCGGCGCTGCTGCTCGAGCGGCTGCTCGAACAGGGCGGCGGTCTCGAGGACCTGCAGCAGGCCGGGCTCGCGGTCGTGCGCGCGGCAGCGAAGAACAAGAAGGGCACCGCGGCGCTCGACGTGCTGGACAAGCTGCCCGGCACGCGCGAGGCGTTCGGCCTGCGCGCGGCGATCGCCGAGGCGGGGCTCGCCGAGGCGCGCGCCGACGAAGACGGCAACGCGGCGCACAAGCTGCGGCTCGAGCTCGGCACGCAGAAGCGGCTGCTCGGCGACATGGCCGAGGCGCGGCGGCACCTGCTGTCGGCGGTGTTCGGCATGCCGGTCGCGGGCGCGCCGAACCTGCAGCTCGGCCACTGGCACCGCGCGCGGGGCGAACTCGACGCCGCGCTCGGCCGCTACTTCCTCGCGATGCTCGACATGCGGGACTTCGGCCAGCCGGGCTACGCGGCGTTCGCCGAGACGTTCCGCCAGCAGCGCGGTGCAGGCGCCGACCTGATCGCCGAGCTCGAGGACCGCGCCGACGGCCGCGTGCCGTCGTTCCAGCCGATCCCGCGCGAGCCCGCGAGCGTGGTGAAGACCGGGCGCACGGTGCTCGTCGAGCTGTTCACCGGGGCCATGTGCCCGCCGTGCGTCGCCGCCGACGCCGCCTGCGACGGCCTGCTGCGGCTCTACGACCGCGACGAGGTCCTCGTGGTGCAGTGGCATCTGCCGGTGCCCGCACCCGAGCCGCTGGTCGCGCCGGCGAGCCTGCGCCGCGCCGAGGCCCGCGGGGTACGCAGCACGCCGACCGTCGTGATCGCCGGCGGCGAACCGATCGCCGGCGGCGGCCGGGCGGACGCCGCACCCGACCTGTTCCGCCGCTACCGCGAGGTCGTCGACCAGGGGCTGGCCGAGCCACCCGCGCTCGCGATCGAGGGCGAGGCCAGACGACAGGGTCGGACGCTGCACGTCGACGCGACCGTGACCCCGGCGGCGGGCCGGGCGCCGGACCGGTGGCGCCTGCACGCGGTGCTGCTCGAGCAGAAGGTCGTGTTCCCGGGCGCCAACGGCATGCTGTTCCACCGCGCGGTCGCGCGCGCGACGCTGACGCCGGCGCAGGGCGCGCCGGTGGCCGCGGGGCGGCGGATCGAACTCGCGATCGACCTCGCCGAGGTCGCGCAGGAACTCGACGCGCTGGTGCGCAGCTTCGAGACCGAACGGGAATTCCTCGTGCGGCCGGTGCAGCCCGGGCCGGAGCTGCTCGAGGTGGCGGTGTTCGTGCAGGACGGGTCGGGCGCGGTGCTGCAGAGCCGGCTGCTGCCGGTCCGCGTCGAGGCGGGGCGATGACGCGGCGCGACCCGGAGGCCCTGGACCGGCTCGGATCCGCGCTCGCGCCGGCGGCGCGGCGCGTGCAGCGCGCAGCCACCGCGGCGCGCCTGGCGCGCTCGCTCGCGGTGGCGGTGCGAGCCGTGCCGCGGTTGTCGCTGTGGGTCGGCCTGCTCGCGCTGGGCCTGTGGAGCGTCGCGACCCTGCCGGCGTGGTTGCCCGCGTGCGCGGCCCTGGGGCTCGCCGCCCTGGTCTTCGGGCGCGCGCTGCGCGCGCAGGCCGGACCGGCGGCAGGCCTCGCGGAGGGCGCGTTCGCGTGCGACCGCGCGAACGGCAACCACGACCGCCTGACCGCCGCGTGCGAACTCGCCGCCGCGCCGGCGGCCGGGCCCGGGCTCGGCGATGCGCTCGCGCGCGCGGCGATCGCCGACGGCGTGCGGAGCCTGCAGCGCATCGACCTGCAGCGCCTGTCGCTGCCGGCACCGGCCGGGCGCCCCGCGTGGTTCGGCGCGGCGGCCTGCCTCGCCGGCCTTGCCGTGCTGCCGTTCGTGCTGCCGCACGCCGCCTCGGGGCCCGGCAGCGGCCCGGAAGCCGGCGCGCGGCGCGGCACCGCGGTCACCGAAGCCAGCGCCCCGCCCGCGGCTGCCCCCGGCGAACGCGCAGCGGTGGAACTGCCGGGCCCGGCGCGGCGCGAAACCGACGCCGAACGCAGGGACGCGGGCAGGAAGGGCAGCACCGTGCCGCCGCCGGCGGCCCCGGCGGCGCCCGCGCCCGCGGTGCCCGCGGCGAGCGGCCAGGGCTCGTCCGGCAGCGACGCGGCCGGCGACAGTTCGCAGAGCGGCGCGCCCAAGCAGGCACCCGCGGGCGAGACGGGCAGCGGCCAGTCCGGCGGCGGCCAGGGTTCGTCGGCGGGGTTCGCCGTCCCAGCAGCAGCCGAAGGTGCCGGGCCGGCCGAAGCAGCCGAAGCCACCGCGCCGGGATCCGCAGCAGGAGGGCAGACCCGGCGAGAGCGCCGGCGCGCCGAGCGGCCCGGCGCGCGGCAGCGGGCGGCTCAGCGCCGTCGGCAACAAGCGCAGCGACCAGCACCGCGGCCAGGAGCGCGACGACGATCCCGAGGTCGAGGACGAGCCGATCGAGGACGAGAGCAGCGAGCAGGAGCAGCGCGGCGGCGTGATGCCGATGCGGCGCGGCGACGACCGCCCCGCCGCGCGCGAACTGTCGATCTCCGGCGACGGCCCGCCCGACCAGGGCCGCGGCGGCCCGACGCCGCCGAAGAAGGCGCGCGGCACCGCGTCGCTGGTGCTCGGCCTGCGCCTGCCCGACTCCGTGCGCGGCCAGCCGAATCCCGGCACCGCGAAGACCACGCTCGAGCAGATCCCGCCGCGGCCGAGCGACGGCGATCCGGGGCTCGCGCGCGCCGTGCCGGCCGGCCGCCCGACGACGCCGCAGAGCCAGCGCCCGCCCGGCCCGTTCGCCGCGCTGCAGCAGGCCTACCACGCGCTCTGGCGCGCGCGCGACGCCCACCCACCCACCCCCGCCCCGCCCGCCGGAGCCAGAGACCCCCGATGACCGACACCGCCGCCGCCGTGGCCCAGACCGAACGTTTCCAGAGGACCTTCAGCGCGCTGGGCACCGCCGTGCACGAACTCATCGTCGGCCAGCACGAGGTCGTCGACGGCGTGCTCTGCGCGCTGTTCGCGGGCGGCCACGTGCTGCTCGAGGGCGTGCCCGGCATCGGCAAGACGATGCTCGTGAGGACGCTCGGCGACGCGCTGCACCTGCAGAAGGGCCGCATCCAGTTCACGCCCGACCTGATGCCCGCCGACGTGCTCGGCACGATGGTGCTCGAGGAGGGCCTCGGCTCGGCGCGCGCCGTGCGCTTCCAGCCCGGCCCGATCCACACGAACCTGCTGCTGGCCGACGAGATCAACCGCGCGACGCCGAAGACGCAGTCGGCGCTGCTCGAGGCGATGCAGGAGCAGCAGGCGACGGTCGGCGGGCAGACGCGGCCGCTGCCGCGGCCGTTCGTCGTGCTGGCGACGCAGAACCCCGTCGAGCAGGAAGGCACCTACCCGCTGCCCGAGGCGCAGCTGGACCGCTTCCTGTTCAAGCTGCTGGTCGGCTACCCGCGCGAGGAGGAGTACGCGGCGATCCTGACGCGCACGACCGGCGGCAGCCCGCCCAAGGTGCCCGCGGTGGCCTCCGCCGACGACGTGCTGCAGCTGCGCACGCTGGTGCGCGAGGTGCCGGTGCCCGAGGTCGCGCAGCGGCTCGCGGTGCGGCTGGTGATGGCGACGCAGCCGAAGAGCCCGTACGCGACCGAACGCGTGAACCGCTTCGTGCACCTCGGCAGCTCGCCGCGCGGCGCGCAGGCGCTGGTGCTGGCGGGCAAGGTCCATGCGCTGTGCGGCGGCCGCTTCGCCGTGTCGGCCGACGACGTGTGCAAGGCCGCGCTGCCGGCGCTGCGCCACCGCCTGCTGCTGAACTTCGAAGGGCTCGGCGAGGGCGTCACGCCCGACGACCTCGTGCGCGAGATCGTCGAACGGCGCAACCGGCTGGAGGCCGCGCGGTGACGACCGCGACCGCGGCCGAACTGTTCGACCCGGCGTTCCTGCGCGCGCTCGAGGGGCTGCGTCTGGTCGCGCGCTCGGTGCCCGCGGGCGGCCGCCACGCCGAGCAGCGGTCCCGCGCGCGCGGGCCGGGGCAGGAGTTCACCGACGTGCGGTCGTACGTGCCCGGCGACGACTTCCGCACGGTCGACTGGCACGTGTTCCTGCGCCTCGACAAGGTGTTCGTGCGGCTGTTCCTGCAGGACGAGGACCTGCCCGTGTGGTTCCTGCTGGACCAGAGCGGCTCGATGGCGCGCGGGCCCGCGTCGGGCCGCGGACCCGACCGCAGCGTGGTCGCGCGGCGCGCCGTCGCCGCGCTCGCCTACGTGGCGCTGAACCACATGGACCGCGTCGCCGTCTTCCCGTTCGCCGGCGGACCGCTGCGGCCGCTGCCGGGCGTGTCGGGCAGGGACTCGTTCCGGCGGCTGCTCGCCTTCCTCGCGGGGCTGCCGGCGGCGGGCACGACGACGCTGGTCGAGGCGCTGCAGCAGTTCGCGGCGCGGCGGCTGCGGCGCGGGCTCTGCGTGCTGGTCACCGACGGTTTCGATCCGCGCGGCGCAGGGGCCGTGCGGCAGGCGCTGGCGCGCGTCGGCCACCGGTTGCTGCTCGTGCGGCCCGTGCATCCCGGCGAGGAGCGCCCGGCGCACCTGCGCGGCGAACTGCGCGCGATCGACTGCGAGAGCGGCGAGTACGTCGAGGTCGCCGTCGACGAGCCGATGCTGGACCGCTACGCGGCGGCCTACCGCGAGTTCGCCGCCGCGCTCGCGGCGACGGCGACCGCGCGCGGCGGCGGCTACCTCGAGGTGCGCAGCGACCGGCCGGTCGTGCCGCAGGTCGCGGGGCTGTTCCAGAACGGGGTGCTGCGCGCATGACGCTGTTCGGCCTGTCCCCGGCGGCGTTCTGGCTCGGCGCGGGCGCGCTCGCCGCGGGCCTGCTGCTGCTGCACCTGTTGCGCGTGCGGTTGCGCGCGGCCGAGGTCGACACGCTGCTGTTCTTCCGGCTCGCGGGCGCCTTGCAGAAGCCGCGCGTGCTGCCGGGCCGGCCGGCGCGCTGGCTCGCCTTCGCGCTGGCGCTGCTGGCGCTGCTCGCGGGCTGGTCCGCGGTCGCGGCGCCGCGCAGCGGGCTCGACGCGCCGTCGCGCTTCGTCGTGGTGGAGCCCGGCCGGGACGACGCGGCCGCGCGGCTGCGGCAGGCTCGCGAACTCGCGGCGGCGGGCCTCGGCCCGCGCGGGGCCGTGTTCGCGGCGACGCTGCCGCCGGTGCTGCTGCTCGCGGCCGGCGAACCCGCCGCCGCGCTGGACGCACGCGCGGTGGCGCTCGACACGCTGGCGAGCCCCCGCGGCGAGGTCGAGGCGCTCGGCGCGGCCGGCGCGCGGCTGCGGCCCGGCGACGAGCTGCTGTGGCTCGGCGCGGCCGAGCCGGCGACCGCGCACGGCGCCGTGCACGTGCCGGTCGCGAGCGCGCCGCGCGCGGCGCTGCGCGGCGTGCGGTGGCAGCGCGACGGCGGCGGCCGGCGCACGCTGGTGCTCGCGCTCGACGGCGCGGAAACCGCGGCGGAACTGCGGCTCGGCGAAGTCGTGCTCGCGCGGAGCACCGCCCCGGCGGGCGCTGGCGAACTGCGGCTCGGCCCGGTCGAACTGCCCGGGGGCACCGCCGAAGTGCAGTGCGTGCTCGCGGGCGCCGCGGCACCGCTGCCGGTGCCCGTGCCCGCCGGGCCGCCGCTGCGCGTGCACGTGGACCCGGCCCTGCCCGCGCCGCTCGCCGAGGCGATCGCGGCGCTGCTGCAGGCCGATCCGGAGCTCGAGCCGGCGGCCGGGGCGGCGGCCGACGTGGTCGTCGCGGGCACCGCCGCGCCGGACGGGCCGCCGCGCCTCGTGCTGACGGCGGGAGCGGGCGGTGGCCCGCGCCGCGCGGTCGCGACCGCGGCGTCGCCGGTCGACCTGTCGCTGCGCGACCGCGCGCGGCGCGACGCGGCCGCGCTGCCGGACCTCGCCGGCGCGCGCGTGTGGATCGCCGACGCGGCGCAGGGCGGCGCGCTGGTCGCCGCGACCGCGGACGCCGGGCGGCTCTGCGTCCACGCCGTCGACTGGTTGCTGCAGCCCGCCACGCACGCCGACGTGCCGGTGCTGCTGTCGGCCGCGCTGCGCGCGCTCGGGGGCCGGCCGGAGCTGCCGTGCGGCATCGCGGGCCAGCCGCTCGCGGTGCCGGCGGCGTTCCCGGTGCCGGCGGTCCGCGGCGCCCTGCTGCCGGTCGACGGAGCGCTGCCGGTGCCGCCGCCGGCCCGCGTGCTCGCCGTGCCGTTCGCGGCCGAGCCGGTTGCCGCTCCAGCGGCACCGCTCCCCAGCACCGGGCTCGG
>VGXW01000045.1 GCA_016873195.1 Planctomycetota bacterium | reverse complement strand
TTTTTCGGGTCTGGTGCCACCCGCCTCCACCCTGCCGCCGCCCGCGCCGGCCTCGACCACGAGCTTCGCGCGGAACGGCGCCGTCGTCTGCGGCTCGCACGAGTTCTCGTCGCAGACCTGGTAGTCGAACTCGCCCGAGACCTCGACCTCGCCAGCCACCGCGCCCGCGGGCACCTTCAAGGTCTGCCGCACCGTGAACACGTTCGGCAGCGGATACGACTCCATGCCCAGCGTGTCCTTGCGCAGCCCCGGCGGGATCTTCGCGGGCCCGACCAGCTCGAGCCCGTTCGTCTTCACCTTCGCCGGGTCGAGCGCCACCGGCAGGTTCGTCGGCTCCTTCGTGCCGTAGGCGTGGTAACCCTCCTGCACCGTCGCAACCAGCACCAGCACGACCTCGTCGCCGGGCTTCGCGGCGGCGGGCTCGAACGACGCGGCGAGGGTGAGGCGGCCCGCCTCTTCGGCGACCGGCTCCGGTGGCGGCACGGGCGCGGCCCCGGCCTCGACCACGAGCTTCGCGCGGAACGGCGCCGTCGTCTGCGGCTCGCACGAGTTCTCGTCGCAGACCTGGTAGTCGAACTCGCCCGAGACCTCGACCTCGCCAGCGTTCGCGCCCGCGGGCACCTTCAACGTCTGCCGCACCGTGAACACGTTCGGCAGCGGATACGACTCCATGCCCAGCACGCTCTTGCGCAGCCCCGGCGGGATCTTCGCGGCCCCCACGAGTTCGAGCCCGTTCGTCTTCACCTTCGCCGGGTCGAGCGCCACCGGCAGGTTCGTCGGCTCCTTCGTGCCGTAGGCGTGGTAGCCCTCCTGCACGGCCGCCACCAGCACCAGCACGACCTCGTCGCCGGGCTTCGCGGCGGCGGGCTCGAACGACGCGGCCAGCGTGAGCCGACCTGCGTCCTGGGCGGCGGCCGGAACCAGCAGCGAACACAGGAAGGCCAACAGCGAGAGCCAGCGCATGCGGGGGTCCATCGGGGCGGGGATGATACGAGCCCGACGCGCGCGGTTGCGCGGAACTTCGCGCGGCCCTCGCGCCTGCGCCCCTGCGCACTGTCCCCGATGGCACGGCAGGGCCACGGCGATAGCCTGCCCGCATGATCCTCCGCCTGCAGGTGCAGGGCTTCAAGAACCTGCGCGATGTGGACGTCCGCTTCGGCCCGCTGACCTGTCTGGTGGGACCCAACGGCGTCGGCAAGTCGAACCTGTTCGACGCGATCCAGTTCCTGCGCCACCTCGCGAACCACGATCTCGAGACGGCCGCAGCGGCGCTGCGGCAGCCCGGCGACGGCGGCTTCCAGGCCCTCGACCTCGTCAGGAACCGCGATCCGGGGACGGTGATGCGCTTCGTGGCCGACCTGCTCGTGCCGGGCACCGCCGTGGACGACTTCGGCCAGCCGGTGTCGCCGACGGCGAGCCTGCTGACCTACACGGTCGGCGTGCGTTGGTCGGTCGAGCAGCAACGACTCGTGCTCGTCGAGGAGGAGCTCAGGCACCACATCAAGGGCGACGCGAAGAAGGTGCTGCTGTTCCCCCACGCGACCGCGTTCCGCGACTCGGTGGTGCTCGGGGCGCGCTTCGGCACCGCGTTCCTGTCCACGCACCACGAGGGCGGCCGCGCGTTCGTGCAGCTGCACGGCGACGGCGGCGGCGGCGGCAAGGGCCGGCCGGTCGCCGCGGACGCCTCGCCGCGCACGATCCTCGGCGGCACCGGCTCGGCCGAGTTCCCGACCGTGGTCGCGGCGCGGCGCGAGATGGCGTCGTGGCACGGTGTGCACTTCGAACTCAGCGCGCTGCGCGCGCCGGACTGCTTCGGCGAGACCGCGCCGGTCGACGAATGCGGCCGGCACGTCGCCGCCACGCTGCACCGGCTCGGCCGCGGCGGCGCGATGGAGCGTCTCTGCGCCGAAGTCGGCAACCAGCTGGCCCGGTTCGTGGAGGGAGTGCACGCGGTTCGCCTGCGCGACGATGACGTGCGCCAGCAGCACGTCGTCGAGGTGCGCTTCCGCCACTCGGACCAGTGGCTGCCGCCGCGCGCGCTCTCCGAGGGCACGCTGCGCCTGCTCGCGCTGATCGCGATGCGAATGGACGAGCAGTCGAGCCGCCTGCTCTGCGTCGAGGAACCCGAGAACGGCGTCGAGCCGGAGGCCGTTCCGCACCTGATCCAGCTGTTCCGCGACCATGCGGTGGACGCCGAGGAACCCGTCGCAGCCGGCGACAATCCGCTGCGCCAGGTCGTGCTGGTCTCCCATTCGCGCGAGGTCGTGCGCGCGCTGGACGCGGCCGACGTGCTGTTCGTCGAGAGCTGCAGCGGCCAGGACGGGATGTTCGCGCGCGTGCTGCCCGTCGACTACGCCGGCGTGTGGCGGCCGGACAGCGATCGCGTGCCGCCGGGACGGTTCAAGGACTGGATCGGCGACCTGCCGCGCGGCCAGACGAGCTTCGCGTAGGGGCGGCTGGGGCGGCGCGGGCCCATCGGTCGCTGGATGGGCGAGGCGCACGGCCCCATGGCGCCGTTCAGCTGTCGAGCAACTGGAGCAGGAACGCCCGTCCGGCAGTCGTGTCGATGCACTCGCAGAAGTCGTCGGCCCAAAGGGGTTCGAGGTCGCCCCGGAACTGCACCGTGCCCCGACGATCGCGTCCTGACCATCGCTTCTCGATGCGCGAGGCGCGCAGCAGCCGGCGATCGAAGATCGAACAGAGCCTCGTGACCAACCGATCGCGGTGAGGATCGACACCGACGAACAGCATCGCGAGCAGACGGTTGCCATCCGCCAGGAACCGCAGCAGCTTGTCGATCGAGTAGCCCTTCGGGGCGGATCTCCAGTCCAGCCGTTTCGACTTCACGTCGACCGCGACCACGACCGTTGCGACCTCGATCGTGACGTCGCCGAGTCCCTGCCGACATGCCTTCCCAGTGACCAACCGCTCGATCGCATCGCCGCGTGACTTCCCGTCGGGGACTGCGGCAGCAGCGAACACCGCCTGCTTCTGCCGGTGCAGCGCGGCAGCGAAGCGCGCGGCCTGCGCCGCATACTCCGGCATCGTGCTCACACGGGCGGCCAGTGCCGGTGCCGCGAGGATCGTGCGTCGCCGGGCGTCGTCTGGGCTCCAGAGTGGGTTGCGCCCGCGGTTCGCCCGCGTCGCGGCGACGATGCGGCCCAGATTGGCGCGCTGATCCATGGCGCGATGGCGCCGCCACAGTTCCGCGAAGTACTCGGGCGCGTTGGGCAGACCCTCGAAGGACCGCAGCACGTCGCCACTGTTGATGCTGCCGACGAGGTGTTGCTCGGTCAGCCCGTGCGACGAATGGGACACCTTGGCGACGAACGACGAGTTCGCGAGCCGGAGCACGGCTCCCGCCGGCGAGAGCGTGCACACGACCACCGGCCGATCGTCGTAGACCAGCAGTTTGCGCAGAGCGACGACCGTGTTCGAGACGTCAGCCGTCGAGCTCGATCGGTTGATGCGGACCGCGAGGTCGTCGCCGACCAGCAAGGCCCCGTCCGGCACGAGCCCGAAGGCTGCGGCCAACGCGTCCAGAAGCGCCTGTTTGTCCGCATCGCGGTGCTCGCGCACCCAAGCCAGCAGGAACGTGTATACCGCCGCGAGTCCCCTTCCAGCGCTCACTCCGCACCGCCGCCTTCGGCCACCCGGGAGCCACGTGCCGCCGCTGCCCGAGCCGCCGCCTGCGAGTTCCGCTCCCAGAACACGCCGTCCTCGTAGCCCTGGATGGAGCGGTCGCCCAGGGCGAGGCGCTTCTGCGCGAGGCAGGCGTATTCCGCCTCGATCTCGATGCCGACGAATCGCCGTCCGAGCTTCTTCGCAACCACCGCGGTCGTGCCCGACCCGAGGAACGGATCGAACACCACCGCACCCGGATCCGAGCTCGCGAGCACAAGCTTGGCGAGCAGCTTCTCGGGCTTCTGCGTCGGGTGGTCCGTGTTCTCCGGCATGGACCAGAACGGCACCGTCAGGTCGGTCCAGAGGTTGGACGGGAAGGTGTCGCGGTAGCCGTCGCGCCAGTCCTTGGGCGCGCCGTTCGCGTCGCGGTACGGCGCCAACACCCGCCGCCGCAGCTTCACGTCGTCGACGTGGAACACGTAGTCGTCGGACATCGTGGCGAACCAGACGTCCTCGGCGCAGTTCTTCCAGTTGCGCAGCGCGCCGCGGCCCTTCTCCCGTTCCCACGTGATGCGGTTGCGCAGGTGCAGGTGCTTCTCGAGCACGGTCTGCGCGACCGACGACGAGCGCCAGTCGGCACAGAGGTAGACCGAGGCCGTCGGTTTGAGCAGGCGCAGCATGGGCTGCAGCCACTGCTCCATCCACGCGGCGTAGTCGTCCCCTCGCATCGACCGGAACGGACGTTCCCCGAACTGCTTGTCGAGGTTGTAGGGTGGATCGAGCACCAGCAGGTCCACGAATCGCTCGGGCAGCAGCGGCACGACCTCGCGGCAATCCTGCAGCACGATCCGATCGAGCACGTCGGCCAGGGGCGTAGGCCCGTGCAGGCGCAGCAGCGACCGACCGAAGTCGGCGCGCTCCGCCGCGGTGAGTTGCAGGGTCCGGTTGCGGGGAGCACGCGTCATGTGGGCTCGCTGCGGGAAGGCCCATGGTAGACCACCCGGCCGGCGGGACAACCAGCGGCGCCCACCTCACCGTCGCGGGTTCAGGTGGATCTGCGTGATCGCGGTCTTTGCCGCGGCGGCGATCTCGGCGTCGGTGTCGCGCGTCCAGTCGATCAGGAACGGCAGCGCCTCGGGCACGCCGAGCGCGCCGAGCGAGGTGATCGCGAGCAGGCGCTGGTCCTTGGGTGCGCCGGGTCTGGCCTGCAGCAGGAGCTTCTCGGCGGCCGACGCGGGCGAGGCGTCGAGGCCCTTCAGCACGCGGTCCCAGTGGGCCTGCTGTTCGTGGAAGAAGCGGATCCGGGTCAGGGCGTCGGCAGCGGCCTTGCGCACGTCTTCGTCCGGGTCGCGCAGCAACTCGATGAGCCGCGGCACCGCGTCCTTGCTCAACAGGGCGCCGAGCGCCTTGGCGGCCTCCGCGCGTGGCACGGGCGCCTGGTCCTGCGTCGCTTCGAGCAGCAACTTCTCGCCGGAACCGTCGCGCAGACGCACGGCGAGCGCGACGCCGCGCTCGCGCAGCGGCGCATGGTGGCTGCCGAGCAGGCGCTTTGTCCAGTCGAGGCCACCGAAGCCGAAGCGCGCCTCGAGCACCCTCGCCGCACGCGCCGCGATGTCCTCGTCCTCGCCGGAAAGGAGCGCGTCGATCGGTGCGCGCACCGCGTCGAGGCCGTGCTCGTCGAGGTTCTCGAGCACGAGTGCCAGAGCCCTGGCCCCCGGCGAAGAGAGCATCTGCCGGTGCCAGTCCGCGAGCGGCCCGAGCGCTTCGCCCTTCTCGCGGTGTTCGTCGAGGCGACGCGTGACCTCGCGGATCCACTCTCTCCCGCCTCGAACCGGGAGTTGCGTCACGACGAGCCGCGCCATCTCGCCGAGCACCCGGTCGGGGATCAGCCCCACGGTCCAGGACTTCGGCTCCCAATCGTGCGGGATGTAGCGTGCGGCGATCTTCTGCAGCACGGCGATCACGTCGTCCTCGGTGAAGCCGTGCGGAGGGTCGGGGTCCTTCTCGATCAGATAGCGCAGCGGCGTCATGAAGTGTGTCTTCTGCGTCGCGTAGGGGTGTGGCTTGTTGCGCGCTGTCTGCACTGGCCGGTTGTGCGCGGCGACGAGTTCGAGCGCCGCCGGATCGTGCATCGCGAGCAGCGCCAGGATCAGCATGCTGCGGCCATCGTCGTCAGCACCTTCCGCAGGGGCCTCCGCGGCGGCCACCGTCCGCATCGCCGCCTTGACGCGTTCGTGCTGCGTGCGGCGGCCGAGTCGGACGAGCGAGTAGGGCAGCAGCTGCCCCCCACCTTCGGCCAGCAACCAATCCGCGGCAGCGGGGTTGCCGGTGCGAGCTATCGGAGTCCTGAAGTTGTCGGCGACCTTGGGCGCCGCCGAACGCACCGCTTCGAACCGGCGCACGAGCGCCGGGAACAGGTCCGGCGGCAGGTCGATCTCGCCTAGAGCGCGCAGACACTCCTCCGCGGCACGGCCCCACGGCAGCCGTTCGAACCGCGCGAACACCTCGCGCACGTTCGCCGGCGTGATGCGCCCCTGCAGCAGGTCGGTCAACGCGTAGCCCGCGTCGGTCCACGCCAGCACGTGCGGCGCCGCAGCGACATCGAGCGGCTGCGCCACGTTGCGCATCAGTGACGCCAGCCAAGCGAACCTCGACCATCCCGGGCGACGCAGCCCTTCCGCCTCTGCCTGCATTGCCTGCGCGCACGCCGTGACGGCAGGCAGGAGCCGCAGTGCCTCCTCCCTTGTGAACCGCTGCGGCCGCGATTCGCTTGGGGCGAACAACACCGGCAGCACCTGTGAACCTTCGTTGGCGGGCAGATCCTGCATCCACGGCAACTGCTCCAGGATCAGCTCGAGTCCCTCGACCGTGCTCTGCCCGTTCCTCGAGCCGATCGCCCTCCGCGCCGCGAGGCCGAGTTCGGCGTCCAGCGCGCCGAGCGAGTCGCGCACGAGCGCCACGAGTTGCCGCGCCACCTCGCGATCCATCTGCACGAGGGGCTTGCCGGCCCACTGGAACACGAGCAGGCGCAGGTCCCGGCCGCCCTCGCGCGCGGCGTCGAGCAGCAGTTGCGGCCGCAGTCGGTACTGCAGCGACTGCCCCTCGGACTGCTCCGGGCGCAGCAGCGCCTTCACGACCTCGGCCTCCGAATCGCGCAGGAACAGCGCCGCCGTGTCCAGCAGCGCCTTGTCCGCGAGCCGGTGGGCGACCCCGGCGATCACGCGCCGGAAGTCCGCGTTCGGGTGCTTCGCGACTCCGGCCAGGAACGCCGCCGCCTTCGGCCCGCCGCGCTGCCACAGGAAGCCGGCGAGGGCCGCCACGTCCTCTTCCACGTTCGTCGGGTTCACCCAGTGCTCCTGGGCCCCGATCGCTTCGAGCGTGGCGATCACCTCGGGCACCGCGGCGTCGCCGAACCACGCGAGTTGCGGCACGAGCTGCTGCTGGTGCCGGACGTGCCTCTCGACCAGTTGCCGCACCACCTCGCGCGCCTTCTCGCGCAGCGCCTTCTCGCGCTCCGGGTCCTGGCCCTGCGGTGCCGGCCCGAAGTCGTCGAAGCCGATCGGCCCCGCCTTCGCCGCGGCCGCGCGCAGCTCCGCCGCCTCCTTGTCGCGCCCGAGTTTCTGCAGCAGATCCGCGAGCCGGAACTGCGCGAGCTGCATCGCCTGCGCCGACAGCTTGCCGCCCGCGATCGCCTCGCAGTACCCCTTCTCGGCCTTGGCGAGGTCGCGCTCCTGCTCCTCGACCGCGATCACCGCGGCGAGTTCCTTCTGCGGGTCCTGGACCGCCGGCACCTGCCCCTGGGCCGCGAGTGCCGCGGCGAACGTGAACACCAGAGCAACGTGTTTCATGGTCGCGATCCGACTCCTCGATCGACCGCACCCGGTCCGCGCGCGGTCAGTTCCGTGTCAAACAACGGTCAAGCCTCCGGCCGCTCCGACCCCTCCACCAGCCGATACCCGATCCCGTGCACCGTCAGCAGGAACCGCGGCTGTCGCGGGTCCCGTTCGATCTTCTGCCGCAGGTTCAGCACGTGCGTGTCGATCGTGCGGTCGCCGACGAACTGGTCGCCGCCCCACACCTGCTGCAGGAACTGTGCGCGCGACACCGCGCGCCCACCGTGCTGCCGCAGCAGCTGCAGCATGCCCGCCTCCTTCGGCGACAGCGTGTGCACCATGCCGTCGCGTTCGACCGTGAACGCCGCGAGGTCGACCTTCGCGTCACCGAGCGCGAACTGCAGCACACCCGCAGCCTCCGTCCGGTCGCGCCGCCGCAGCATCGCCTTCACGCGCGCCAGCAGCTCGCGCAGCGAGAACGGCTTGGTCACGTACTCGTCGGCACCGAGCTCGAGCCCGAGCACCACGTCGCCTTCCTCGCCGCGCGCGGTCAGCAGCAGCACCGGCGTGTCGGCGTCGCGGGCCCGCAGCTCGCGCAGCAGCTCGAGCCCGCTCGGCCCCGGCAGCATCACGTCGAGCACGGCGAGGTCGAAGCGCTGCTCGCGCAGGCACGCGCGGCCCTCGTGGCCGTCGGCCGCGGCGACCACCGCGTGACCTTCGCCCGTGAACGCGTCCGTCAGCGCCACGCGCAGCGTGCGGTCGTCCTCCACCAGCAACAGGCGGAACGTCATGCGGGTTCCCTCGGCAACGTGAAGGTGAACAGCGCGCCGGGCTGGCCGTCCAGTGGGTCGCCGCAGGCGAGCTCGCCGCCGAGCCGCCGCGCGATCGTGCGCGCGAGGTAGAGGCCGATGCCGACGCCGGGCGTGCTGCCGTGCCGGGGCGCCAACCCGCGCACGAACCGCTCGAAGACGCGTTCGCGTTCGGCCGCGGGCACGCCGGGCCCGTGGTCGCGCACGCGCACGAGCACGCGCTCGCCGCCATCCGCCGGCGCGATCTCGACCTCGATCGGCGGAGCGCCGTACTTGCGCGCGTTGTCGAGCACCGCGACGAGCGCCTGCACGAAGGCGCCGCGGTCGAGCCGGCTCGTGAGCCCTGCCGCCGGCCCGCGCACCGTGGGCCCGTCGCCCGCCGGCGAGAACAGCGCCACGGTCTCGCGCACGACCTCGCCGACGTCGAGCACCCGCAGGTCGTAGGCGCGTTCGCCGCGCTCGAGCCGGCCCAGGTCGAGCACGTTCTCGATCAGCATCGACAGCCGCGCCGCTTCGCCCGCGAGCATGCGGTAGTAGTCCTGTTCGCGGCCGCGCGCGCGGCCCTCGGCCAGCATCTCGCCGAGCAGCCGGATCGACGCGAGCGGCGTCTTGAGTTCGTGCGTGACCGTGGTCAGGAACTCCGCCTGCGCGCGCACCGCCGCCGCCTCGCGCCGTGCGGCGCGCAGCTGCAGCGCGGTGGCGAGCCCGAACGCGAGCAAGAGCCCGCCCGCGAGTGCGGGCAAGAGCCACGGGCGCGTGCTCGGCGCGTCGCCGCCGGGTGGCCGCACGCCGCGCAGGAACGGCACGCCGCCGAAGCCGGGTGCCGGATCGGGACCGAACTCGGGTTCGACGAGCCACGGCCACGCCGGCAGGGTGCCCGCGCGTCCCGCCGCGCGCAGGGCCTCGAGCCAAACCGGGGCGGCCACCAGCGCCACGCGGCGCGCGCCGTCCGCCTCGGTGCGCCACGCGAGCAGTTCGCCCGGGCCCGCGACTTCGAGGCCGGCGTCGCCGCGCCCGGAGCGGCGCGACCAACCACCGGCGAGCCGCTGCAGCAGCGCGCGCCGCGCGAGCACAGCGCGCTGCGCCGCGAGCAGTTCGGCCGGCACGTCCGCGCCCGCCAGCAGCCCGTCGGGCAGCGGCGGCACGAGCCGCGCGAGCCACGGCGCCGGGAACGGGCGCGGCAGCCGCAGCGCCGCGGCGAGCGTGCGCGCGAGCGCGGGCCGGCCGAGGTCGGCGGGGCCGAGTTCCGGCAGCCGTTCGTCGAGTTCGCGCACGAGCGCGGCGAGCCGCTCCGCGTCGCCGGCGCGCTGCGCCTGCCAGGCCGCGGCGGCCACGACCTGCAGCCGCTGCGCCGTGGGCAGCGGAGCCGCGAGCAGTTCGTCGAACTCGCGGACCGCGGCGGCGACGTCGCGGGCGCCGAACTCGGCGCGCGCGGCGCGATCGAGCCGGTCGGCGACGACGAGGTCGTCGTCGAGCGGGTTCGGTGCGGGCTCGAGCCAGCCCACCGCGGCCTCGACCTCGACGGCCTCGCCGCGCGCGCGAGCCTGGCTCTCGGCGGGCAACTGCGCGAACACCGCCGCCGAACCGGTCGCCGCGCGCAGCAGCCGTTCCGCCACGACCTCGGCGCGCTCGAGTTCCGCGCGGTAGGCGCGCAGCTCGAGGTCGAGCGTGCGCCACAGCACCGTGCCCAGCACCGCCGCGAGTGCGCAGCCGAGCAGGCCGGGCACGAGCAGCAGGGCGGGGCCGCGCGCGCGCGGCTTCGCAGCGGAGCGGACCACGCGCCCACGGTAGATGGCCGGCCGCGGCCTCTGTCAAGAAACGGTCAAGCGTTACCATGCCCCCGTGCATCTCGACGCGGTGCTGCAGCTCGTGGAGGCCGCCAACGAGGCCCGGCTCGGCGCCGCCGCCGCCAGCGGCGCGGCCGAGGCGACGCTCGAGCGCGCGTTCGGCTGCAGCCGGCACCTCGCCACCTACGGCACGCTCGCGCCGGGCGAACGCAACCACCACCTGCTCGCGCCCTGCCCCGGCACCTGGACGCGCGGCGAGGTGACCGGCTGGCGGGCCGCGCGCGACTTCCCGGTGTTCACCTACGCCGCGGCGGCACCGCGCGTGCGCGTGTTCGTGCTCGAGAGCGGGCTCCTGGTGCCGCACTGGGCGCGGCTCGATGCGTTCGAGGATCCCGACTACCGGCGCATCCTGGTGCCGGTGTTCGCCGGCGCCCAGCTCGCCGTGGTCGCCAACCTCTACGCCGCGCGCGAGCAGGTGCCGCCTACCGGCGCGAACGACTGACGCGGCGGTTCGTCTCCCGCCCGCCGCGCCGCCGCCGTCCGCGCGTCGCCGCGCGGCCCGGCTCCCGCGCTACAGCGGCTCGAAGCGGCCCTGGAAGAAGCGCAGCTTGTCGGGCTCGTAGGTGAAGCGCAGCCCCTTGATCTCGGCGCGCCGCTGCCAGAGCCGCACGCAGCCCTCGGCGATCGCGCGCATGTGATCGTTGGTGTAGACGCGGCGCGGGATCGTCAGCCGCACGAGTTCCAGCGCCGGGCGGTAGTTCTTGCCGGTCTTCGCGTCGCGCCCCTTCGACACGTTGCCGCGCTCCATCGCGCGCACACCGGTCTCGACGTAGAGCTCGGCGGCGAGGCGCTGGGCCGGGTACTCGTCCTGGTCGACGTGCGGCAGGAAGCGCTTGACGTCGATGAAGATCGCGTGGCTGCCCGGCGGCGTCACGATCGGCACGCCGGCGTCCATCAGCAGCTTGCCGAGGTAGTGCGTCTGCTTGATGCGCGAACGGATGTAGCGGTCGTCGACCATCTCCTCGACGCCGCGCGCGACGGCGGCGAGGTCGGCGGTCGCGAGCCCGCCGTCGGCGACGCTGCCCTCGTAGATGCGCAGCAGCTCCTCGGACGCCTGCGCCCACTGCGCGTTGTCGCGGTAGCAGAGCACGCCGCCGATGTTGATCAGGAAGTCCTTCTTGCCGCTGATCGTGGCGCCGTCGCCGTAGAGCATCATCTCGCGCACGATGTCGCGGATCGCGACGTTGCGGTAGCGCGGGTCGCGCGCCTGGATCATGTAGGCGTTCTCGACGACGCGCGTCGAGTCGTACAGGACCGGGATGCCGCGCTCGGCGCACCAGGCGTAGACCTCGCGCATGTTGTCCATGCTGACCGGCTGGCCGCCGGCCATGTTGACCGAGTGTTCGAACGAGATGTAGGCGATCTTGCCGACGCCGTGCTCCGCGACGATCGCGTCCATCTTGCGCAGGTCGATGTTGCCCTTCCACGGGAAGGTGCTCTGCGGGTCGTGCGCCTCGTCGACGATGACGTCGACGAACACGCCGCCGGCCAGCTCCTGGTGCAGCTTCGTCGTCGTGAAGTACATGTTGCCGGGCACCAGCTGGCCCGGCTTGATCAGGACCTCGCTGAGGATGTGCTCGGCGGCGCGGCCCTGGTGCGTCGGGATGATGTACTCGTAGCCGAACAGCTGGCGCAGGTTCGCGACCAGCCGCTTGTGCTCGTCGCTCTCGCCCGGGCTGGCGAGCGCTCCGTCGTAGGCGGCCCACTGGTCGGTGCTCATCGCCGTCGTGCCCGAGTCGGTCAGCAGGTCGATCGCGACGTCGGCCGAGCGCAGCAGGAACGTGTTGTAGCCGGCGGCCCGGATCGCCTTCGCGCGCTGGTCGCGGCCGAGCGTGCTGCCCCGCTCGATCGTGTGGATCAGGTACGGGAAGACGTCGAACTCGTACGGCGCGAGGTCGGCGAACGCGCCCGCGTAGACCATCTCGTCGTGCCACCTGCCGGTCTTCGTCGCGCGCAGCGGCGGCACCTTGTCGCGCTGCCGCCACAGCGAGATCACGGCATCGGCGACCTGGTCGAGCTGTTCGTTCGTCATCGCCAGCCGCGGGATCTGCAGCGGCACGAGCGCGTCGCGGCCGACGAGCCCCTTGGCGAACGCGCGCACGCCGCAGAGCTGGTAGAGCGCCGCCGACAGCGTGTCCTGCTGGTGCTCGGCCACGTGCGGCAGGAACCTGTCGGCCAGCAGGTAGGCGCCGTCGCAGCCGCGCTCGAGCGGCACGCCGCCGTCGCGCAGGCGCTGCGTGAACCGCTCGGTCTGGTGCATCACCCAGTGCACCTCGGCCTCCTCGCACATCTCGCGGATGCCGCGGGCGAGCACCTCCATCGTGCGCCCGGCCATGCCGCCGTAGGTGTGCAGGCCCTCGTAGACGACGACCTCGTTGATGAGCTTCTCGTGCACGTCGGGGTGGTCGGTCGTCAGCACGCCGCCGGTCGGGCTCTTCGGGTCCTGCGCGCCGTCGAGCAGGAAGATGTCGGTGGTCTTGACGATCTGCTTGCAGATCTCGGCGATCGACCGGCTGGCGAACCCGGGCTCGTGCTTCTGGATGTACCAGGCGTTCTCGATGACGCGCGAACCGTCGCAGATCAGGCGCTTGCCGTGGCGGTTGGCGAGCTGCCGCACGGCCTTCAGGTTCTGCATGCTGAACGGGTGCTGGCCGTCGGCGAAGGTCTGGATGCCGACCAGCGACACCGTGCCCTTGGCCAGCGTCGCCTCGAGCGCCGCGAGGTCGAGGTCGCCGGTGAACACCTTCTCCTCGGTGCCGCGGACGTCGAGGTACGCGATGCCGAACTTCACGAGCTGGTCGCGCCGCGCGAGGCCGTTGCTCGGCACCACCGAGCCGCGCGGCAGCATCGTCGTGCGCACGAGCTTGACCGCGCCGAGCAGGTTGTGCACCGGGCACACGTACTGGTGGCCGAGCACCTCGCGCACCGCCGCCTCGAGGTTCTCGAAGTTGATCGCGCCGGCGTAGGCTTCGTCGCCGACGAGCTGGCCGGAGAGCTGTTCCTGGCTCACGGCGTTGGTGCCGTTGCTGCTCATGTCGAAGCTGACCTGCCGCGGCGTCAGGCGGAAGACGTTGAAGTGCGCGTCCGCGAGGTGGTTCCGGCGCAGCTCGGAGCTCGGGAACGAGATCGGGCGGACGGTCTTGATCTTGTGCGGCTCGTGCGGGAGGGCCGGCGTGCTCATGGCGTGCTCGGGGGGGTCGGGGTGGTCCGCGGCCGGAGCCCGCGGTCAGGGGCGCAGCATTATTCAGGGGTGCGGCGCGGGTTCCAGCCAGCTCGCGCGCACCGGCGACCCCGGGCTCCGGCGCGGGCCCAGTTGCCGCACCGACTACGCGCAGTTCCGTATGGCGCCCGGACTCCGGCGCGGGCGCGGCGCTCAACCGTCCACGATGGCGACCGGCGGAGGATCCCGACCCTGCAGACGCCGCACCAGCGCGGTCAGTTGCCCGACCGCGCCGTCGATGCACTTGCTGGCGTAGGCGACGTTGTTGGCCGCCGTCACCGCGGTGCCCTGTTCCCCGACCAGGCAATCGAGGTCCGTGGCGAACTCGCGCACTCCCTGCAGCGCCTTCGCGCTGACCCGGTCGAGCTCGCCGGTCGTGTCGGAGTGGCTGTCCAGGGCCTTCGTCACTTCACCCTGCATCGAGGTGACGCGGGCGATCAGTTCGACCACGGTGGCGATGCTCCGGCCGGCGGCCGTGGCGCTGCCGTGGATCGCCCGCACGTGTCCGGCGATGCCCGAGGTCGCTTCGCGGGTGCGCGTGGCGAGGTTGCGCACCTCGGCGGCCACCACCGCGAAGCCGCGACCGGCGTCGCCGGCGCGGGCCGATTCGACGGCGGCGTTGAGCGCCAGCAGGTTGGTCTGCATCGCGATCGAGTTGATCAGCTGGACCACTGCGTCGATCGAGGCGGTGCTGTTGCCGAGTTCGACCAGCGTCGCCTGCAGGCGCGAGGTCTCCTGCGCCGTCGCGTGCGAGGTGTCCCCGAGCTGCCGGGCCGACTTCGCGATCGCCTGGATCGCCGCGTTCGCGGTCTGCAGGCCGCCGGCCAGGGTGGTGACGCCTCCTTCGAGCCGCTCGCGTCGGTTCGGGATCGCGCTGCCGATGGCCTTCACGGCCTCCGACCGCAGCGCCGCCTCCCCGGAGGCGTCGCGCAGGTTGGCCGTGGCGGTGCCGAGCTCCGTGTTGACGTCCGCGACCGCAGTCACGGTGTGCTGCAGCATGGTGGCCAGCGCGTCGATCGACGTGGCCAGCGCCCGCACTTCCGCGGTGGCCACGCGCCGACCGACCCGCTGCGCGAAGTCTCCCCGCAGCATCGCCTGGGCGACCTGGCTGGCCCGCCGCACGGGGCGGCCGACCCATTGCCCGAGCAGCATCGCCAGACCGGTGGAGCATGCGGCGGCGGTCAGGAACGCCCGCCACAGGTTGCCGTCCTGCGCCTCGATCGCGGCGTCGCTGCGGGCGGCGACCTCGCCGCGGGCGCTGCGGGCGGCGGCCTCCAGCGCGCCGACCAGCGCGTCGTGGGCCTCCTGGCCCTGTTCGTTGGCCTGCGCGTAGGCCTTCTTGCTCTGGAAGTCGGCGTGCAGCTGCAGCGCGACCGCATCGGCCGCGACGCTGGCGGCCAACTCGGCCCCGGCGACGCCCGCCTGCGCGGCGTGGCCCGTCAGTTCCTGCCGCAGCGCCTCGTAGTCCGCGGCATGCCGTGCCTGACGTTCCGCGTGCTGGGTGCCGAGCACCCGGAACAGCAACACGCGCAGCCGCTGCGCATCGGCCTCGAGATCGGCGAACGCCGCGGCGCGCGCCTCGCCTTCGCGCAAGTCGGCGGCGAGGTCGCGCAGCGCGCCCTTGGCGCTGTGGCCCTGCATCCACAGCACCACCAGCAGGAGGCCGAATCCGAACAGGATCTGGCCGGCGAGGCCGCGCATCGGGGCGACGAGCATGGCCAGCGGGCGGCTGCGTTCCGACATCGTGTGGTTCCCTGACCCCCGAATCATCGGACGCTGGGCGATCCGGACTGTGCACGGCCTCAAGCCGGACTCGCCGCCGCGTCGAAGCGAACAACGACAGGCCACCCATGATCCGCCTTCTGCACCTGCTCGCCGGATGTTCGCTCGCCGCCGCCAGCGCCCTGCCCGCGCAAACCTACAGGTTCGCCACCGATCCCTGGATCGCCTGGGCGCCGGTCTGGGCGGCACAGGAACTGGGCCTCTGGAAGAAGCGCGGCGTCGACGTGGAGGTGGTCGGGTTCACCGGCGGCGACACGGTGGCGGCGTTCAAGGCCGGCAAGGTCGACTTCGCGATGGTGATGGCCGGCACGGCGGTGGGCATCCAGATCGGCGACGGCATCGCCGTGAAGGTGCTGGCCGAGGTCGATTGGTCGCACGGCGGCGACAAGATGCTGGTCGAGAAGGGCGTCCAGCTCGCGCAGCTGAAGAAGCAGCGCATCGGCATCTACGAGGACTCGCCCGCGGTGCACATGTTCCTGGCGGCGAAGCTGCACCAGCAGGGCCTGTCGGCGGCCGACTTCGAGGTCGTCGTGCTGGAGGACGTGGAGTCGTTGACCAGCCAGTTCCTGGCCGGCCGCGTCGCCTGCGCGATCACCTACGAGCCGTACGCGCAGCAGGCCACCGAGAAGGGTCTCTGCGAAGTGATCGCCACGACCGCCGACTTCCCCGGCGTCATGCCGGAGTGCATCGCCGTCCGCGCCGACAAGCTGGCCAGGATGCCGCCGGCGCACGTCGCCGCCGTGCTGCAGGGCTGGATCGAAGCCGTCGAGTGGTGCCAGGATCCGAAGAACGACGCCGCGTTCACCAGACTCTGCGTGGAGCGGGTGTTCGCCGAGGAGAAGGTCGAACCGGCAGAGATCCCGGCCATGCTGAAGAACGTGCGCATCCACGGCCGCCAGGCGCTGCGCGAACGCAATCTCGGTCCCGATGGCATCCGCCGGTTCCTGACCGACTGCGTCGCGTTCGCGCTGCGCAAGGCCGGCAAGGAGCCGAAGGCCGTGGACCCGGCCGCGATGCTCGACACGCGGGCCCTCGCCGAGGCGCTCGGGCCCGCCGCGGCGCCGCCACCGGCCAGGTGATCGCGGGCCGCCCCGCGCGCGGTGGAGCAGGGCACACTGGCCGCGCCGCAGTTGTGTCGCCCCCTCGTCCCGGTCCCGTGGGCCGGACCCCCGCCGAGCTTCGCCATGCGCCACGCCCTGGTGATCCTGCTGCTCGCGACCGCCTGCCACGCACCGAACTGGCCACGCGGCGCCGGCGACCGCTTCGATCTCGTCGCCGGCGACCGTCCCGTCGCGGTCTGCCTCGCCCGGGCCAGCCCCCGCAAGCCCTGGCTGCTCGAGCTGCGTTCGCCGGGTTCCGGCGCGGGCCTTGGTGTCGCGCCGACTGCGCGCAGGTCCGCCTGGCGCCTGTCCACTGGCCAGCGCGCGTCCGGATGCGAGGCGTGGCTACCTGCCGACCGTCATTGCGAGCCCGGCCGACAACGCGACGCCGCCGATCCGGCTCCGCAGCGGATCGTAGACGGCGCCCTGGGCGATCAGGCCCAGCCCGAGCAGCGTGCGGTCGTCCGGGATCGGCAGCGGCAGCACGGCGCTGCCGCCGGCGTTCGTCGTGGCGAACATGCTGCCGAGGGTCGGTCCCGTGGCGATCGCGCACGGGCCGATCGCGCCCGGGCCGCCGGTGCCGAACCACAGTACGCACGGGGAACCGGGGGCCCGCGTGCCGAGCGCGAGCGCGAAGTCGGCGCGGCCCGCTTCCGGCAGTTCGAGCGTGGTCAGCGCCGGCGGGTCGGCGAGCGCGCAGGCCGTGCCCACTTCACTCGCCGCGGCCGGGCGCGCGGTCAGCAAGGTCACCCGCATGGGCGCGGCGGCGTCGAGCGCCAGCAGACCGCCGCGGCGCGTGTCCTCGACCAGGGCCTGGGGACTCGGCACGGTGCCGAGGAACGGCACAACCTGCCAGCCGCTGCCGGTCCAGGCGCGGATGCCCGGCTGGACCGTCAACACCTGGCCGCGGCCGGGATCGTAGGCCATGCGGTTGTTCGAGCCGGGGGCCGGATGCGTGCTCGTATCGGCGAGCGTCCAGGACGTGCCGTTCCATTCCCAGGTCTGCACGACGCCCGCGAAGTTGCCGAGCAGCACGGTGCGCCGGCGTGTCTCGTCGAACGCCGCGAGGGCCGCGGCCACGGCGCCCGGAGCTCCCGTCGCCGCCACCTGCTGCCACGAGGAGCCGTTCCAGAGCCAGTGGTCGGCGCGCACGGTGCCGTCGAAGCCGCCGTAGAGCATCACGCCACCACCGGGGTCGGCGGCCAACGAACCGAAGGAGCGCGGGGGCGGCGCCACCGCCGTCCGCTGCAGCCAGGTGCTGCCGTCCCAGGTCCAGGTGTCCGTGCACGGCACACCGACGGGGTCGGTGCCGCCGTGCAGCAGCAGGGCGCCGTCGACCGCCGACCAGGCGAACGTCGCGCCGTTGCGGCGCGATGGGACCACGGCCGGCTGCCGCTGGTGCCAGCGACCGTCGAACACCTGCATCCGCTCGAAGTCGTCGGGCGCGCCGCCGAACACCACCAGTTCCCCGCGGTTGCGATCGAAGCCGACGGCCGCATGCTGGCGGAACCGCGCTGCGACGAGGCCGTCGACGGGCGTCCACAGGGCGCCGGCGAGGCGGCGCCCCGACAGGACCGCCGCGTTGGGCTGGCCGACCAGGGTCAGGCCGAGGCCGTCCTCGACCAGCACGGGCTGGGCGAACGGCCCGGCGTCCTGCGGCGTCGGCAATCGTGTCCACGTGCTGCCGGTGAGCACCCAGGTGTCGAGTTGGCCGAACGGGGAATTGCCGTAGAGCACGAGGCCGCCGTGAGCCGCCGAGAAGCCGAACGAAGCGCCCTGTCGCGGGCCCGGACCCGGGTTCGTGGTGAGCGGCGTGAAGGAGGTGCCGTCCCAACGCCACGCGTCGCCGCGTGGGCCCTGGCTGTCGGTGCCGCCGAACAGCACGCAGTGGTTCTGCACCGGGTCGTAGGCGAACGCCGGCGCGTGGCGCCATGGCTGCTGCGGCTGGCTCGTCGGGACCCAGGTGGTGCCGTCGAACTCGACGACCAAACTCGCCGTGCCGAACTGGAACAGGTAGACCACGAAGCGGCCGCGGGCCGTGTCGTAGGCGATCGGCGGGTAGCTCTGCGCGTGGAAGTACTGTGTGGTCACCTGCCAGGTCCAGCGGCAGCCGTCGTGCACGCCGTGGACCAGCCTGGCCTGCAGGTCGAAGCCCAGCGCGTGGATGCGGCCCGTCGCGGCCTCGCAGCCCAAGGCGCTGACGAGGCTCAGGGTGTCGAGTTCGTGCGGGCGCAGCCGGGCGGTCGCGCCGTTCCACTCGAACAGCCGCGCCGGCGTGCCCGGCACGGCGAACCACGTGCGCTGCCGCTGCGGATCGTGCACCGCGGCGCTGGCGCCGGCGATCTGCGGCAGTTCGCGGAAGGTCATCGTCTGCCCGCGGGCCAGCGCGGACAGCAGCGCCGGCACGGCGATGGCGGCGATGGCGGCGAGCAGCGGCGAGCGGCGGGCGGACATCCCGGCATGGTAGTCGAGGCGGAGGGTCCTGGGGGGACCGCCCGTCGGTGCAGCCAGGTGCCGTTGCAGGATCCTCGAGACGAACGTCTCACGGTCCCGGGCCGCCGCGCGGCAGGCGATGCGACCGCGCGCGGACCGCTGTTGTGCCCGCCCTGCTGCCCGGTACCTTCGCCCGAACCCCCGCCGAGCTTCGCCATGCGCAACGCCCTGGTGATCCTGTTGCTCGCGACCGCCTGCCACGCACCGAGCTGGCAACGCTGCGCCGGCGACCGCTTCGATCTCGTCGCCGGCGACCGACCCGTCGCGGTCTACCTCGCCCGTGCCAACCCCTGCAAGCCCTACCTGCTCGAGCTGCGCTCGCCGGCCGGCCACCAGATCCTGCGCGACAGCCCCGCCGATCACGTCCACCACCACGCGCTGATGTTCGGCGTCGTCGCGAACGGCACGAACTTCTGGGAAGAGCGCACGCAGCCGGGTCGCGAAGAGACGACGGCCATCGAAGCCGACGGCCCGATCCTGCGCAGCACGCTGAACTGGCGCGACGCCAGGGGCGCTGCACTGCTCGACGAGCGCCGCACGGTGCACGTCACCGCCGACGACGAGGCGACCATGCTGACCTGGCGCACGGCCCTGTCTGCGACCACCGCCGCCGTGACCCTCACGGGTGCCCACTACCACGGGCTCGGCATGCGCTTTCTGCCCTCGTTCGACGGCAGCGCGACCTTCGTGCATCCGGACGGCGCGGCGGGCGCGCCCGTGCGCGGCAGCGAACGGCTGACCACCGGCGCGTGGGCGGCCTGCACCGGCAGCGTCGACGGTCACGAGGTCACCGTCGTGATGGCGAGCCATCCGGAGAACCAACCGCCGGCGCGCTGGTTCACGATGACCACGCCGTTCGCCTACCTGTCGGCGACCGCCGACGGCTGGCGAGACCCCGTGCCGATCGCCCCGGGCCGGACGCTCGAACTCGTCTACGGCGTGCTCGTCTTCGACGGCAGGCCGGACCGCGAACGCCTGGCCGCCGGCTACGCGCGCTGGCTCGCCGCGACGGCGCCGCCTCGTTGCAGCGGCGAACGAACGAACCCCGCCCCCGACCCCACGAGTCCGCCATGACGAGCCCGCACCGCACCGCCCCCACCCGCCGCGAGTTCCTCGCCGGCACCACCGGCCTCGTCGCCGCGGCGAGCACCGGCGCGTTGACGAGCCCGGTCTTCGCCAGCCCCCACGTCGGCCACGACAGCACGCTGCGCGTGGCGCTCGTCGGCTGCGGCGGGCGCGGCACCGGCGCCGCCGAGCAGGCGCTCGCGACCGAGCGCACGCTCGGCCTCGGCCCGGTCAAGCTCGTCGCGATCGCCGATGCGTTCGCCGACCGCATCGAGTCCGCCAGGAAGTTCTGGCGCGAGCAGCGCGCTGCGCAGTGCGACCTGCCCGACGAGCGCTGTTTCACCGGCTTCGACGCCTACCGGCACGCGATCGACGCCGTCGCCCCGGGCGGCGTCGTGGTGCTGGCGAGCCCGGCCTGCTTCCGCGCCATCCACGTCGACTACGCGGTCGACAAGGGTGTGCACGTGTTCATGGAGAAGGCGTTCGGCGTCGACGCGCCGAACCTGCGCCGGCTGATCGCCGCCGGCAAACGCGCCGACGGCAAACGTCTCGTGGTGGTCGGCGGCCTGATGTCGCGCTACGCGCCCTACAACGAGGAACTGATGGCCCGCGTGCACGCGGGCGCGATCGGCGAGATCGCGCACCTCGAGGTCTGCCGCATGCACGGGCCGGTGCCGCTCGCGGCCACGCACGAGGGGCGCAGCGAACTCGAGTACCAGATCCGCCACCAGTGGGGGTTCGGCTGGGTCGGCGGCACGTTCATCCTCGACTGGCTGATCCACGGCATCGACCTCGCTTGCTGGATGAAGAACGATTGGCCCGTGTCGGCGCAGGGCATGGGCGGCCGCCAGTTGCGCGCGCACCCGGACACCGCGTTCGACCATTGGGCCGTGCAGTACACGTTCGCCGACGGTGCGACGATGATCGTCAACGGCCG
>VGXW01000044.1 GCA_016873195.1 Planctomycetota bacterium | reverse complement strand
GAAGTACTTGCGCCCCGTCAGCGGCTGCGACTCGTAGGCCCCGGGCTCGATCTGGCCCGCCAGTTCGAACTGCACCGCGCCGTTGTAGAACGCGCGGATCCGCGTCGCCTTCACATGGCCGCCGCCAAGCCGCCGCATGGTCTCGTCGCCGGCCATGTCGACGAGTTCGTGCGCGAAGATCACCTCGCCGACGTTGACCATCACCGCCGGCGTACGGATCACCTCGCCGCTGCGCAGCGAGACCATCGTCGCGTCCTGCACCGACAGGAACGTGCGCACGTGGTCCTCGAGCACGTTCGTCAGCCGCTTGCAGGGGTTCGGCAGCCGGCCCTTGACCAGGAACACGTCGGTCAGGAACAGGTCCTCGACGATGACCGGAGTCGCGGCAGCGCCTCGGGGTTCGGGTTGGTTCATCGTGTTCCTGGCGACGCCGGCCGCACGAGGCTGCGCACGCAGCCGGCGAGGTAGAACGAGCCGGCGACGAGGCGCGGCCCCCGGGCGCGGCGCAGGGCCGCGAGTCCTTCGACCACGCCGGGCGCCACTTCGCACCGTGCACCCACCGACGACAGCCACGCGGCGATCGCCGACGGGTCCTCGCCGGACGTGCCCTCGAGTCCGGTGACGACGAAACTATCGGCAACCTGCAGCAAGGCGCTCAAGCCCTGCCGCCAGCGTTTGCCCGTCGCCGAGCCGAACAGCACGGCCGCGCGCCGCCCCGGCCAGCGCCGCTGCAGTTCCGCCGCGACCTGCTCGAGCGACCGTTCCGTGTGCGCCCCGTCGAGCACGAGGACCTCGCCGTCCGGTTCGCGCAGCACCTCGAACCGACACGGCAGGCGGGGCCGCGGTGCCGGGTCGAGCTGCAGGTGGGCGTCCGGCAGCAGCCACGCGAACGATGCGGCCGCGAGCGCGAGTGCCGGCGCCTCGAAGCCGGCCGCGTCGGGCAGGAACACGGGCAGTTCGCGGCCATCGGGCAACCACAGCACGGCGCGCAGGCCGTCGTGCGTCCAGCGCGGATCGCGCAGCCCGAAGTGCTCGCCGAGCACGCACAGGCGCGCTCCCACCTCGCGCGCGTGGGCCGCGATCACCGCGCGCGCCTCGCCGGTGGTGCCGGTGAAGCCGAAACCGCCGGCGCGGATCACCGGCGCCTTCTCGCCGGCGATCAGCGCGATCGTGTCGCCGAGCACGTCGACGTGCTCGAGTTCGATGGTGGTCACGATGCCCGCGTCGACCGGCAGCGCGGTCGTCGCGTCGTAGCGGCCGCCGAGGCCCACTTCGTAGATCGCGAGGCCGGCGCGCTGTTCGGCGAACCACTCGGCGGCGCACAGCGTCATCGCCTCGAAGAACGTCGGCGCGCGGTCGCCGGCGGGCGCCGCGAGCAGCGCGCGCAGCTGCCGCTCGAGCGTCTCCACGTCGACGTCGCGGCCGCCGCAGCGAATCCGCTCGAGCAGCGTCTCGACGTGCGGCGAGCTGTAGACGCCGGCCCGGATGCCGGCGGCCCCGGCGAGGGCCTCGAGGAACGCGCAGGTCGTGCCCTTGCCCTTGCTGCCGCCGACCTGCACCGCGGGTCGGACCGGCCGCAGCGCCCCCGGGCGCCGCAGCAGGGCCCGCATCGTCGCGAGGTCCCACAGCCGCCGGTCGGGTCGCAGCCGCTCGTAGTTCACGAGGCGGTCGAGCAGCGGTTGCAGTCGTGCGGCGGCAGGGTCCAAGGCGCGAAACCCGGCCACCCCCTGGGCGAACCGGCTCCGGTCCGCAACACTACCGCCGCCCGCCGCCCCGGGACAACGCATGCACCACCGCCCGCACCTCATCGCCTCGTTGGTCGCGCTCGGCGCACTGGGCGCCCTGCCCGCCCAGGGACGCGACGCGCGTTCCCGGCGCCCGGCCGCCCCCGTCGAACTGCGCCACTTCACGCACGAACTGCGCACGTTCCGCAGCGAGGCCGTCGGCAAGGAGGTCCCCTACGGCGTCTACCTGCCGCGCGACTACGGCGCCGACGCGTCGAAGGAAACGACGTGGCCGCTGGTGATCTGGCTGCACGGCATGTGGGAAGACCACGACCGGTTCCACTCCCGCGGCGGTGCGCCGTTGCTCGACAAGGCGGTCGAGGACGGGCTCCTGCCGCCCTGCATCTTCGTGCTCGCGAACGGCGGCCGCACGTCGATGTACATCGACGCCGGCCCGCAGCGGAACCACCAGGCGCTCGTGCAGAAGGACCTGCTCGCGCACCTGGCGGCGACCTTCCGTGTGCGGCAGGAGCGCAACCAGCGCGCGCTGATGGGCATCAGCATGGGCGGCATGGCCGCGCTGCGCATCGGCTTCACGCACCCGCAGCTGTTCGGCACGGTCGCCGTGCACAGTTCGGCGCTGTTCCCGCCGGACCCCAAGCAACTGCCCGACCGCCTGCTGCAGCGCGCGAAGGACTTCGGCCTCGACGAGGTGTTCGGCAGCCCGATCGACGAGTCGCTGTGGCGCGCGACGAATCCGCTCGGCATCGCCGAGGCGCTCGAGCCCAAGACCCTCGACGGCCTGCGGCTCTACTTCGACGCCGGCACCGCGGACCGCTACCAGTTCGGCCGGACCAACGAGCAACTGCACGCGCTGCTCGAGAGCAAGAAGGTGCCGCACCGTTTCGAACTCGTGCAGGGCGGCGGCCACGCCTGGGGCTCGGGCTTCAAGGACGAGTCGCTGCTGGCCTCGCTGCGGTTCGTCGGCGACGGCTTCCGCGCCGCGGCGGCCGCTGGTGCCGCCCTGCAGGGGCTGGGCGGGGCAGCCGGCGACGGCCGCGTTGGCAAGGAGGCTCCGGCACCGCAGGCGCCGCCGGGCCCGGGTCGCTGACCCGCGCGGTGCCGCCGGCCAGGGAAAATCCGGCGCGGGCGGCTGCACCCCTGCCGATGAAGGCCGCTAGAGGTCCGTGGCCGCTGCCGGACGATGGGCGGCCGTCGTGCATGTTCAGCCTCGAGCACCGGGTGCGGGTCTTCGTCTTCCAGGTCCTCGACCGGAGCATCGAGTACCTGCTGCTGCGGCAGCGACCGCGCGAGGAGTGGCCGCTCGGCCCCGTCGTCGGTTTCGTGACGCCAGGCGAGCAACTCGAGCAGGCGATCCGCCGCCAGGTGCATGCAGAGACCGGGCTGCGGCGGCCGGTGCAGCTGATCGAACTGCTCGCCCCGCAGAAGGAGCTGTTCGGCGACGTGGGCTACGTCGAATGGCCGTTCGCCTGGCAGGCCGGCACGCCGAGCGAACCCGTCGCGGAGTTGCACCCGGGCCCGATGGTCGGGGAGCTGCTGTGGCTCGGCTTCGCGGCGGCCTACCGCCAGCTCGAACTGCCCGCGGACCGCGACGCCCTGGTGCGGCTGCAACTCGCGCTGCAATAATCCGCGCTGCGCCCGGTTGTCCGGGTCGTATACCGCTCCCGCCGGCGGCCCCTGCCGCGGCGCCCCGTTGCCCGCCCTCAGACACTCATGAGCGAGAAACCGAAGAAGCACCCGCCCACCACCGAACCCCTCGCCGACGGCCGCCTGCCGAGTTCCGCGATGCGCAGCTACGCGCTGCTGACGCCGGAGCTCAAGCAGCTCTACATGGGCTTCTACAAGGCGACCTACGGCAAGTCGAAGATCGACCTCAAGACGAAGGAGTTCATCGCGATCGCGGCGTCGCTGACGAGCGGGTGCAAGGGCTGCCTCGAGGGGCATCTCGAGAAGGCCAGGCGCGAAGGCGCCACGAGCGACGAGATCGCCGAGGTCATCGCCATCACGCTCGGGGTCAACGCGGCGACCATCGTGGACCGCTCGGACATCGCGAACTTCCACCTCGGCGGCCTGTTCGAGAAGCCCCAAGGCGGCTGACCGGCCGCAGTCCGCGCCGAGGAACCAAACCGGGGCGGGGCCGGATCCGTTATCCTCGCGTGCTGATGCTCGCTCCGACCCCCCCGCGGCTCCTGCCCGCGATTCCCCCGTACGTCCGGCTGGCGATCCTGGGCATCTTCCTCGGGGTCGTGATCTACGTGCCCCTGGCCGCCGAACGGGCCGGCCAGCCCGGTGCGGCGCCGATCCCCGAGGAACCCCGGGTCGTCGTACCGGTTCTCGACCCCAAGGTGCTGGCGGGCGCGAAGGACGACACGCGCGAGCACCGCCTGCTGCTCGAGGTGGAGCCGCTGCGCTACCTGCTCGGCGAGGCGATCAACGTCGTACCCGCGGTCGCGGCGGCGCTCGGCACGCCCGACGAACCCGTCGCCGTCGGCGAGGTGCGCGAGGACCCGGCGAAGTGGCGCGGCCGCTGGCTCTGGTACCGCGGGGAACTCGAGGACCTGACGGGCCCGCGCGAGGGGCACCCGGTGCAGGGCTACTCGATCTACGAGGCCACGGTCAAGCTCGCCACGGGAGACCGGGCCTTCGCCGCCTTCTCGCTGCCCCCCGGCCCCGACGTGCGCCGCGGCGGCATCGTGCGCGTCGAAGGCTACCTGCTGAAGCTGCGCGACACGACCTACCCGAGCGAGGTGCGGTCCGCGCCGCTGCTGGTTGGCCGCCAGATCCAGCGCGACTACGAGCCCTGGCCACCCGTGCGCGAACTCGACCCCGAGGTGTTCGACCACCTCGACGAGAGCTGCTACCCGGGAACCAAGGCCTGGCACACGATCGACGAGGACCAGGAAGCGCCGCTGTGGCATCTCGCGGCCTATGCGCGCGACACCGCCGACCAACGCACGTTCGAGCAGTGGCGCGGCATCGGCACGCTCAACGCCAACGAGACCTACCCGATCCTGCAGGCGAACAAGCTCGCGCGCGGCACGCCGCTGCGCCTGCTCGGCACGCTCGTGAAGTGCACGACGATCGCCGCCGACGCGAATCCCGCCGGGATCAAGTTCTGGACCGTCGCCTACGTGCAGGTGCGCGACTTCGCGGGCCATCTGATTCCGGTCTGGGTGCCCAAGCGCGCCGACCACCTGCAGCCGTTCACGACGCTCGAGGTCCGCGGGCTCTACTACCGCTGGTTCGCCTACGAGGGCCGGCAGGGAGACCGGTTCCGTGTTCCCCTGTTCGTGGCGGCCGACCTGCACACCTTCCGGCTGGATACCGCACGCACCATGCGCGAGGTCGGCGTGCTGATCGGCTGCGTGCTGCTCCTCGTGATCCTGCTGCTGTGGTGGTCGCAGCGCCGGGCCGCGAAGGAGTCCCTGGTGCACGCGCGCGACATGGATGCGCGGCGGCGGCGCCGGCGCGAGCGTTTGGCCGCGGCGAGACCGCCGGCGACCCCGCCCGCGCCATCGTGAGGGCAGCGACCCGTTCCTCGGCGCCCGTGAAGCCGAGGGCCGAGTGCACCTTGCCGCACTGTGTCTGCCACCCGTTGCGTACGTCGAGGTCTTGCACCACCACCACCGGGATCCTGGCGAGCACGGCGTAGGCGAGGTTCACGAGGCACGCGGCTGCCGGCCTGGGCGAGCCGCCGACCGAACAGGAAACCGAACAGGGGCACGAGGTAGACGATCCCAAGCCCCGAGAAACCGCCCGGTTCGGTCGAGAACCACGTGGGATCCCAGCCCTGCAGTTCCCCCGCGAGGCGCACGGCAGTGACCAGCAAGGTGACGAGAGCGGCCGCGAGCAACAGGCCTGTGACCTTGGGGGTGTAGCCGTCAGCCATGGCGGGCATCGTGCCACGGTGCCACGCCGCGCGACAGGCTTGCTGCGCCGGCAGTCCGACTGTCGGCGATCGCCGCATCGGGTGTCCCAGGTTCGTACGCACAAGCGAATCCTGGTGAAGTACGGAACACGCGCGAATGCTCGATCGTCGACTGCAACGGAGGACGTTCCATGGCAGCGCGTTTCGAGATCGTGCAGGACACGGGAGGCAAGTTCCTCTTCCAGCTCAGGGCGAGCGACGGCAGCATCCTGCTGCACAGCCTGGCCAGCGACAGCAAGCTCACGGCGCAAAACGAGGTCGTGCAAGCTCGTACGTCGCTGCAGGACGACGCACGCGTCGTCGACCACGGCGGTTCGAACGGGCACTTCGTCGTGGTCAAGTCACGCAGCGGCGCCGTGATCGCGCGCAGTTCGACCGTCCCCAAGGCGGAGGAACTCCCGGGGCTGCGGGATCGGATCCGGGCAAGTTCCGCTGGTGCACCGCTCGTCGACCTGACGAAGCGCCCCCCGCAGAGCAAGGCCTCGTAGTTCCAGGATCGCCCGAGGACGGGAGCGCCGCCACGCGGCGACATGCAACCGCCGAATCCCTGCACCGGCGGTCTTCATCGAGCCCCCCCCACGCCGCAACGCGGCGACACGTCCAGGGCGAAACACGCCCTCGGCGCCGCTGCGGCGTTTCCTTGGAAGGGCGCTACAGGATCTGCGCCACCTGGGCCAACAGGCCGGCCGCCGTGCGGGCGCCGACGAGGTCGGCATCGCCCCTGCCATCGGCGTTGCCCAGCCACACGACGACCACGTGGGCCGCGTCGATGCCGACGCACCACGCGTCGCGGCGCCCCGACGAAGTGCCCGACTTCCACGCCATCGCGCCGCCGCGCTCCCCGCGCCGCAGCGGCAACCGCTGCAGCGCGCGCAGGGTCCAGTCGACGCTCGCGCGGGACAGGCCGACCGACTCCGGCACCGCGACGAACCGCCGGTAGGCCCTGGCCAGCGCCAGCGGCGAACCGACGCCCGTGCCGAGGACCGCCGTCAGGTCGCCCGGTGTTCCCGCGCGCGGCAGCCCCAGACGATCGAGCAGTTCGTCGAAGGCGGCGACGCCGGCCCGCTGCAGGCAGCGCACGGCGGCGACGTTGTTCGACGTGGCCAGGGCGTCCGCGGCCGCGAGGTTGCCGGCGTGGCCGCGCTGGAAGTTGCGCGGCGTCCAGCCGCCGACGGCGAACGGCGCATCCTCGAGCAGCGCGTTCTCGGCGCAGGCGCCGAGTTCGCTGGCCAGCGCGTAGAGGAACGGCTTCAGCGTGCTGCCGAGGCAGCGCGAGCGGCGTGCGGCGTCGCGCGGCCCGCGTGGGCCTGCGGCGATCGCCACGACCGCTCCGGAGGACCGGTCGAGCACGACGGCGGCCGCCGCGTCCCCCGGCAGGTCGGCCCGGTCCAGCACGACCCGCAGGCGCTGCTCGAGCGCCAGGTCGAGCGCCGTGCGGCAGCGCGGCGCACCTGGATCGCCCCGCTCCTCGAGCGCCACGTCGACGGACTGCGGGGCGAGCCACGGCCAGGGATGCGGCGCCATGCCGAGTTCGCGGGCGCGCGCCGCCGCGGCGGTCGCCGCGTCGATCGCGCCGACGCCGGCGAGACGGCCGAGCAGCGCGTCGCGGCACGCGCGCAACCGCGCCGGATGCCGCAGCGGGGAACGTGCGGACGGAGCGGGCACCATCGCGACGAGGGCCGCGAGTTCCGCCGCGTCGAGTTCCGCGATGGGCCGCCCGAACCAGTAGCGCGCGGCCGCCGCGAAGCCGCGCAGGGTGCCCCCCATCGGCACCTGCTGCAGCCAGATGGAGGCGATCTGCTGCTTGCCCGCGCAGCGCTCGAGCTGCCGCGCGCGCAGCAGTTCCAGGAACTTGTTCGGCAACGTGCGCGGCCGCGGCTCGACGATGCGCACGACCTGCATGGTCAAGGTCGAGGCGCCCGAGACCACGCGGCCCGCGCGCAGGTTGCCGAGCGTGGCCCGGCCGATCGCCAGCCAGTCGGCGCCGCCGTGCGCGAAGAAGCGCTCGTCCTCGCTGGCCAGCACCGCGCGGCGCAGCAGGGCCGGGGCCTCGTTCCAGCGCAGCGGCAGCACGCGTTCGCCGCAGTTCGTCGGCACGACGCGCAGCCAGGTACCGTCCGCAGCCTCCACGACGGTCGAGACCTCGAGCGCACGCAGCCGATCGAGCGGGTAGGGCCAGCAGCGTTCGAGCGCGCGCTCGGCCGCGACAGCACCGAGTACCGCGAACAGCACGGCGAACGCCGCCCGGCGGCACCACCGCAAGAGGCCGCCCGGTCTCATGGCGTGACCACCACGCGCGGGCGACCGACCTCGGTGACGACCAGCGTGGGGTCGTACATCGCCTGGGCCTGCACGGGCGGCGCCTCGAAGTCGCCCGGGAACACGGCCCGGATCCGATGTTCGATCACGAACCGGCCCGCGGGCAGCCGGTCGACGAACAGCAGCACGCGATCGTCGCGTGGTTCGACCGTGGCGTCGACGACGTTCGGCCCTGGCGGATCGTCCGGAACGCCACGCACCGCCCGCTCCAGCTGCCGCTGCGGCTCGGGCGGTGCCGGCTCGGGCTCGCAGCCGGCCGGCAGCACGTCGGCGAAGGCGAGGGCACGCAGCGGGTCGGCACATTCACCGTGGATGCGCACCGTGTAGACGCGCCCGCGGCGCAACTGCGCGCACGGCAGGCCGGTCGCAGGATCGACGATCTCGCGGTGCAGCACCAGGCGTTCGTCGTCGCGCGGCTCGGGCGGCGCGTAGCCGCGCAGGCGCAGCAGCAGGAACCCGCTGCCGCCCGCAGCCACCTCGAGGATCGACCCCGGCCGGATCGGCAGCCGGTTCGCGCGCTTCGCCTCGACCGGCACGGGCAGGCCGTCGACCAGCACCACGGCGCGCGGCGCGGCCTGCGGCACCGGCTGGCGGCGGTAGTAGTCGGCGAGCGCCCGCAGCGCCTGCCCGGTCTCCTGCGTCGTCAGGTGGTGCGGGCGAAGGACCTGCTGCTGCAGGACGGCAACGCGCGCCGGCAGCGAAGCGTCGGCGGGGTCGATCGCCAGCAAGGCCCGCAGCACCAGCGCGTCGGTCCGCACCGGGGAGGCGAAGCAGTCGTTCGCGGTGCGCCTGCCAGCCGGCGGCGCTTCGGCGTGGTCGAGCAGATCGCGCGCCCGGCGACGTTCGCCCAGCAGCGCCAGCGCGGTCGCGAGCCGCGCCCGCGCGTCCAGCGAGACCGCCTGCGTGCAGAGCCAGTCGAGCCGCGGCTGCACCGAACCGCCGAGCCGCGCCAGCACCTCGATCGCGTGGCAGCGCAGGTCGAGGTCGTCGGCTCCGGCCGCGACGTCCTGCAGCCGCGCGATCCCGCGCGCGAGCGCCGTGGCGGACACGTCGGCGCCGACCTCGCGGGCCGCGGCGAGGAAGTCGAGCGCGTGCACGGTGACGAAGCCGTCGTGGCCGCGGCTGCCCAGCCACCAGCCGAACCCGCCGCGCGACGTCTGCATCGCCAGCACCCGGTCCGCCGCGGCCTGCACGAGCGGCAGCGCGGCCAGCACGGGCTGCCCTTCCTCCTGCAGCCGCGGCAACAGGGCGGCACAGCTCGCGAGCGAGATGCCGCGCGACGACGTCTGCTCGCAGCAGCCGTAGGGATACTCGAGCATCGCCTCGAGCGCCGGCCGCAGCTGGCGGTCCGGCGAACTGTCGAGCCCGAGTTCGGCCTCCAGTCCCTCGGCGGCCCAGCCTTGCGCGACGCGGAACCATTGTCCGACGCCGAGCGCCACGCCGTGGAACTCGCGCCCCGGCAACCGCACGCTGCGCACGACGACGTCGGCGTGGACCGTGCGGGTGGTCGTGCCGCAGGTCGCGGTCACGACGATCGGCTGCGGCCCTCCGGCGCCGTCCGCGACGCGCAGCGGCACCTCGACGGTGGCCACGCGGCCGACGCCGACCTGGATCTCGAACCGCTTGCCGCCGGGCAGTTCGACGGCGCCGGGGGCTTCGATCTCGAGGGCCACGGTCGCGTCCGCGCCGAGCCGATTGCGCAGCGAGACCGGCATCGTGAACCGGTCGCCGGGCGCGACGAGGCGCGGGGCCGCGACCTGCAGGCCGAGCGGTGCTGCGACGACCACGCTGGCCGAAGCCGCGCCGACCCGCTGCCGGCCCGCGGCGAGGACCATCACGCGCAGCCTGCCTTCGTAGGCAGGCAGCTGGAACGTCGCCGCGCCAGCACCGTCGGCGAGCGGCAGTTCGGCGAACAGCGCGAGCGGCCGGATCTGCGGGTCGACGCCGCCGCCGCGCAGCAGGCTCGCGAGATCGTCGTCGTCGCCGCCGGTCTTCGTGCGCGGCGCGAACTCCATCCCGCGCACCAGGCGCGATCCCGTGTCGGCGCCCTGGACGGCGAGTCTGCGCGAGGCCAGCAGGAAGGCCAGTGGATCGGGCGAGGCGTGCCCGGTGACGCCGAGCACGCCCTCGTCGACCACGGCAACCAGGGCCTCGGTCGCATCGCGGGCGTCGACCGCGACGCGGAACTGCTGCTGCGGCAGCACCTCCGGCGGCACGTCGAGGCGCACGTCGGTGCGCAGTTCGTCGCGGCGCAGCGGCACGTCGCAGGCGCCGAGCAGCCAGGCGGGCCCTTCGCCCGGGCCGGCTTGCCGCACGGCCCGCGTCAACGTGACCACCGCGTGCACGTTCGGCAGCAGCAGGCCCGCCGGCACGGGAACCACGAGCCGGTTGTGGCCCGCCTGCAGCGGCAGCACCGCCGCCGACATCACCGTGTCGGTCTCGATCGTGACGAGGCCGCGGCCCGCCGCGGGCGCCGCCACGTCGAGTTCGAGGGATTCGCCGGCCGCCGGCCGGTTCGCCGCGTGCACGCGCAACCGGTCGGGCGCCCGGTGCGGCGAGCCCAGCGCCTGCTCCGCGCTCCGGGGGCCGACCTCGGCGACGGCGACGAGCCAGCTTCCGGCCGGAGCCGAGAGCGACGGCAGGGCCATGCTCGCGCTGCCCTGGGCCAGCGGCACCGTGGCCTCGTACGCGGTTTCGCCGTCGACGAAGCTGCGCCACGACCAGCGATCGTCGCCGCGCGCCTCGTAGCGCCACTGCCAGCGGCGCTGTTCCACCCGCACGCGGGCGTCGCCGGCGGGCACGGACGCGCCGCCCGCGTCGATCGCGCAGAGGTCGATCCGGTCCGGCAGAGCGCGGATGCCGAGCACGAACCCAGGCTGCAGCGCGACGTGCTCGCACTGCGCACGCACGGGCCGCCCCGACGGATCGATCACCTCGGCCAGCACCAGGGCCGACAGCGCCTGGTGCCCGGCTGCCTGCGGCAGGGCGAACCTGAGTTCCGCGTCGCCGCGCTCGTCGAGCACCGCCTCGAGCGGTTCCAGTTCCCCCGGTGGCGGCGCGTCCCCGGAGCCGAAGCCGAACCCCGGGTGGTCAGCGGAGCGGAAGTCCGTGCGCAGCAGCCGCACGCGGGCGCGCGCAGTCTGCCCGGCGGCCGCGGTGCCGTCGAGCCAGTTGCCGTGCACGCGCGCGGTCAACACGCCGCCGAGGCACGGCGGCTCCACCACCGCGACGCTCGCCTCGAGCCGGTTGGGCACGAACGCCGCGACCTCGAAGGCCGCGTCGCCGATCGTGCGCCCGCTGCCGTCCGCGACTTCGGCCCGCCACGGCCCGCACGGAGCATCCCCGGGCAGGTCGACGCGGCCGGTGACGAGTCCACAACCGCTGGTCCGCAGGCGCAGCCCGCGGAACTGCTTGCCCGCCGGCGCGACGACGGCGAGCGCCAGCTCGGCACCGGCGACGGCGGCCCCCGCCGCGTCGCGCGCGAGCACGGCGAACTCGACACGCTCGCCGGGCCGGACGATGCCGCGCGTCGGCCACACCATCGCCTCGGCACCGTCGTGCAGATAGGGGCGCCCGCCGAGCCCCTCGTCGGCGAGTTCCACCGCGAAGCGTTCCAGCCCCACGTACACGGCATCGTCGCCGCTGCGCACCTGGACCACGTAGGGAACGCGATCTTCGCCCCCCGCCGGCCAGCGCAAGGTCGCCACGCCCTCGCCGTCGGCGGTGCCGGTCGCGAGCACCTGGTTCGTCGGGGTCAGGACCTCGACCTGCGCCGCCGGCACGGGATGCCCGTCGGCGATCGAGACGACCTGCACGGCCGCCGCGTCACGCCCGGCCCGGACCGTGACCCCGAGGTCGGTGACCTGCAACAGACGGCGCTCGGGCCAGTAGTCGTGACCGTGCCAGACCTCGAGCTGGTAGCAGCCGAGCGGCGTCGCGCCGAGCAAGGTGCGCAGGTCGACGCGTTCGCTCCACTCCTCGTTGCGCCGGGCGACGATCGGCACGGTCCGTTCGACCGCCGGCTCGAACACGCGCAGGTCGCGGCTCTGCAGCATGCGGACGACGTTGTTCGGGTACACGCGCCGCAGGCGCAGCCGCACCTCCTCGACGTTGCAGCCGCGCAGCGTCAGCACGGGCTCGGCGCGGGCGCTCAGCACCTCCCCGTCGCCGGCGATCGAGACGTCCGCCGGCAGGTCCGGCACCAGCACGGTGCGGCGCACGGGCACGAGCAGGCTGCTGCGACCGCGGCCCGGAAAGCCGGCGGCGAGATCGACCGTGACGAGTGAGCCCGGCGCAAAGCGCCCCCGGACGTGGAGTCCGCGAGCTTCCGGCTCGAACCGCGCCTCGGTCGCGGGAGTCAGCGTGATCGTCGCCGGATCGACGTCGCGCAGCGACCGGTTGAACGTGAACTGCAGCCCGTCCCGCGACGCCGTGATCGCGCGCAGTTCGAGCGGCTCCCGCAGCACCACCGTCCGGACCTGGTCGGCCAGCGTCGGCACGTTGCCGCGGCGCGGCGTGGCCCCCTTGCCGAGCACGACGTCCACCACCGCGGGCAGTTCGCCGTCGGTGCACGACAGGCGGAACAGCCGGTCGCCGCCGCCGGCCATCGATTCGACCCGGGTCGGCAGCATCGCGCGGGTCTGCGCGTCGCGCAGGCGCAGGAAGCGGCCCGCGACCTCGGGAGCGGCCGGCAGGTCCAGTTCGGCGCGCACGGCCACGGCGCCCCGGCCCGGCGAGGTCCGCGGGTCGTCCTCGAGGATCACTTCGTGCAGGCCGATCGTCGGCGTCGTCAGCGGGACCGACGAACCGACCGGCAGCACCTGCCCGTCCAACGCCCGCAGTTCGCGCGTGAACCGCAGCCGATAGTTCGTCGCGGGCAGCGGTTCGTGCATGGCCCGCACGAGCAGCGTGCGGCTCGAGTGCCAGACGGTGGAGAACTCGAGCGCGGGCTCCGCGACGATCCCGAGTTCGACCGGGTCGGGCGGCAACGGCGGCGCCACCACGTCAGCGCCCAGGTGCAGCAGGAATCGACGCGGCACCGGCGAAGCACCGTCCGGCGCGGACGGCAGCGCGACGGTGCGCAGTGCCGCGGCGCTCCATGCCGCGGCAGGACCGGCAGCTGCCGAAACCGACGCGGTGTCGGCGAGCCGGATGACGAGGAACAACGCCAGCACGGCGTTGCACACGAGCAGGATGCGCTGCAACAGAACCCCCCGGGCACCTCGGTGCCCCCAACTGGCTGCTGGTGCCGGCCCGCCGACCGCGCAGGCTACGCGGTTCCCTCGCCGGTCCGACACTGGTGCCCTGACCGGAGCACCGCCGCGCAGCATGGCCGATCCGCGTCGCGGAGCAAGATGGAGCCGCTGGAGGAAGCCAAGGGCCCGCTCCTACAGCTTCGCATTCGCCGATCGCCGGCGCGGTGCGTCACCGACTCCACAGACGAAGCACGCCGCGCAGCAGGACGCTCCAACCGGAGCCAGCTACGAACGCCGGCCGCGGTTCGTCGTCGAGCGCCTGGTGGTGGCTGCCGATCGGGCAGCGTGCGCGGCACCGGCAACCACCGTTGCAGGTGCCGGTCTGCCGGTGCTCGAGGCAGCGGTCGCCGTCGACGGCGAGACGGTCCGCGGGTGCGGCCGGGCACGACTGCAGGCAGGGTTGTCTGCAGTGACAGCAGGGTTGGAAGCGGTCCACGATCGACGAGTCCGGCACCGCGCCGAACGGCCGGCCTTCGAACAACAAGGCGCCGCGCAAGGTGACCCAGGGCCCGAACTCGGGATGCACCAACAGGCCCGAGACCGGCGACACGGTACCGAAGCCCGCGGCCTCGCCGAGGCGCGCGAAGCCCGGGAACCGGCCGTTGGGCATCACCACGCTCGCGGGCAGGCGGCGCGCGGCGAAGTGGGCGGCGAGTTCGTGCGCGCAGCGCCTGGCGAACTCCTGCGGCACCCGCACCGGGCGGGTCGCCACCGTCGCACAGGCCACCGCGAATCGCTGCTGGAACTCGCGCCCGCCGTTGCCGAGCACCACGATGGTCCCGCACCTCGGCCAACGCGTCTGGAACCGGAGGTCCTTCGGCTGTCCGGCATCGAACCGCGTGGCGTCGACGACGCCGAACAGGTTCAGTCCGACGCGCGCAGCAAGGTGCCGGGCATCAGCTAGCAGATCGGAAGGCATGCGTGGGAGATGCTGCGGACGCGCGGGTTTTCGGCCCCGGGGCGACCGCGGGCAAGTCCCACGATCGGCTGACCGGACCGGGGCACGTGCACCATTGCACGAGGCGGCCGTTCCCCTACGCTCTGCTTTCCCCCTGCGGGGAAGCCGGTGCGATTCCGGCGCTGTCCCGCAGCTGAGACCGGGGACGAAAGCCCGAAACGCCACTGGGATCGCCGCGTCGGCGACCTGGGAAGGCGGGCGAGTAGGCCGATCCGGAAGCCAGAACACCCGCCGGGGGAACGGCCGCAAGGCCGTCGTTCCGAGGCCATGCCGGCGCGCAGCGACGCCGAGGTGGAGCATGTCAGCCGTTCCGCGGCTCCTGTGGCAGGCAGCGCACCGCGCGGTGTCGGCCGCCCCTCCGGCTCTGGCCTCGTCCCCGCGGCAGCCCACGCGCGGTTGCCGCGACCGTCCGCAGGAGACCTGAACCGATGCTGCCACTACGCCACCTGGTCCCCCCACTCGCCGCAGCGCTCTGCTGTTCCCCCGCCCCAGCCCAGTTGCTGCGCGAGGGCTACGGCGGCCAGCTG
This sequence comes from Planctomycetota bacterium, assembly GCA_016873195.1. Taxonomy (GTDB): domain Bacteria; phylum Planctomycetota; class UBA1135; order UBA1135; family UBA2386; genus VGXW01. The sequence goes on along the minus strand of VGXW01000044.1, from coordinate 6,263 downwards.
AGCGGCTTCTCCGCCGTCACCAGCCTCTTGCTGTCGCTGCCCGGCGGCGCGCTCGCGCGCTTCGACGGCGTCGACCTGTGGCTCGATCGTCCGGGCCTCGCGACGCGCTCTCTGCTGCACCTGCATGCCCCGGTGTCCGGTTCCTTCCTGGTCGAAGCCGCCCCCGGCGAACTGCTGCTCGGCGAGAGCTCCTCGCACCGGCTGTGGCTCGTTCCGCTCGCGGCGCCGGGCCGGCCGAGGCCGGCCGCCGCGATTCCCTTCGCCTACGACACGGCGCTGCTGTCGCCAGGGCACGCCGTGGTGTCGGCGCGGACCGGCGGCTTCGCGTCGCCGCACAACGAACTGCTCGCCCTGGACCTCGCGACGGGCACGGTCCAGGTCTTCGCCCGGCTGCCGGGAGCCTCGGGCCCCGTCGCGCTGGCCACGAACGGCGACCTCTACTACGCGACCGCGAGCCCGCTCTTCCCGATGCCCGCAGGGCAGACCGAGGTGCTGCGCTTCCCGCGCGCTCTGGTCGACCAGGCGATCGCAGCACAGCAACTGCTCGGCATCGCGCAGGCACAGGTGGTGGCCGCGGGCCTCGACAGCGCCGGCGATCTCGCGTTCGACGGCGAGGGCGACCTGCTGTTCACCGACTGGTACAACGGCGCTGTCGGCGAATTGCGCGGCGCCACGGGCCCGGCGCCGCAGCGGTCGGTGCTGATCGACTACGGCGCAGCCCCGGTGGGCCCCTTCGCGCTGCAGTTCCTGCCTTCGCCGCTGGCGGGCCAGTTCGAGCCGTTCCAGCCGCCAGGAGGAGCACTCTGCGTACACGAAACCGCGTGGGCCACGGTGAGCCAGTTGCGCACGATCCGGGCGGCGCGAGCGGCGGCGGGCTGCTCGATCCCGAGCCCGATCCCGGCGGGCCCCTTCACGCTGCAGGTGACGCAGGGACCGCGCGCGGGACTCGGGCTCGTCGCGATCGCGTTCGGATCGGCCCAGGGCACCCAGGCCCTGCGCATCGCGGGCTTCGACCAGCTGCTGCACCTGGACGGAGCCATGGTCGCGCCCGTTGGCGCGTGGCTCGCACCGCTCGACACCATGGGCGCCGCGGCGGTGACGCTGCACCATCCCGGCACGTCCCCGACCCTGGTGGCGACCCTGCAGGCGGTCTTCGTCGACGCGCCAGGGGCGGTGATCGGTGCGACTCCGGCAGTCGAGCTGCGATTCGGCCCGTGACCCCGGTCCGCGGACTCACGGGCGACAATCGGGGTGCGAAGTCGTTACAGCCACCCGCTGTCGGCAAGCGTCCCGCGAGGCCGTAATAGGCCCCCGCTGCTCCGCCCGGCGGGGCAGACCCACGCGCATGCACAAGCCCACCATCGCCATCCTCGTCGGTGCCCTGTTCCTCGCGGCCGGCGGCGCCTTCCTGGTGCCGGCCGTGTTCGGTGACGACGATCCCCCGCTCGTGCGGTGGGATGCCACGGACGAGCAGGAGATCCAGGACCCGGCCGAGATGGCGAGCGGCGAGCCGACGGCCGAAGCGGCGCTCGAACGAACGGCCGCGGGGCCGAGCGAGGCTTCGACAGGTGCCGACGAGCGGCGCGTCGAGGTGACCCTGCGCGGGCGCGTCGTCGACCGGTTCAAGTCCCCGGTTCCCGCCGCCACGGTCTGGCTCGACTTCGGCCGCGGTGGGCCCCGTGGCGGTGGACCCGCTGCCCGGCAACGCCGGGTGCCGGACCCGGTGCAGACGGATCGCGAGGGACGCTTCGCGTTCCAGGGCCAGACGTTCCGGAACCTGCGCGTGTCGCTGCAGGTCGCGCATCCAGCCCACGCGCCGGGCCTGTTCGACAAGGACCTCGGCGAGGTGGCCGCGGAGATGGACCTCGGCGACCTGATGCTGACCGCCGGCGGCGAGGTGATCGGGCGAATCACCGACCTGGACGGCAACGGCATCGCCGGCGCGCGGATCCAGCTCTCGCCCGAGAACGACAACCGCATGCGCTGGCTGCGCAACCGCGAGAATCTCGTCGCGGATGTCGCCACCGACAACAACGGCTACTACCGCCACCGGCGCGTCGCCGCGGGGGACTGGAGCATCGGCGCTTCGGCGAAGATGCACACCGAGGGCCGTTCGAGCGCGTTCGTCGTCGAGGAGGAGCAACTCACCGAGGTCGAGGATCTGCGGCTCGGCCCGGGCTACGAGGTCACGGGCTACGTGCGCACCGCGCAGTCGAGGCCGATCGCCAAGGCCAACGTCACCCTGCGCAGCCAGGTCCGGCCGGGCGCCGTGCGCGCTCCGGGCCGTGGTACCGCCGCCGGCGGCGACGACTGGCGCGGCGGGCGCGAGCACCGCGCGACGACCGACGAGCAGGGCCGGTTCTTCCTCGAGCACCTGCCGGGCGTGCCGATGCGGCTCGAGGCCGATGCCGAGGGCTACCTCGACTTCGCGCAGGACCAGGTCGACGTGACGCTCGGCCAGCCGCTGCACGTCGTGATGCAGGACGGTCTGCGCATCGCGGGGACGGTCACGGACGGGATCGACGGCCAGCCCGTGGTGACCTTCGCCGCCCGCGCCCTGCGCCTGCGCGGCCTGCCCGCGCCCGGGGCCGCGGTCGACGTCAACGCCCTGGTGGAGCAGCTGCGCAACGGCAACCTCGACGAAGCGACGCGCCAGCAGTTGCGCACGCAGATCGAGAGCGTGCGCGCGAACCTGTCCGACCTGCGCCGCGGCCAGGGACCCGGCCGAGGCGAACGGTTCGACGACCCGCGCGCCAACGGGCAAGGCGGTCCGGGCCGGGAGCTCGGCCGGCCCGAACGGCATCCCGGCGGGGAGTTCCTGCTCACGGGCCTGCAGGAGGGCGTCTACGAGGTCCTCGTGCAATCGCCCGACCACGCGCGCTTCCAGTCGCAGGAAGTGGAACTGCGCCTCGGTGCGCCCTCGCCCACGATCCCCGCGCGGCTCGATCGCGGCGTCTACGTCGCAGGCGTGGTGCGCAGCGACAAGGGCGTCCCGGTGTCGGGAGCGCGCGTCGAGCTGCGCCCGTCGAATGCCGCGGACGGCGGCCGCGGGCGCCGCGGGCGCGGCGGCAACGAGAGCGGGCCGGGCGGCAACGCCGACTTCGCGGCGATGGCGCGGGACTTCCAGCGGCAGATGGCGGGCGGCCTGGCGGCGCTCGAAGCGACCACGGACGGCGCCGGCGAGTTCGTCGTCAAGCACGCGCCGCGCGGCGCCTACCGCCTGCAGGCCCAGGCGCGCGGTTTCGCGAACGCGACGACCGAGCCGTTCGAGCTGCAGGGGGACCGTTCGGACTTCGAACTGCAGCTCGGGGCGCTCGGTTCGCTGGCAGGTCGCGTGCGGGGCCTCGCGCCGCAGGAGATCGGCGAGGCCCGCGTCGCCGCGGTCTCCGTGACCGGCGGCTTCGGCGGCCCGGGTCGCGGTCGCGGCGGCCAGGGCGGCGGCGCCGGCGGCGGGCCGTTCCAGAACGCGAGCGTGAACGCCGACGGCAGCTACCGCATCGACGACCTGGTTCCCGGCGACTACGTGGTGCGGAGCTGGGTCGGTTCGCCGCAGGAGCTGATGCGCGAGCTCGGCCCGCAGTTCTTCGCCGGCACGATCCCGGCGGACGTGCGCGTGCGCGGCGGCGAGACGGCCGAACTCGACGTGATCGTCACGAGGCCGCAGGTGGGCGCGGTCGCGGGCACCGTGCTGCACAACGGCTCCCCCGCCGCCGGCTCCCAGATCGAACTCACGCGGCTCGACGAGAACGGCGAGGCGACCGGCGAACGCATGGGCCGCGGACCGGGCGGCGGACCGGGCGGCGGACCGGGCGGCCGCGGCATGTTCGGCGGCGGCCGGTCCTTCCAGGCCGCCGTCAGCGCCTCGGGGCAGTTCACGCTGAAGGACCTGCCGGTCGGCAGCTACCGCCTGCGGGTGCAGGCCGGACGCCGCGGCGGCATGCTCCACGAGGAGCAGCTGCAGGTCGCGGCCGGCGTCACGACCGAACGTACGATCCGGGTGACGACGGCGAGCCTGCAGGGTTCGGTCACCTGCACGGACGGCAAGCCGTCCGAACTCAACGGCGCGATCACGCTCGTGATGGGACTCACCGAACTGCCGCCGGACTGGAACCAGTGGCGCCGGGAACCGGGCAACACGACCTTCGACGCGCGGGTGCAGTCGGGCACCTTCCGCTTCGAGACGCTGCAGCCCGGCAACTACCTGATGGTGCTGAACCTGCGCGGTCGCGAGCGCACGACCGCGACCGTGGTCGTCACTCCCGGCGACAACCCCCGCGCGACGATCGCCGCCGGCAAGCCGGCGGCACAGCCGGGACCGGGCGGAGTTCCGCCGGCGAACCGCCAAACCGGCAACCGCGGGCGCTAGACTGCCGCAGCGCCCAGGTCCGCGCTCCGGAGCAGAGCCATCCGCTTCCTCGCCACAGTCTTCGCGGCGCTCGTCGCCACCATCGGCATCGTCGTCGCAGCCTACGCGCTGGTGGTGACCTTGCGCCGCGAGCCCGCCTTCACCACGGCTGCCCCTGCCACCGGCACGGTGCGGCACGCTGCGCAACCCGAAAGGCCGCCCGTGCAGGCACGCCCGCCGCGACGTCCGATCGCGGCGCTGCATCCGGTTCCCGAGTCGGCCACGACGATCACCATCGAACTGCACATGGTGCCGGCCGCACTGGCGAACGCGACGGCGGGCATCTCCCTGTCCGACGCCGAGACCGGCGCCGACCTCGGCTGGCTGCCGCTGCAGCCGCAGCCCGGCACGCAGCGCCTCGAGATCTCGGTCGCCGCGGCGGGCCCGTTGACGCTGACCGTCGCGCGCGCGCGCGAGTTCTCGCGTCACGGCTACCTTCTCCGCGCGTCGCACAGGTTCGCGCGCCTGCCTTCTCCCCACGAGTTGCTCGTGCTGGACGCCCAGGCCCACCAGGTCCGCTTCGAGGTCGGCGCCGATCGATCGGCCGGCCCGCTGCGGCTCGTGCGCGTCGGCGACCTGACCTGGCGACCGATCGACGCGTTCCCGGCCGGGTTCTCGCTGCGCCCCGGACAGGTGGTCGAGACGATGCTCGGCAGCGGCGACTACGAACTCAGCGATCCGCTCGACCCGGCCAGGATGCAGCGGTTCACCGTGCCCGCACCGCAGGCCGTGCGCATCAGCGAGTCGCTGTCACGGCCTGCAGCCGGCCGTCCTTGACGCGCCACAGGTGCGGCGAAACCGGGTGCGATGCCTGCCCGGCGATCTCCGCCGCCGTGGCCATCAACTGCTCGAGGTTCTGCCCCGACTCGCGCGCGACCCAGAGCATGTCGCGATCCGGGATCGCCACGAGCAGGCCCTCGGTCCGCTCGAGCAGCAGCACGCGCGCCGCGTCGTAGCCATCACCGGACTGGAGCAGCAGCGGCTGCTTCCCGTTGGCCGCGGCCTGCACGCCCTGCGCGCCGAGGCGCTCCAGATTGGCGAGCGCGAGGTTGTGCACGTCCAGTTCGCTCTTGCGCCACTGCCGCAGGTGCGCGCGACAGACGAAGACCATGCAGTGGGGATCGTCGAGCACGTAGACGACGACCAGTTCGTCGTTCAGCCGGCGATGCACGAGGCCCGAATCCCCGAAGCGCCCGCGCTGGTCGAGCCAGCAGAGGCTACGGACCTGGGGCAACAGCCTGGGCGCGGCATCGACGAAGTCGACGTCCTCGACCCGGTCGATCCCGACGGCCTGCACGTCGCGCAGCAACTGCTCGACGATGCGCGGGAAGGCCTCGGGGTGCGCCTCCGCCAGCCGGTATGCGTCGTGCAGCCCGACTGGGGTCTCCTGGCCCTCGATGAGGAGCAGGCAGGCGAACCTATCCGGCAGCATGCCGAGGAACTGCACGCCTGGGTGGCGCTCGGCCAGTTCGGTCTCCAACCGAAGCAGGAACGCCGCAACCTCTGGTGGGTAAGTACGTTGGACGCGGCGGAGACGGTGGCAGAGCGCGGCCACCGCGATGGAGGCGACGCACCAACCGAGAAGCCCCCAGAGCCACATGGCCCTCCCTATCGGCAGGTTGGGCATCGGACTTGGGCGCCCAATCCTGGTTCTCCGCGCGGCAGGCAGCGAGGGGGTCGTCCGGACGAACTTGACCTCCGGCCTCCGGCACGACCAGAACATACCCGGGGTCACGCGAACGTCAATCGGCACCTCTGGAATCAGGAATCCTCGGCACCCCCTTGCCGATGGACTCCGATTCCCGGAATCTCGTGGTCAAAGGTGCGAAAAGAGCATGGAGTCTGCCAACCAAGCCAG
>VGXW01000043.1 GCA_016873195.1 Planctomycetota bacterium | reverse complement strand
GGCGTGCCGAAGCTCGACGCCGCGCGGGCCAAGGCACCGAAGGTCGTGTCGATCGTGCCGGAGAACGGTAGCCAGGACGTCGACCCCGCGACCAAGGCGATCGTCGTCACGTTCGACCGGCCGATGCAGGATGGTACGTGGTCGGTCGTCGGCGGCGGCGAGCACTTCCCGAAGATGGTGGGCAAGATCGCCTACGACGAGGCGCGCAAGGTGCTGACGGTGCCGGTCGAACTGAAGCCCGACTGGGACTACGAGCTGTGGCTCAACCGCGGCAAGTACGACACGTTCCGCGCCGAGGACGGCACGCCGCTCGTGCCCGTGCAGGTCAAGTTCCGCACGCGGAGCAAGTGAGCGTGCGCGCTGCCTGCCTGCTGCTGCTCGTGCTCGGTGCGTGCGCGGCGGCGCCGCCGGCCCCCGCCCCCGCCCCCGGATTGGCGCCGGCACCCGCGGCCCCGCCGCCGCCCCCAACACCGCCGCCCGGGGACTCCGACCTGCGGCCGCGGTTCACCGCCTTCGGCCTCCTGCCGCGCGGCCAGGGCCACCGCCCGACGTGCTCGGTCTTCACCGTCGTGGCCGCCTACGAGTTCGCGTTCGCCACCGCCACTGGCCGCCCCGAACGGCTCAGCGTCGAGTACGCGAACTGGGCCGCGAACGCGGCGAACGGCCGCAACGACGACGGCGACTTCTTCCACTTCACGCTGTCGGGCTTCGAGCGGTTCGGCATCTGCACCGAGTCGCTCTGGCCCTACACCCCGCAGTTCGCGGGCGCGGTGCCTGCGCCCGACGCGCTCGTCGACGGCGGCCGCCACCTCGCGATCGCGGCCGCGCAGCTGCGCGTGCGCTGGGTGCGCCCGATCGACGGCACGGCCGGGCTCACCGCGGCGCAGTTCGACGACCTCGTGCGCTGCCTCGCGCAGGGCACGCCCGTGGCTGCGGGTTCGGCGCACAGCAGGCTGCTGGTCGGCTACCGGCGGGACGAGCAGGCGCCCGGCGGCGGCGTATTCGTGACGCTGGACAGCGCGCTCGCGGCCTTCGCCGAAGTCGACGCGGAGTTCGTGCGCAGCAAGGTCAACGACGCGTTCGTCGTCGAGCCCGCCGCGGCAGACGCACCGTGATCTCGCCCATGCCTGCTCCCACCACCGCTCCCGTGCGCCTGTGCTTCGCCGCCGCGCACGTGGTGCTGCGCGACGACTACGCGGCGCTGCCGCACCGCCTGGACCGTCCCGGCGATCCGGCCGAGATCGCGGCGCACGTCGACTGGGACGCAACGATGGCGATCCGCCGGCGGCTCGACGGCTTCGGCCTCGGCATCGCCGAGGCGATGGACACGGCGCAGCGCTTCCTCCTCGGCTGGCCGTCGGCGCGCGAACTGATCGTGCGCTGCGGCGCGCTCGACCTTCTGCACGGCTTCTGCGCCGGTGCCGGCACGGACCACCTGCCCGCGGTGCGCGGCCCCGCCGACTGCGTCGACGGCGTCGTGTTCCAGGCGCGGCTGATCCAGCGCTGCGGCGGCATCCCGGTGCTGCTGCCGATGCCGTGGCTCAGCCGGCAGCCGGCGGGCGAACGCACCTACGTCGACGTCTACCGCGCGATCGTGCGCCAGCTCGACGGCCCGCTGTTCGTGCACTGGCTCGGCCCGATGTTCCTGCCCGACCTCGCGGGCTACTTCCCGGGCGACTCGTTCCGCGCGGTGATGGCGATCGACCGCGAAAAGGTGCGCGGCTGCAAGCTGTCGCTGCTCGACGACGCGCTGGAGCTGGCCGTGCGGCGCGAGCTGCTGCCGCACGGGCAGATCGTGCTGACCGGCGACGACTTCCACTTCGGCCGGCTCTTGCTCGGCGGCGATCCGCGGGGCCCGGCACCGCAAGCACCCCCGCCGATCGAACGCTGGACGACGATCGGCCGCCACCACGTCGCGCTCGGCGACTTCAGCCACGCGCTGCTCGGCATCCTCGACGGCATCGCCGCACCCGCGCAGCAGGCCCTGCAGGTGCTCGCGCGCGGCGACGCGGCGGCGTTCCTGCGCCTCATGGCGCCGTGCGAGACCCTCGGGCAGCACGTGTTCGGGCCGCCGACGCAGCACTACAAGGCCGGGCTCGCGTTCCTCGCGTGGCGGAACGGCTGGCAGCAGAACCCGATGCTCGTGAACCGCGAGGACCTCGCGCGCGATGCGGCGCACTACGCGCGCTGCGAGGACCTGGCGCGCGCGTGCGGCGCCCTGCCGTGAGCAGCGCGGGGAGGATCCGGATGCCGCGGCCGGCTACCCTGCCGGCATGAAGCCGCGCGTGCTCGTCACCCGCCACGTCTACCCGGCGGCCATCGGGATCCTGCAGGAGCACTTCGCCGTCGACTACCAGGACGGTCACGGCGTGATGGACGCGGCCACGCTGGCGCGCCGCCTGCAGCACGCGCAGGGCGTCGTCTGCCAGCTCACCGATCCGCTCGGCGCCGAGGTGATCGGCAGCGCGCCCGCGCTGCGCGTGATCGCCACGATCGCGGTCGGCCACGACAACATCGACGTGCCCGCGGCGACCGCGCGGCGCATCGTCGTGACCAATACGCCCGGCGTGTTGACCGAGGCCACCGCGGACCTCACCTGGGCGCTGCTGCTCGCGACCGCGCGGCGCCTGCCGGCGGCGGAACGGTTCCTGCGCGCCGGCGAGTGGCGGCGCTGGGACGTCGACCTGCTGTGCGGCGCCGACGTGCAGGGCCGCACGCTCGGCGTCGTCGGCTTCGGCCGCATCGGCCAGGCGGTCGCGCGCCGCGCGCTCGGTTTCGGCATGCGCGTGCTCTACGCCGATCCAGAACCAGCACCCGAGGCGCTCGCGCAAGAACTGCGCGCGCAGCACGTGCCGCTCGACCTGCTGCTGCAGCAGAGCGACTTCGTGTCGCTGCACGTGCCGCTGCGCGAGAGCACGCGCCACCTGATCGGCGTCGCGCAGCTGTGCCGCATGAAGCGCACCGCGTTCCTGATCAACACCTCGCGCGGGCCCGTCGTCGACGAACCGGCGCTGGTCGCCGCGCTCGAGGAAGGGCTGCTCGCCGGCGCCGGACTCGACGTGTTCGAGCACGAACCCCGCGTGCACCCGGGCCTGCTCGAGCTGCCGAACGTCGTGCTGCTGCCGCACGTCGGCAGCGCGGTGACCAGCGTGCGCAGCCTGATGTGCGCGCTGGCCGCGCGCGACTGCGTGGCGGTGCTGCGCGGCGAACGGCCGCAGCACCCGGTGAACCCCGAGGTGCTCGGGTGAACGGCTGGCGGCAGCGCCTGCAGGCCCTGTTCCGCGCGGTGGTCGCCGACCTCGATCCGCGCGCGGCGACGGCGGCGGCGCTGCGCGGCCGGTTCCCGGACCCCGCCGCGGTGCGGCTGCTCGCGATCGCCTTCGGCAAGGCCGCGCGGCCGATGGCCGAGGCGGTCGTCGCCGCGGGCCCGTGGGCCTCGCTGCGCGGCCTCGTCGTGCCGCCAGCACCGGATGCGGCGGAACTGCCGCCGTTCGCGGTGATCCCGGGCGGCCACCCGCTGCCCGACGCAGGCAGCCTCGCCGCCGGCGCGCGCGCGCTCGACCTCGCGCGCGGAGCGGGACCCGACGAGATGGTGCTGTTCCTCGTGTCGGGCGGCGGCTCGGCGCTGCTCGAACAACCCGCCGACCCCGCGGTGCCGCTCGCCGAACTGCGCGCGCTCTACGCGGCCCTGGTCGGCTGCGGCGCCGACATCCGCGCCGTGAACACGGTGCGCCGCGCGTGCTCGGCCGTGAAGGGCGGCCGGCTGCTGCTCGCGGCGGCGGCAGCACGCGCCCGGGTCTCGATCGCCGTCAGCGACGTGCCGCTCGAAGCCGCGGGCACTTTGGCGTCGGGGCCGACGGAACCCGACCCGGGCACGGCCGGCGAATGCCGCGCGGTGCTCGACCACTTCGCCCTGTGGCCCGCCGTGCCGCCGGCGCTGCGCGCGCGCCTCGAACGCGGCGACCTGCCTCCGGGACCGGGGCCGAGCCACCCGGTCTGGGCCCGCAGCGAGTTCACCGTGGCGCTCGACCCGCGGCACGCGCTGCACCAGCTCGTGCAGCGCGCCCGCCGGCTCGGCCTGCGCGTGGTGGCCGAACCCGGCGTCGACGACCTGCCGTACGGACTCGCCGCCGCGCGCCTGCTGGCCCGCCTCGACCGCCTGCGGCGCCGCCGTGCGGGCCGCGCCGTCGCGATCGCGGCGGTCGGCGAACTGTCGGTGCGGCTGCCGCCCGCGCCCGGCCAGGGCGGCCGCAACCAGCAGTTCGCGCTGCACTGCGCGCGCGCGATCCGCGGGTTACCGATCGCGGTGCTGAGTGCCGGCACCGACGGCATCGACGGCAACTCGCCGGCCGCGGGCGCGGTCGCCGACGGCACCACGTGGGCGCGCGCGCGCCGGCTGGGGCTCGACCCCTCGGCGCACCTGCACCGCTGCGACGCGTTCCCGCTGTTCGCGGCGCTCGGCGACGCCGTCGTCACGGGCCCCACCGGGACGAACGTGCGCGACCTGCGGCTCGTCGTGCACTGCGGCTGACCGCAGCCCGCGCCCGGCTGCCGGCCGCGGCGCGCGTGATGGCCATGCCACCGGCGGCGCCGGGCGGCCCGTTCCGGGACTCAATCCGAGGCCGGCGCGCGCCGATCACCGGGGCGCACCAGGGAAAGACAACGGGGATGCAGACACGGACCCTTCGGGCCCTGGCCCTCGCCGCCGTGGCGAGCGGCTGCGGCGGCGGCGGCGGCGAGACGAGCGCGGGCAGCGGCAGCGCCGCCGGCCTCGGCCATGGCATCGTCCGGCTCGTCGCGCACGAACCGGCCGACGGCGCCGTCGGCGTGACCCCGTCGGCGCCGATCGTGCTCGAGTTCGACGCGCCGATCGCGCTCGACAGCCTCGGCGACGAGGACACCTGGCTCAGGGTCGCCGGCGGCACGGCCAACCTCGCGTGCACGGTCGCGGCCAGCCAGGGCGGCCGCACCGTCGCCTTCACGCCCAAGGCACCGCTGCCGGTCGAAACCGACTGCGTGTTCCAGCTGTCGGGCCTCACGTGCGACACCGACGGCCGCCTGCTCGACGCGACCGTGAGCTTCGGCTTCCGCACCGTCGACGCGACCCCGCCCGTGCTGCTGTCCGTCGACGTCGCGCCGAACGAGACCGGCCGCAGCCGGACCGGCACGTTCACGTTCACGTTCTCCGAGGCGATCGCAGAGGCCTCGCTGACGCCCGCGAGCCTGTCCCTGCGCGACGTGCACGGCTTCACCTACCCCGGCAGCCGCACGGCGTCCGGCGCCCGGGTGGTGTTCGACCCGTTCGCCGACCTGCCCGGCAACCGCGAGTTCACGCTGGAGCTGGCGACGGCGGTGACCGACCGCTCGGGCAATGCGCTGCGCGCCCCCAGCACCGTCCGGTTCACCACCGCGGGCGACCAGCAGAGCCCGGCGGTCACCACGAGCTGGCCGGCGAACGGCGCGACCTCCGTCTCGCCGCTCGTGCAGCCGATCTACACGTTCTCCGAGTCGATGGACCCGCGCACCTTCGAGCCGACGTCGCTGCGGTTCGAGGGCCCGGCTGGCGCCAGCGTGCCGTTCGTGGTGCACAGCAGCGCGGACCAGCGCACGCTGCGCGTGCAGCCGCTGCAGCCGCTCGCGCCGTTCCGCAGCTACACGCTGACCTTCCTGACCGGCGAAGCAGCGGTCACCGACGTCAGCGGCAACGGCCTCGAGCCCGCGCCGCCGCTGCAGTTCACCACCGGCGACGACGGCACACCGGCCGCGCTGGTCGCGAGCACGCCGTTCGCCGGCGAGGTCCGCGTGTCCAGGAACGCGATCGTCACGCTGACCTGGACCGAGCCGCTCGACCCGGCCCGCATCGGCGCCGACACCGTGCGCATGACGGCCGGCGGCGACGAGATCGTCGCGGTCGTCGAGCAGCCGGCCCCCGAGGTCGTGCGCGTGACGCCGGTGCTGCTGCTGCCGGTCGCGAGCACCTGCGCGGTCCAGCTGCGCGGCGGCCACGCCGGGCTGCGGGATCTCGCCGGCAACGTGCTGGCGAACGACCTGACGCTGACCTTCGCGACCTCGAGCGATCCCGCCCTGCCGCGCGCGATGCTGCTGCCGCCCGACGGGGCGGGCGCCGTGCCGTGCGGCGCTTGCGTGTCGATCGTGTTCGACGCGCCGATGGACCCGGCGACGATCACCGCGGACAGCGTGCAACTGCTCGACGACGCGATGTTGCCGGTCGCCGGCACGCTCGCGATCGGCGGCGGCGGCCGCGTCGCGATCTTCACGCCGGCGAGCGCGCTGTCGCCGTCGGCCTGGTACCGCACGCGCGTGCGCGGCGGCAGCGGCGGCGTGCGCGCGCCGGGCGGCAACTGGTTCGCCGCGGACCTCGCGGCCCGCTTCCGCACCGCGCCGGGCACCGACAGGACGCCGCCGATCGTGCGCGCGACGGTGAACGGCATCGCCGAGGCGCGCGCGGCCGGGCTGTGCCTGCCGCCAGCGGGCTTCACGGTCGACGTCGAGGTCGCCGACCCGGGCGACCAGTCGATCGACATGGGCAGCGTCGAGGTGCTGTTCGCGGGCGCCGGCGCGGGGCCCGACCCGGCGGTGTTGTACGCGGCCGCGACGGTCGGCCCGGCGTCGTTCTCGGTCGCGGTGCCGGCCAGCGCTGCCCTCGCGGCCGGCGACTGGACGCTGCAGGTGCGCGTGCAGGACCTGTCGGGCAACGCCGGCACGTCGTTGCCGATCGCCTTCACGGTGACCGCGCCGGTGGCCGCGGCGGTGCCGTTCGAGCGCACGCAGGTCGTCTGGGTGCGCACCGACCTCGACCGCGACGGCGACGGCACGGCCGACTTCGACGAGGACCTGCAGCGGCTGGGCTTCGCGACCGCCGGCGACCCGGCCGGCACGAACGCGCGCGTGCGGCGCCTGCTGCGCGACGGCATCGTCGCGCAGGCGAACCAGCTCTACGGCCGCGGCGCGCGCGGCGAACCGCTCGGTCCGGGCTCGGTCGGGCTGCGCTTCGCGACCCGCGAACCGATCGCCGTCGCGCACATGCAGATCGCGCTCGGCGGGTTCGACCCGGAGGGCGCCCAGGACCGCGGCTACGGCAGCGAGAGCTCCGGGGTGCTCGGCCGCGCGCTCTACGACCACCGCAACGGCAACGTCGCCGACCGCAACACGGCGACCTCGCCGGGCCTCGGCGTGTTCCCGGCCGAGATGTGGCTCTACCAGGCGCGCATCCACCAACAGGTCTGGCCCGGCTACCAGACGGCGTTCGCGCAGCGCTTCCGGCCGCTGTGCCCCGACATGGGCGGCACGCCGGCGGGCGCGCATCCGCTCGACGCGCAGGTGCTGGCGGAGTCGTTCGACTACGCGACCGCACCGAGCGGGCAGCGCGCGCGCTGGCTCACGATCATGCAGGCCGCCGACGACTGGTCGGCCGTGATCGGCGTGATCCTGGCGCACGAAGTCGGCCATGCGGTGGGCCTCGTCGCGCCGGGCCCCGCGCCCGCGGGCCTGTTCGGCGACAGCTCCCTGCACAACGGCTACGCCGGCGCCGCCGAGGTCATGGCGCCGTCGGTCGGCTACGAGGCGATGGTCTCGCTCGACTACGCGTTCCGCGACATCGACCTCGCCTACCTGCGCCACCGCGTGATCCTGCGATGAAACCCGCCCTCGTGCTGCTGCCGCTGTTGCTGTTCGGCCGGCCCGCCGCCGGCCAGGACGAGGCCACCACGCTGCTGGAGGGCTGCCGCCGCGCTGGCGCGATCGTGCGCGCGGTGGTCGTCGGCGCCGGCGACCCGGCGCCCGAATGGCGCCGCGTCGAGTTCGCGCGCATCGAGCCGCTCGCCGGCGAGATCGCGGAACGGTTCGCGCTGCTCGAACCCGCCGGGGCCTGCTGCGGCCGCAGCCTGTTCGCGCTGCAGCCGGGGCAGCAGTGCCTGCTGTTCCTGCAGCGCCGCGGGCCGGCGTGGCACCCGTTCGGCGGCGCCCGCGGCGTGCTGGCCGACGAACCCGGAGTCGCCGCGCACGTGCGCGCCCTGCTCGGCGCCGCGGACGACCGGGCGCGCGCGCGCCTGCTGGCCGACGGCCTGCGCGCGCCGGAACCGCGCATCGCCGCCGACGCCGCCCACGCGCTCGCGAGCCTGCCGGGCCTCGAGCTCGAGCCGCCCGGGCGGATCGCCGTCGCCGCCGCGCTGGCCGAAGCGATCGGCTCGGGCCGCACCACCGCGGCCCCGCTCGCCGCGGCCGCCGTGCGCGCGGGCGGTGCCGGCGCGCTCGACACGATGGTGCAGCTCTACGTCGAGACCCCGCACGGCGACCGCGCCGCGCTGCTGCGGTCCGCCCTGCGGCGCGCCGATCCGCGGGCCGTCGCCGGCCGGCTGCCGGCGCTGCTGGGCGGCTCCGCCGACCGGGAGGTGCGCGCCGCGGAACTGCTCGCGGAGCTGCCGGCCGAAGACGCCGCCGGCCCGCTGCGCGATCTGCTGGGCGCGGCGAGCCACCCGCGCGCGCAGCTCGCCGCGGCGGAGGCCCTGCTGCGGCACGGCGTGCACCCCGCGAGCCTGCGCGGCCGGCTGCCGCCGCCGGTGCTCGAGCTCGCCGAGCGGCGGCACGAGGGGCCGGCCCGCCTGAGGAACCTGCCGCACGGGGGCCGATGAACACCGCGCCTGCGTCGATCACCGCCGCGACCGATGCGGCCCCGCAGTTCGCGCTGCTGCCCGAGGCCTTGCTGCGGTTCGCGGTGCGCGGGCTGCCGATCCCCGAGCCGCTCGCGAGCAGCCTGTGCGCGCACGGGGTGACCGGTGTCGGCGACCTGCTCGCGCTGCCGCGCGCGGTGTTCGAACCGGGCGGTTGGCTCGGCCCCGCGGGCGCCGACGACCTGCGCGACGCACTCGCGCGCGTGCTGCACGCCGGCCTCGCCCGGTGCGGCTCCGCGGCGCCCGGCGACGACCCGTCGCTGCAGGGCCAGCTGCTGGCTGCCCTCGACGACGAACAGCGCTCGCTGCTGCGCCAGCTGCTCGGGCTCGGGCAGGATCCGGCCACGCTGCTCGAGATCGCGCGGTCCAGGGGCCTCGCCATCGACACCGTGGTGGCCGCCGCCGAAGCCGTGCGCCTGCGGTTGCACGAGCGCGCGCCGTCGCTGCTGGTCCGCATGCGGCACGAGGTCGGGCGCGACCTGCAGGCCTGCGGCGGCGTGCTCACGGGCAGTCACCTCGCGCCGGGCTCGCTGCTGCACGCGCTCGCGGCCGGCTGCGGCGACGGCGCCGCCGCGCTGCGGCTGTGCGCGTTCTGCTTCCCGCACGACCTGCACCAGAGCGGCGACCTGCTGGTCGGGCTGCCGGCGCGGTCCTTCCGCCGGCTCGAACGCGAGCTGCGGCGCGCGGTGCAGCCGCACCGGCTGCCGCTGGCGGTCGACGACCTGGTCGCCGAACTGGCCACGGCCGGGCTCGCGCCGCCGCGCGGACTCGTGCTGCACCTGCTGCGCGCGGACCTGCGCGCCGTGGTCGCCGTCGACGGCGGCCGCGGCGAGATGGTCGTGCCGGACCCGCGCGCGCCGGCCGCGCGCCTGCAGGACCTGCTCGCCGAGCTCGGCCAGCCGACGCCGTTCGAGGACCTCGTCTTCGCGTGGCGCGAGCGCTACCGCCGCGCGAACCGTGCCGCCCTGCGGCAGTGCCTGCGCGGCGGCCGCGCCTTCCTGCGCATCGGCCCGGACACCTGGTCGCTGCGCAGCTGGCACGTCGAGGAACTCGCCGCGGCGACCCCGCTCGCCGACCGCGTCGCGCGCGCCCTGTGCCAGCGCGGCGGCAAGCAGCGGATCGAGGCGCTGCTCGGCGAAGCCGGCGCCGACCCGCGCAGCCTGTGGCTCGTGATCGACCGGCTCGCCGGCGATCCGCGCGTGCGGCTGCTCGGCCGTGCCGAAGCCTGCCCCGCCACGCAGTCGCAATCGCAGGTGCTCGAGCAGCTGCTCGCCGACTTCCGGCGCGCCGGCGGCGACGTGGTGCTGGGCCGCTTCCTGCAGAACCAGCCCGCCGGCCGGCGCCGCCTCGTGCAGCGGCTGCTGCGCGAGAACCGGCTGTTCGTGACGCCCGGCGCGAACCGCGTCGACCTGCTGGCGAACTACCCGTTCAACCAGGACCGGCTGCGCGCGCTGTCCGACCTGGTCGCCCGCCAGCTCGCGACCCGCGCCGGCTACGCGCCGGCCAGCGCGCTGAAGGCCGCCGTCGACCGCGCGGACCTCGGCGGCGACTGGCTGACGCCCGGGCTGCTCGCCGACGTGCTGGCGCGCCACGGCCGGTTCGACGTGCTGCCGGGCGGGCTCGTCTGCCGCCGCGGCACCGGTGTCGCCGCCGAACTGCTGCGCGCCGCGCGGCAGGCGCTGCGCGCGGCCGAAGTGCCGCTGACGGTCGCCGACATCGTGCGCGCGCGGCCCGACCTGGTCGAGTTCACCGACTGCCTGCGCGAGCTGCTCGCCGGCGACCCGCTGGTGCGCGCCGCCGACAGCGACCGCTTCGCGCTCGTCTAGGGCGCGCCGGCCGGCCGGCCCGCGGCCGGGCCCCTGCCGACGCGGCCGACCGCGGGATGGCTCGCCGCGACTTCGGTGCTGGTGCTGCTGGTGCCGTCGAAGCCGAGCAGCCGGCCCTTGCCGCCCTCGACCGTCTCGAGGTGGACGGGCCGCTGCCACAGCTTCCACAGACCCTGCAGCGTCAGCTGCGCCTGCTCGAGCTGCAGGTCGCCGCCGACCCACTCGTGCACGAGGTAGAGCTCGCCGCGGTTCTGGTGGTTGCCGTCGACGACCACGACGATCGGCTGGCCGAAGTTCGTCAGCGCCGCCAGCAGCTGCTCCTTCACCTTGCGGTAGTCGCGGTCGACGATCACGAGCTGGCCGGTCTGCGGATCGACGCCGTAGACGAACATCTGCTGGTCCTCGGCGAACTCGGGCGTCACGAACTCGTCGATGAACGTCACGTCGTTGTAGATGCGCCGCACCTCGAACACCTTCTGCCGCCCCTGGTCGGTCGGTCGGTGCCAGTGGCGGCGCTGCTCCGGGTCGTCGCAGGCCTGGTACTCGGGCCCGAAGCGGCCGCGGTTCCAGCGCTGTTCGATGTCGCGGAACAGCTCGACGCCGAGCTTGTACGGGTTGATCTGGCCGGGCCGCGCCGCCAGCGTGCCGCTGTGCGTGTCGCAGTACTGCACGATCTCGCTGGCGTCCCCCAGGTGCCGCGTCATCAGCTGGCTGTGCCAGAACACGGCCCAGCCCTCGTTCATGATCTTGGTCATGCCCTGCGGCGCGAAGTAGTAGGCCTCCTCGCGCAGCATCGCGAGCACGTCCTGCTGCCAGCTCTCGAGCGGGGCGTGGTCCAGCAGGAACTTCAGCACGTCGCGCGCCGGCCGCGCCGGGAACCGCTGCGCCTGCCGTTCCTCCTGCTGCATGCGCGCGCGCTCGCGCTGCAGGAACGACGGCGGGTTGATGTAGCGGTCCATGTAGTCCTTGGCCGCGATCTTCCGGACTTCGCGCGGGACCCTGGCGTCCTCGGCGACCCGCTGCGGCGCCCGGCCCTCGGTGCCGCGGTCGATGAAGGGCGCGTGCGGGTCGATCAGGTTGTCGAGCGAGTGCACGAGGTCGATGAAGTCCTCGACCGTCTCCTGGCCGAACCGGTCCATGTAGCGGCGGATCTTCGAGCCGTGGTTCGCCAGCGCGTCCATCATCTTGCGCGAGGTGTGCTGGAACCACGCGTTGTTCTTGAAGAAGTCGCAGTGGCCGTAGACGTGCGCCATCACGAGCTTCTGCTCGGTGATCGCGTTGCTGCGCATCAGGTAGGCGTAGCAGGGGTCGTTGTTGATGACGAGTTCGTAGATCTTGCTGAGGCCGTAGGCGTAGGACTTCGACAGGTGCTCGTACTCCATGCCGAAGCGCCAGTGCGGGTAGCGCGTCGGGAAGCCGCCGTAGCTGGCGATCATGTTCAGCTCGTCGTGGTCGACGAGCTCGAAGATGACCTCGTAGAAGTCTAGGCCGTAGCTCTTCGCGAGATCGCGCGTCTCGTCGCGCAGCGCCGCGAGTTCGGGGGTCAGGTTGCCCATGCTCGCCTACCGCCCCTTGCCCAGGAACGCCACGATGCTCGGCAGGATGCCGTCGCGGTCCTGGATGTCGCTGGTCACGATCTTGTCCTCGGCGCGGAACGCGTCGTCGAGGTCCTTCTTGAACTGGCCGCTGCCGTAGGCGCTCTTGACCTGCCCGTAGCAGAACTGGTTGCACATCGGCAGCAGGCCGTCGCGCAGCAACCCGACGCAGTGCTCGGTGTCGCGCGCGCTCCAGTTGTCGCCGTCGCTGAAGTGGAACGGGTAGACGTTCCACTCCGACGCCGGGTACTTGTCGCGCACGAGGTGCAGGCACAGCTCGTAGGCCGAGCTGATCTTGGTGCCGCCGCTCTCGCGCAGGTGGAAGAAGGTGTGCTGGTCGACCTCGTGCGCGACCGCGTCGTGCACGATGTAGCGCACCTCGAGGTTCCGGTACTGGTGCCGGAGCCAGGTGTCGATCCAGAACGCCTCGATGCGCACGATGTCCTTCTGCTCGCGCCCCATCGAGCCCGACACGTCCATCATGTAGACGATCGCCGCACTGGCCTGCGGCACCTCGCGCGTCCGCAGCGAACGGAAGCGCAGGTCGTCGCGGATCGGCACCACCAGCGGGTGGTCCGGGTCGTAGGTGCCCTGGGCGATCTGCCGCTTCAGCGCCTCGCGGTAGGTGCGCCTGAAGTGGCGCAGCGACATCGGCCCGCTGCGCGAGATGCCCGTGTAGCGGCCCGCCGCCGCGCGCAGCAGCTTCCTGCCGCGCGGCTCGATGTCCGGCAGTTCGAGCTCCTCGCCGAGGATCTTCGCGAGCTCCTCGAGCGTCACGTCGACCTCGAGCGTGTGCTGCCCGGCCTGCTCGCCGGCCTGCCCCTCGCCGTCGCCCGGCTGGCCCGGCACCGGCTGGCCCGGTTCGCCCTGGCCCTGGCCGACGCCGTTCTTCTGGTTCTGGCCGTAGCGGAACCGCGGCAGCGCGATCTGCGGCAGCGGGATCGTCACGTAGCGCTGGCCCTGCTTGCCGATCAGCTCGCCGGAGCTGACGAAGCGCTTGAGGTCGCGCTTGATGCGGCCGCGCACGATCTGGCGGAACCGCGTGTGGTCCTGGTCGATCCGACGCACCGCCACGGCTCCCCCGCCCTTGGTGTCGCCGCGCGCGAAGATCGACGCGACGTAGTTGAGCACGTCGGTGGCGCTGATCTCGTCGTAGCCGAAGTCGCGCATCAGGCGCCCCTTGACGACCTCGATCTTCTCCTGCGTGTCCTTGTCGACCACGGTCGAGACCAGGCTGGTCAGCTTGATCGAGTCCTTCTGGTCCTCGAACAGCTTGAGCTCGAGCGCTCGGTGCAGCCGCTCGTTGGTCTTGTAGTTGAACGTGCGGCCCTCGACGGCGAGCGCGCCGATGTAGTTCATGATCTCGCGGCGGAAGTCGTCCTTGCGCGCGTCGGGGATGTTGATCTTCTCCTCGATGCTGCGCATCAGCCGCTCGTCCGGCTCCTCGTCGCGGCCCGTGTACGGGTTCTTGACCTTCTCGTTCTGCGTGTAGGCCTTGACGTTGTCGATGTAGTTGCCGCACAGCCGCGCGATCGCCTCCTCGTCGGCCGAGATCGCGCGCTGCACCTCGTTCTTGATGATCTCCTCGTACTCCTCGCGCACGACCAGCAGCAGGTCCTTGTAGCGCTTCTTGGTCTCCGGGTCGGAGATCAGGCTGTGGTGGTCGAGGCCCTCCTCGAGTTCGTTCATGACCATGAACGGGTTGATGCACGGCAGGTCGCGCACGAGCACGTTGCTGATCTTGTCCTGGATGTAGCGCGGGCTGATGCCCTCCATGCCCTCCCTGGGCGCCTCGTCGCGCAGTTCGCGGATGTTGTCGCGCGTGTAGCCCGGCAGCGTCTTGCCGTTGTAGAGCTTGAGCTTCTGCAGCAGCGACAGGTTCGCCTTCTTCGGCTCCTCGAGCCGCGTCAGGATCGCCCACATCGCCGCGATCTCGAGCGTGTGCGGGGCCACGTGCTTGCCGGGCACCTGCTTCCTGCCGAAGTCCTTCTCGTAGATCCTGATCTCGTTCTGCAGGCGCAGGTTGTACGGGATGTCGATCTTGATCGTGCGGTCGCGGAACGCCTCCATGAGCTCGTTGCTCTGCAGGCGGTTGTACTCGGGCTCGTTGGTGTGCCCGAGGATCACCTCGTCGATGTCGGTCTGCGCGAACTTCTTCGGCTTGATCTTGTGCTCCTGGCTCGCCGTCAGCAGGTCGTACAGGAACGCGACGTCGAGCTTCAGCACCTCGATGAACTCGATGATGCCGCGGTTGGCGATGCAGAACTCGCCGTCGAAGTTGAAGGCGCGCGGGTCGCTGTCGGTGCCGAGTTCGGCGATCTTGCGGTAGTTGATGTCGCCGGTCAGCTCCGTGCTGTCCTGGTTCTTCTCGTCCTTCGGCATGAAGCTGCCGACGCCGACGCGGTTCTTCTCGGACAGGAGCAGGCGCCGCACGACGACGTGCTCGAGCACCTTGCGGTAGTCGCCCTCGTAGCGCTTCAGCAGCAGTTCCAGGTAGAAGCGCGACACCGGCGACAGGTCGAAGTCCTGCCGCAGCCGGTAGCTCGTGCGCACCTTCTTCTGCAGCGAACCGAGCACCTTCTGCCGCACCTCGGCCGGCAGCAGCAGCAGCGGCTCCTCGTTCATCGGCGACGGCACCACGTCGCCGTCGATCCGCCACGCGAACGTGTACAGCGCGCCCGGCGGCGTGCGCGAGTAGGCCTCGAGCCCCTTCTTCAGCAGGCGCACGATCGTCGACTTGCTGGAGCCGACCGGGCCGTGCAGCAGCAGCACGCGGCGCTCCGGGCCGAACCCGTGCGCGGCGGCCTTGAACATCGCCATCAGGTTGTGCAACGAGCGCTCGAGGCCGAACACCGCGTCGACGCCGTCCTCGATCGGGTCGCCGAAGAAGCGGTAGCGCGGCACCTTCTCCTTGTCGATCTCGATCTCCTCGACGCCGTGGCTCAACACCATGTCGTAGAGGCGCTGGTGGGCCGTGCGCACCGCGAGCGGGTTCTGCTGCAGCAGTTCGAGGTACTGCTGGAAGGTGCCCTCCCAGTGCTCCTCCTGGTACTGCCGCAGATCGAGGGTGTCGCGGATGAGTCCGTGCAGGTCGAGGTCGGTCATGGCGGTGCGCCTTCGGGGCCGGCGCGCGCGGCCGCGCCGCGCCGGATGTGCCCATCGTATCGACGGCTCGCGGAGCGGCCATGAGCCATTCGCCGCCGCCGCCTGCGCCGGAAAGCGCCAGCGGACCGGGCCCGGCCGCGCTAGCCTTGTCGCCCATGATCCGTAGCAAGCGGGGTCCCCTGCTCCTCTGTTCCTTGCTGGTCCTCGGCGCGTGCGGCGGGCCATCGGGTCCGGTCTCCGGCTCGCGCGCGATGGGCCACGTCGAGAAGTTCGTCGGCTTCGGGCCGCGGCCCTTCGGCTCCGCGGCGCTGGCCAGGAAGGCCGACTACATCGCCGCCGAACTCGCCGGGCTCGGGCTGCAGGCGAGGCGCCACGAGGTCGTCGACGAGATCAGCAAGCAGACGATCCGCAACCTCTACGTGCAGATCGACGGCCCCGACCCGCAGAACGGACCGATCCTGGTCATCGGCTCCCACTACGACACGAAGCTCGCCGAGGGCCATCCCGACAGCAAGAACAACTTCCGCTTCGTCGGCGCGATCGACGGCGGCGGCGGCCCCGCGGTGATGCTCGAACTCGCGCGCGTGCTGCAGCAACGGCAGGAGAAACCCAAGGTCAACGTGTGGCTCTACTGGATCGACGCCGAGGAGTCGATCGACTGGGAGTGGAACAAGGAGCGCGAACTGATCGGCAGCAAGGCGTTCTGCCGCTGGCTCGCCGAGCAGAACATCCTGCCGCGGGTCAAGGCGTTCGTGTGCATCGACCTGATCGGCAGCAAGAACTTCAAGATCGACCGCGACGGCGCCAGCGACAAGCGGCTGCAGGACCTGTTCGCCGGCGTCGCGAAGGCGATCGGGGTGCAGCACCTCCTCTACCGGTTCCCGACCGACGAGGAACTCGCCTGGTACCGCCAGAAGGGCCTCGACTGGGGCATCACCGACGACCACAAGTCGTTCGCCGACGTCGGCGTGCCCAGCGTGCTGCTGATCGACTTCTCCGGGCGCATCCCGGGCCGCCACCAGATCGATGGCTGCCAGCAGTGGTGGCACACGGCGGAGGACGACCTGCCCGCGATGGACCCGAACGCGCTCGCGATCACCGGCAACCTGCTGGTCGCCGCGCTGCCCGACCTCGAGTCGTTCGTGCTGGCCCGCCGCTGACCATGCGCACCGCCGCCGTGGTCGCGCTGATCGCCGCCGGGCTCGCCGCCTGCATCGGCGCAGCACTCGGGCGCGCGCCGGGGCACGCACCGCCGTGGCCGCAGCAGCAGGAACCGCGCGCGATCGACAAGCAGCACCGCCTGCCGCTCGCGCCGGTGCGCGCCGAGAAGGGGCTCGGCGAACGCGCGCTGGCCCGCGTGCGCGACATCGTGGCCTTCGGCCCGCGGCATCCGGGCTCGCCGGGCGCGGCCCGCCAGCTCGCCTACATCGAGCAGGCGCTGCGCGCCGCCGGCCTCGCCGTGCAGCGCGACACGTGGACCGATCCGAAGGAGCAGATCGTGTTCACCAACCTCTCGGCGACGATCCCGGGCAAGCGCAAGGACCGCGTCCTGCTCGGCTGCCACCACGACACCAAGCGCACGGAGGGCCATCCGGACCCCGCGCACAACTTTCCGTTCGAGGGCGCCAACGACGGCGGCAGCGCCGTGGCGCTGCTGCTCGAACTGGCGCCCGTGCTCGCGAAGACGCCGCGCGAGGCGACGCTCGAACTGGTGTTCTTCGACGGCGAGGAGAGCCTCGACTGGCTCTGGAACGAGGCCGCGCGCGCGCTGTTCGGCAGCAGGCGCTACGTGCGCCGCCACCGCGACGCGCGGCTGCTCGATCCCGGCAAGGAGCCGCCGATCGCGGCGCTGCTGCTGCTCGACATGGTCGGCCGCACGGACCTGCACCTGCAGGAGGAGCTCCACTCGACGCCGCTCCTGCGCACGATCCTGTGGTCCGCCGCGGTCGCCTGCGGCCACGAGGCGCACGTCTTCCGGCGCGCCGAAGCCGCCAGCGACGACCACAAGCCGTTCCTCGACGCCGGCATCCCCGCGGTCGACCTGATCGACCTGAACGGCAACCCGCACTGGCACACGCCCGACGACACGCTCGGCAACCTGTCGAGCAGGAGCCTGCAGATCACGGCCGACCTCGTGCTGACGATGCTGCCCGAGGTCGAACGCGCCTACGTGCTGCGCAAGGACTGAACGATGCCGGCGGTCGAACGCGCGGGCCGGCGCATCCACTTCACGCGCGAGGGCCACGGCCCCGGCGTCGTGCTCGTGCCCGGGCTCGGCTCGGGCGCGCGGCTGTTCGGCACGCTGCCGCGGCGGTTCGCTCGCGCCGGCTTCACCTCTGCGGCCGTCGACCCGGTCGGGCTGCCGCCGTCGGGGCCGTTGCCCGGCGGCGTCTACGACTTCGCGCAGGCGGCGCAGGACGTGCTCGCGGTCGCGGCCACGTTGCCTCCGCCGGTGGCGCTGGTCGGCACGTCGCTCGGCGGCAAGGTGGCGCTGGCGGCCGCGGCGACGCAGGGCCCGCACGCGCGGAAGCTGGTGATGCTGTGCGGCACCGCGCTGCGCACGGGCCGCAGCCGGCGCGTCCACCGTTTCTTCGAACTGCTCGCCTCGCAGGTGGAGGGCAGCCTGCTCGGCGAGCTCACGGCGCCGTTCCTGTTCGGCTCGACGTTCCTGCAGCAGAAGGGTGCGGTCGTCGACGACATCGTGCGCAGCACGAAGCCGAGCGAAGAGGGCCGCGCGTTCCTGCGCGCCCAGGCGCAGTCGCTCGCCACGTTCGACGGCGAGGGCCTGTGCGCGCACGTCGCCTGCCCCACGCTGTGCCTCGCCGGGGCCGAGGACACGCTGACCCCGCCCGCCGAGGTCGAGGCGACGGCGGCGCGGATCCCGGGTGCTGGCTACGAGTGCATCGCCGGCGCCGGCCACAGCCTGCTGCTCGAGAGCGCTGCGGCGTTCGAGCGGGTGGTCGCTTTCCTGCGCGCGTGAGTGGTCCACCGCCGCGGCGCGCCCGCAGGTTTCTGCGCGGATTCCCTGGATTCCGTGTAACCGCTGGCGGGTCCCGACACACAGGGCGGCGTGACCAGGAAACGAACCAGGGGCGGGAGGTTCCGGCCCTACGAAGCCCACGACGCGCTGTTTCGCAGCGTGTTCGCGGAACCGGCGCGCGCGGCGGACCTGTTGCGCCATGCCTTGCCCAGGCGGTGGTCCAGGCGCGTGGACTGGGCGAGCCTGCGCCCGGTCGACCGCGCGTTCGTGGGTGGACTGCTCGGCCGCAGGACGGCGGACCTCGTGTTCGTCGCGCGCTTGCGCGGGCGGCGCACGCTGGTGTTCTTCGTGATCGAGCACAAGTCCGGCCCGTGCTGGCTCACCGTCTACCAGGTCCTGCGCTACGCCGTAGCCATCTGGGAGCGCTGCCTGCGGACCCGGCCGGACGCCCGCGCACTGCCGGAGGTGTTGCCCCTGGTCGTCTACCACGGCCCCCGCGCCTTCCGTGGCCCCACCCGCCTCCGGCAGTTGTTCGCCCCGCCAGGTGGTCGCCCGATCCAGGGCGACGCGGGCCCGGACTTCCGCATCCGGCTCCTCGACCTGCGCGCGCGCGGCGCACGGTGGCTGGCGCAGCGCGGCGCGGCCGTCGCGACCTGGCTGCCGCTGCTCCACCTCCAGGAGTTGCCCGGCCGAGCCGACACGCCGCGGCTGCTGCAGCGGTGGCGAGGGAACTACCGCAGGCTGCTCGCGGCCCCCGGCGGCGAAGCGCTCGCGTGCGATCTGGTATCCTACGTCGCAGCAGTCAGCGACGCCGATCCGGCGGCCCTGCACGCGGCCTACATGAACATCGATGCGAGGACCGGGAACCACTACATGACCACCGCCGAGAAGCTGATCCGCGAGGGGCTGCGCCTGGGACGTCGCCAGGGCCGCGCACAGGGCCGCGCACAGGGCCGCGCGCAGGGCCGCCGCGAAGGACTTGCCACGCTGCTGCGCGTCCAGCTCGAGGCCCGCTTCGGTGCCCTGCCCACGGCCGTCGTCGAGCGCATCGGGTCGGCGGCCGACGCGGACCTCGAACGCTGGGCCCGGGCCGTGCTCACCGCGGACCGGCTCGAGGCCGTGTTCGAACGGCCGCCGTCACCGTAGCGGCACGATCCAGCTCGCCGCGAGCGCCGGATCGCCGCGCTGCGCCAGCGTGCTGCACAGCACGCGCAGCGACGGCTCGGGCTTCACGGTCTTCTCGACGCCGTCGACGACGATCGTCACGTCCTTGCCGAGATCGCACAGGCGCGCGTCGAGCCAGACCTCGGCCGCGACGCCGCCCGCGCCCGCCACCGTCAGCCGCTGGCCGTCGATCGCCGCCTCGAGCCGCTGCCCCTTCTTCGGCGCCCCCGCGTGGAGCCAGTAGTGGTCCCGCACCACCTGGTCGGTGAACTCCCAGCACAGCACCTGCGGCGACGCGGCGCGCACGTTCGGCAGCAGCCGCGGCAGCAGGTCGCGGTCGGGCAGGCCCGTGTGCCCGTTCTCCTCGACGAGCGTGAACACGTACGGGTAGCGCCCCGGGTGCGTCTTCTGCAACTCCGCGAGCAGCGCGGCGAACTTCACGCAGCGCTCGCGCCGGCCGTAGGCGTTGTCCTTGCCGCCGACCATGAACGAGAACGGCAGCGAGTGCAGTCCGACCGGCGACGTCTCGCCGTCGGTCGGCGCCGCGGCACTGCCGTGCACGGCCGCGAACCGGTGCGGCAGCTTCGGGCCGATCGTGAACGCGCCGTAGCCGCCGTGGCTGTAGCCGATGCCGATCACGCGCGCGGGGTCGACGTCGGCGCAGGCGACGAACTGCCGGATCAGCTTCTCGAGCAGCGGGTAGAAGGAGTCCGTGTAGAAGCCGTTCCACTCGTCGGTCGGCGCCCGCAGCGCGCAGTACAGGTAGCCGCCCGCCTCCGGGTGGTTCCGGTAGTAGACCTGCATGTGCCGCCACTGGCTGTCGTTGACTTCCTTCGGCACCCCGCCGCCGCCGTGCATCGCGATCACGAGCGGCCAGCCGCCCGCGGGCCGGTCGCCGACCTGCTTCACGGTGAACGGACTCTCCTTGCCGCCGGCGCGGACGAGCCGCTGCTCGTGGTCGCCGAGCAGGGCCGACCGCTCGGCGCGCCGCCACGCGGTGAACGCGAGCGAGCGCAGCCGCGCATCGCCCGCGGGCGTGCGCAGCTCCGCGTCGAGGTTGCGGTCGAACTCGAACGCCGCCTGGGCCGCCGCGTCGGCGGCGAAGAAGCGGTCGAACTGTGCCGCGAGCGCCGCGGCGGCCGGATCCTGCGCGGCCGGGTCCGCGGCCGGCTGCCGGGCATAGCGCGCCGACTCGTCGGTGCCCCACAGTTCGAGACCGCGCGCCCAGCCTGGTGCGAACCGCTCGCCGGTCGCCGCGTAGGACACGGCCCAGATCCGGTGGGCGCGGTCGGCGGTCGCGCACTTCGCCGCCTCGCCGACGAACCAGCCGCGGTCGAGTCCCTGCGGGTCCGGCTCGCCGGCACCGCAGAAGCGCCACGCGGTCCCGTCCCAGACCTCGACCCAGGTGTGGTTGCCGTTCTGGTGCGGCCAGACCACCGAGACCAGACGGGCCGGCACGCAGCACGCGCGGCACGCGTCGGCGAGCAGGATCGCGAGCCCCGTGCAGCTGGCCAGGCCCTGCGCGATCGACTCGCTCGGCGCCTGGTCCGCGCGCCGGCGCGCCGTCGAGTAGCGCACCTTCAGTTCGGCGAAGATCGTCTCGTTCAGGCGACGCGCCGCCTCGCCGGGCGTCCTGCAGTCGGCGACCTCCGGCAGGAATCGCGCGGCGAAAAA
>VGXW01000042.1 GCA_016873195.1 Planctomycetota bacterium | reverse complement strand
GGGTCGTGCACGCCGCGGAACTGGTGACGTTGGCCGAGGGCCCGGCGACCGGTCCGCGCCGTGGTGCGTCGCTGCGGGAACTCGGCGTGATCGCCGATGGCGCCGTCGCCGTGCGCGGTGGCCGCATCGTCGCGGTGGGACCGACCGATGCGATCGCGCGCGACTACCGCGCCGCCGAACAGGTCGACCTGACGGGCCGCGTGGTGCTGCCCGGGTTCGTCGACTGCCACACGCACCCGGTGTTCGCCAGGACGCGCGAACACGAGTTCCACCTGCGCTGTGCCGGCGCCGACTACATGGCGATCGCGGCGGCCGGCGGCGGCATCCTGAGTTCGATGCGCGCGGTGCGCGAGACCGGCCTCGACGAACTCGCCGCCCGCACCGAGCGCCACCTCTGGGGCTTCCTCGCCCACGGCACGACGGCCGTCGAGTGCAAATCCGGCTATGGCCTGTCGCTCGCCGACGAAGGGAAGAGCCTGCAGGCGCTGCAGCGGGCACTCGCGCGCGCGCCGATCGCCGGCCGCCGCACGTTCCTCGGCGCCCACGAGTTCCCGCCCGAGTACCGGCAGGATCGCGAGGGCTACGTGCGCCTCGTGTGCGAACAGATGCTGCCTCGGCTGGCCCCGCTCGCCGAGGCCTGCGACGTGTTCGCCGAGCCCGGCGTCTTCGACGCCGCGCAGAGCCGGCGCATCCTCGGTGCGGCGAAGGCGCTCGGCCTGCGGCTGCGCGTGCACGCCGACGAGATCCAGCCGATGGGCGGGGCCGAACTGGCCGTCGAACTCGGCGCCGATTCCGCCGACCACCTGGGCCGCATCTCGGACGATGGCATCCGGGCACTCGCGGGCAGCGACACGGTCGGCGTGCTGCTGCCGGGCACGATCTTCTTCCTCGGCAAGCCGCACTACGCGCCGGCGCGGCGGATGATCGAGGCCGGCTGCGCGGTCGCGATCGCGACCGACTTCAACCCGGGCTCGTGTTACACGCAGTCGATGACGCTGATCCAGACGATCGCGTGCGCACAGATGAAGATGACCGCCGAGGAGGTGATCACGGCGGCGACGATCAACCCGGCGTTCTCGCTGCGGCTCGACGCCGAGTGCGGCACGCTGCACCCCGGCAAACGCGCCGACCTCTGCGTGCTCGACCTGCCGAGCTGGCGCGCGGTCGGCTACGCGTTCGGCGGCAACCCGGTGGTCATGACGGTCGCCGCCGGCGAGGTCGTGGTGGCGAACGGGAGCCAGAGGTTCCCGGGCCGCGCGCGCTGATCGCGCCGCGCAACGCGTCCACTTCCGCCGGCAGCAGCTGCCGGGCGTGGCCCGCAGGTTCGTCGCCGAGCGAGAGCGGGCCGATCGCCGAGCGGTGCAGCGTCTGCACCCGAGAGCCCACCGCCTCGACCATGCGGCGCACCTGGCGGTTGCGGCCCTCGGTGAGCGCGATCTCGATCGTCGTGCCCGCGGCATCGTCGGCGAGCCGCCGCACCGCGGCCGGGCGCGTGCTGCCGTCGTCGAGTCCGACGCCCGAGCCGAGCGCCCGCAGTGCGGCATCGTCGAGCCGACCTGCGCAGGTCGCGACGTAGGTCTTCGGCAGGTGCGAGGCCGGGTCGGTGATCGCGTGCGCGAGGTCGCTGTCGTTCGTGAACAGCAGCAGGCCCGACGTGTCGCGGTCGAGGCGGCCGACCGGCGCGAGCCACGGCAGGTCCGCCGGCAGCAAGGCGTAGACGGTGGCGCGCCCGCGTTCGTCGGCGGCCGTCGTCACGACGCCGGCCGGCTTGTGCAGCAGCCAGACCTGCTTCGGCACGGCGCGCACGGGGTGGCCGTCGAGTTGCAGACGGTCGCGCACGAGGTCGATCCGTGCGTCCGGATCCCGTTCGGGGTGGCCGTTCACCTGCACGCGGCCCGCGCGCACCGCTGCGGCCGCCTCGGCGCGCGAGCAGGCGCCGAGGCGCGACAGCGCGCGGTCGAGGGACTTCCGTTGGCTGGCGGCCACGCGGGCAGGATCACCGCGCCGCCGCCGCGGGGCAACCCGGCCACTGGAAACGCGGTGCCGGGCCGGATACGCAACGGCGCCGATCTGCGAGGACCCCGGATGCCGCCCCTGCTCGAGTTCGTCCCCAACTTCTCCGAAGGCCGACGCCGCGACGTCGTCGACGCGATCGTCGCCACGATGACCGCCGTGCCGGGCGTGAAGTGCCTCGGCACCGAACTCGAAGCCAACCACCACCGCTCCGTGGTGACGCTCGCGGGCCCCGCGGGCGCGATCGCGGAGGCCGCGGTGCGCGGCGCGGCGGCGGCGATGCAGCGCCTCGACCTGCGCACGCACCGGGGCGAGCACAAGCGCATGGGCGCGATGGACGTCTGCCCGTTCGTGCCGCTCGCGGGTGCGACCATGGCGGACGCGGTCGCGACGGCGAAGGCGGTCGGCGCGCGCATCGGCAGCGAACTCGGCCTGCCGGTGTTCCTCTACGCCGAGGCCTGCACGCGCGAGAGCCGGCGCGTGCTCGGCAACTTCCGCAACAAGGAGTTCGAGGGGCTGCTGGGCCTGGTCGGCACCGACCCGGAGTTCGCGCCCGACTTCGGGCCCGCGAAGCTGCACCCGAGCGCCGGCGGCGTCGCGGTCGGCGCACGCAAGTTCCTGATCGCCTACAACGTGAACCTCGCGACGCTCGACGTGCAGATCGCCAAGGACGTGGCCAAGGCCGTGCGCGAGAAGGACGGCGGGTTCAAGAAGGTCCAGGCGATGGGCTTCTTCCTCGAGGACAAGCAGCTGAGCCAGGTGTCGATGAACCTGCTCGACTACGAGGTCACGTCGATCCGCACCGTGTTCGACAAGGTCGCCGAACTGGCCGCGGCGAAGGGCGTGCAGGTCGCCGAGAGCGAGCTGATCGGGCTGGC
This sequence comes from Planctomycetota bacterium, assembly GCA_016873195.1. Classification (GTDB taxonomy): domain Bacteria; phylum Planctomycetota; class UBA1135; order UBA1135; family UBA2386; genus VGXW01. Next base: position 18,522 of record VGXW01000042.1, on the reverse strand, counting down.
ACCCGCGGCGGCGATCGACGCGGCCCTGGCGCGGCACGTCAAGCTGCCGCAGTTCGACCCGCGGCAGCAGGTCGTCGAGCAGAAGCTGGCGGCGATGGGCCCCTAACCGGGCGGCGGGGCCTTCAGTTCCACGGGCACCTTCACGATGCGCGCCTCGCCGGGCAGACCGCGCACGAGCGTGACCTCGATCGTCTGTCCGGCCTTCTTGCCGCGCAGGGCGCCCGCGACCTCGTCGAACGTGCGCACGCGCATGCCGCCGATCGCCACCAGGATGTCGCCCCATTCGGCGACCGATCCGTCGCCGGCGATCTGCGTGGGCCGCAGCCCGGCCGTGGCCGCGCCGAGGCCCGGCACGACCTCGGTGAACACCGCGCCGTGCGTGAAGTCGAGGTTCGCGTAGTCGTCGAACGGCACGTAGCGCAGGTTCGAGTAGGGATTCCTGATCCCGAGCACGGGCGTCGCGGCCTTGTTGCCGAGCAGGCGCGGCACCACGTCGTTGACGAGGTCGACCGGCACCGCGAAGCCGATGCCGGCGGAGGCACCGCTCGGGGAGTAGATCGCCGTGGTGATGCCGATCAGGCGGCCGGCGGAATCCAGCAGCGGACCGCCGGAGTTGCCCGGGTTGATCGCGGCGTCGACCTGGATGAGGCCGCCCAGCGCGTTGCCGTCCTGCGTCTCGATGGTCCGGTTCAGCGCGCTGATCACGCCGGTGGTCATCGTCTGGTCGAAGCCGTACGGGTTGCCGATCGCGATCGCCGTCTGGCCGACCTGCAGGTCGGCCGAGGTGCCGATCGCCAGGGGCGCGAGACCGCCGACGCTGCCGCGCAGCCGCAGCACCGCGATGTCGTACTGCTGGTCCGCGTCGACGAACTCCGCCGCGAAACGCTGGTCGCCGATCGAGACGACGATGCGCTGGGCGCCCTTCACGACGTGGTAGTTCGTCACGAGCGTGCCGCGGTCGTCCCACACGAAGCCGCTGCCCGTGCCCGAGGACTCGCCGACCCGGTAGCCGCGGCGCACGAGCGCGCGCGTCGTGATGTGGGCCACCGAAGGCGCCGCCTGCTTGAACACGGCGACGAGGTTCTGCTCGAGCGGCGCCAACTCGCCGCGCGCCGTCACCGCGCGCGGCGCCACGCGCGGCGCTGGCGTGAACCAGCCGGTCCGGTCGAGCAGCACGTAGACGGCGAGCGCGAACGCCGCGCCGGCGAACACGGTGGGCCAAGGGCTCGGGCGGGGCCTGGCGACATCGAAGCGGGTCATGCGGGACTCCGGCGGAGCGGGTGGCGGGGGAGATCAGCATGCCCGATACGGCCCACCTCGCGCCAGATTCGGCCGGAGCGGCGCCCGTTGCGAGAACGGCGGCTCACACCGGCCGCGGCCACAGCTCGTGCGGGTCGATCGCGGGAGCCGACTGCTGGCGCTGCAGCACCGCCAGCGCCGCCGGGTGCAGCCGCACGCGCTCGACCGCCGTCGCCGCGAGCGCCTGCCCGCACGCCTCGGCGATGCCGGCTGCGTGCAGGCCGTGGTACTCGTAGATGTGCGCCGGCGTGCCGCTCTTGCTGAACTTGACCACCGCCTTGGCGATCTGCTTGACGCCGAGCACCGAGCCCAGGTTGTCGAGCAGGCCGACCTCGCCGTCGTGCACGGACACGACCGGCACGCGGGCGCCGGCGAGATCGACCGCGTCGCCGGGTCCGAGCGGGCCCGCGGCCGCGCCGGTCGGGCGCAGGTGCAGCTCGCCGCTGCAGCCGAGCGTGTGCACGAGGTGGTGGTGGCCGGTCTTGCGCGCGAGCTCGCCGCACAAGAGGTCGGGCGAGGTCACCACGGTGACGTTCGCGTGGATGCCGCGGTCGAGCAGCAGCTCCGCGGCGCCGATCGCCTCGGGCACCAGGGCGCCCATCACGAACAGCTCGACGACGTTCTCGCCCGGCCGGCAGCCGCGGTAGCCGCGCCAGTCGATCAGCCGGTAGCCGCCCGCGAGCGCGTGCTGGCGCAGCGTGGTCAGGATCTCGTGGTCCTTGGCGTGCCCCCCCTCGGCTTCGGGCAGGCCGCCGTCGGCGGCGGTGAGGCCGAGCTCGGCGCCGTCGGGCAGGCCGCGCTTCCAGCGCGCCTGCCGGCGTTGCCAGTCGAGCAGCAGGTTCTGGTGCAACGACCGCGTCACCGCGCGCAGCAGCACGCCGCTGCGGCCCTGGTTGTCGCGCGCGAAGTGGCGGCGGATCGCGTCGCACAGGATCCACTCCATCTCGATCGCGAACGCCGGCTCCCAGGTGATCAGGTTCGGGATCTGCAGGTCGCTCTTCCAGCTGTGCTGCGCGCCCTCGGGTGAGAGCGTGACGCCGCTCGGCGTGCCGACCAGCACGAACGAACTGCCCCAGTAGAGGTTGTAGTAGAGCTGGTCGAGCGCGCGCTTGACGAAGAAGTCGTAGACCGTCATCAGCGGCAGGAACGGGATGCCGGCGAAGTGGTCCATCTTGCCGAAGCTGCCGAGCGCGGACATGCAGTTGGCCTCGGCGATCTCGAAGCGGATGTGGCGCGTCCAGGCCTCGTCGGTCGGCGCCAGCTCCGGCCGCAGGCGCTCGTGCAGCTCGAGCTTCGACTCCCAGTTCTCCTCGTGCTTGGGGCCGAAGATCTTCTCGTTCATCGCCGGGTTGATGCTGGTCGACGTGCCGACGTCCGGCGCCATCGTCATCATCAGGTCGGCGAGCGGCGTCCACTGGTCCTCGGCCGCGGTGAGCGCCCGGCCGGCCTTGTGCTCCTTGCCGGCGAGCGCCAGTTCGTCGTAGACGCCGATGCGCACGAGCTTCGCGGCGAGCTGGCCCCACATCCACTGCGTGTGCGTGATCGGCGCGACCTTCAGGTTGACGTCGAGCCCGTCCGGCAGGCCGCCGTGCGCGTCGATCTGGGCCTGCACGCGCTGGCGGTGCGCGCTGCGCTGGGCCTCGAGCGCCTCGATGCCCAGCCGCACGGCGTGCCCGCGCCGCGTGAGGAATCGCCCCTCGTCGCTGTCGGCGGGGAAGCGCCCGAACGGCGCCTCGAGCGTGAGACCCTGGGCGGCCAGGATCTCCCGCACCTCGTCCTCTTCGGGCATCGCGCTGTGGTTGCCGTTCGCGGCCGCGCACTGCAGGCCCCGGCCCTTCAGGGTGTGCGCGACGATCAGCGTCGGCCGGTGCTGGTCGCGCTTGCTCTGCTGCAGCGCCCGCACGACCGCCGGCAGGTCGTGGCCGCCGAGGTCGAAGAAGAGCCGCACGATCTCGTCGTCGCCGAGCGACGCGACCAGCGGTCCGCAGCGCGGGTCCTCGGCGACGAGCGCCTCGCGCATCCGCTGCGGGTCGCGCTTCCAGAGCTGGGCCTGGTAGTGGTAGTCGGTCAGGCGCCGCTCGAACACCTCGCGCAGGACCTCGCCGCCCGCGCGCGCGAACGCCTGCTCGCGGAAACCGCCGTGGCGCAGCTGCACGACCTCCCAGCCGTTGGCGACCGCGGTGCGCTCGATGCGGTCGGCGTCGGTGCCCATCAGGCCGCGGTTGTTCGGGATGCGCGTGCCGTCGAGGTTCTGGCGGTTGTAGTCGACGATCCACGTGACGTTGCCGAGTTCGCGTTCGGCGACCTCGGGCAGCACCTCGAGCAGCGAACCCTCGCGGAACTCGCTGTCGCCCATCATGCACCAGAAGTGCGGCTCGGCGACGTCCCAGCCGTGCTGGCGCGCGTAGCGGTACGCGAGCGCGAGGTAGACCGCGGCGACCGGCGGGATGCCGACCGAGCCCGAGGGCAGGAACCTGAAGCCGTCCGGGTCGAGTTCGGAGTGGTAGCTCTGGAAGACCGGCGCGCCGTCGTGCGCGAAGCTGCGCAGGCGGCTCATCACCGCGGTCGCTTCGTCGCCCGTGAACCAGCGGCCGTCGTGGTGGCGGAACAGGCCCAGCGCGTAGTGCAGCGCGTGGTCGGCCGGCGAGGCGTGCGGTTTGCAGCAGACGAAGTCGCCGGGTTCGCGCACGGCGAGGTGCAGCGCCGCGAGGAAGTCGATGCTGCTCGCGCAGCTCGCCGGGTGGCCGCCGACCTTGGGGTCCGTGCGGTCGGCGGTCGGCCGGTGGTTGGCGACGTGGATCATCGCCACCATGTGCGCGAACGCGCGGCGCGTGATGCGGTCGAGGAGCGGGTGGTCGGGAGTGGCGACGGACGTCATGCGGAGGGGCTCGGCGGCGACGGGGAAGCGGTTCGAAACCGAGCCAAGTTAGGATGCGGGGGGGGCGGGCGCCACTCCCGAGCGCCCGCCGGGCGGGCCGCAGTGGTCGCCCTGGCCCGCCCCGCCCGCGGTTCAGCCCACCTTCTCGCCGTCAGCCCACCTTCTCGCTGATCGTCTTCGCCTGCAGGAACTGCAGCAGGTAGTCCGGTCCGCCGGCCTTGCTGTCGGTGCCCGACATGTTGAAGCCGCCGAACGGGTGCCCGCCGACCAGCGCGCCCGTGCACTTGCGGTTGATGTAGAAGTTGCCCGCGTGGAAGCGGCGCCGCGCCTCCTCCTTGTGCTTCTCGTCGCGCGTGAACAGCGAACCGGTCAGCCCGTACTCGGTGTTGTTCGCGATGGCGAGGCCCTCCTCGAAGTCCCTGGCCTTCAGGATCGCGAGCACCGGCCCGAAGATCTCCTCGAGCGAGATCTTCGCCTGCGGCGCCACGTCGGCGAACACCGTCGGCTGCACGTAGTGGCCCGCCGAGGGTCCGGCCGCGCCGCCGATCAACAGCCGGGACTCCTGCCTGGCGTCTTCGATGTACTCGAGGGTCTTGCGCTTCGCGCTGCCGTCGACCATCGGCCCGAAGTTCACCGTGCGGTCGCTCGGGTGCCCCATCTTCAGCGCCGCGACCTTCGGCACGATGCGGCGGCAGAACTCGTCGTAGACGTCCTGGTGCACGATCGCGCGGCTGCAGGCGGAGCACTTCTGGCCCTGGTAGCCGAACGCCGAGGCGACCACCGCGTCGAGCGCCTTCTCGAGGTCGCAGTCCTGGTCGACGAGGATGCTGTCCTTGCCGCCCATCTCGGCGATCAGGCGCTTCATCCAGATCTGGCCGGGGACGACCTTCGCGGACTTGTCGAAGATCCACAGGCCGACGTCGCGGCTGCCGGTGAACGAGATGAACCGCGTCAACCGGTGCTGCACGAGCGCGCCGCCGAGCGTGCTGCCGGGGCCGGTCACGAAGTTCAGCACGTTCTTCGGCAGGCCGCTCTCGTGCATCAGTTCGACCCACATCGCCGCGATCGCCGGCGACTGGCTCGCCGGCTTCAGCACGACCGTGTTGCCGGCGAGCAGCGCGGCCGAGGTCATGCCGGCCATGATCGCGAGCGGGAAGTTCCACGGCGAGATCACGACGCCGACGCCGAGCGGGATGTAGATCATCTGGTTGCGCTCGCCGGGCACCGGCGTCACCGGCTGCGGCTGCGCCATGCGCAGCATCTGGCCCGCGTAGTACTCGAGGAAGTCGATCGCCTCGGCGGTGTCGGCGTCGGCCTCCGCCCACGACTTGCCGACCTCGAAGCAGAGCATCGCCGAGAACAGGTGCTTCTTCTCGCGCAGCCGCTGCGCCGCGGTCAGGAACACCCGCACGCGCTGCTCGACCGGCGTGTCGGCCCACTGCGCGAACGCGGCGTGGGCCTTCTCGACCGCGAGGTTGCCGTCGGCCTCGCCGAGCTTCGGGTAGCGGCCGATGCGCCGCGTGACCTCGCCGGGGTCGAAGTTGTCGAAGGTGCCCGCGCCGCGGTGGGGCTCGCCGCCGATCCAGCAGGGCCAGGTCCTGCCGAGCAGCTCCTTCTCGACCTTCTGCAGCGCCTGCTGGAAGGCATGCTGTTCGTGGGGGCGGGAGAAGTCGGTGTACGGTTCGTTCCGGAATTCGGGCAGTTGCACGGCCGCGTCCTCGCGAAGGGGTGGTCGGGGAAAGGCGCGAGGATGCGGAAGCGGGCACGCGAACGCAAGCGACCATGGTGGGGGGCCGTTGGCTGCCCGGGGCTTGCGCACAAAGGGGCGCGGATCCGGCCCGTTCGGCCCCGAAACGACGGCGACCCGCCGGGAGGTGGCCGGCGGGTCGTCGCGGGGATCAGGGCTGCGGGCGTCGGTTCGGTTGCGGGATCAGGGTGGGGCGCGGAGGCGGGGACGGGCGTCGCGTGGTGGGGATCAGGAGGCTTGCCAGCGGTGGCGCTGCACGGTCTCGGCGAAGCGCAGGCTCTCCTCGCGGGAGAACATGCGCACCTTGCCGCCGCACTGCACGCAGAACGAGTGGTTCACGCTCATCAGGAAGCGCACCTGCTTCCGGCAGGCGTCGCACCACTTCAGTTCGCGGTAGAACTCGGTGTCGGCCATCGTCGCGTCCTGGCGTCGGTCGTGCTTCACGATCGGAGTAGAGCAAACGCATTGCCAGGTAACGCAACCGGTGGTCCGGCGGCGGCGAGCCGCCGGTGCCAGCGCGCCTGCGCCGGCGCGGGGTCGGCGCCCTGCGCGCTCGCCGGGCGTCGTGCGCCCGCGACGGCCGGATGCCGATCGCCGGGGCCGCACGCGCGGGACGGCCGCTCGCATCGGTTCGGGCGCCGCCCGTCGCCCCGCTGCGACGGTCGCGCGGCGGCGACGGTCCGCGGTCTCGACAGAAACCGCCGCAGCGGCGCCCGAGTGCGTGGTTTCGTCCGTTGCCGGTCGCCGCGTGGCGGCGGTGGGAACCTCAGTCCATCGCGCTCTCGAGCTCGGCGCGCACTCGCGGATCGGGTTCGGTCGCGTGCGCCGCCGCGAGCGCCGGCTGCCGCCCGTCGATCCTGCCGAGCGCCCAGGCGACGTGGCCGCGCACGACCGGATCCGCGTCGGCGAGCGCGGCGACGAGCGCTGGCACCGCGGCGTCGTCGCCGCGGTTGCCGAGCACCACCGCCGCGTTGCGCCGCAGGCCCGAACGGGTCGCGCGCCGCAGCGCGGTGCCCGTGAACTCGGCCGCGTAGCGCGCCTCGTCCATCGCCAGCACGTCGGCGAGCGTCCAGGTCGCCACGATGCGGTGCGGGCGCAGTTCCGCGGGGCGGGCCTCGCCGCACAGGTGCTGGCGCGGGCTCTTCCTCGCGAACGGGCAGACCTCGAGACAGACATCGCAGCCGAACAGCCAGTCGCGCTGCGACTCGCGCAGATCGCGCGGCACGAAGCCGCGCAGTTCGATCGTCGTGTAGCTCAGGCAACGCCGCGCGTCGACTTCGCCGGGCGCGACGATGGCGCCGGTCGGGCAGGCGGCGATGCAGGCCCGGCACGTGCCGCAGGCGCCCGGCGACGGCGGATCGGGCGGCAGCTCCATGCCGGTCAGCAACTCCGCGAGCAGCAGGTAGGGGCCGACCGCCGGCGAGATCACCATCGCGCTCCTGGCGAGGAACCCGATGCCCGCGCGCGCCGCGAGCGCGCGTTCGAGCACGGGCAACGCGTCGGTGCCGCCGCTCGTCGAGCCGCGCGGCAGGCCCGCGGCTTCGAGCCGTTCGCGCAGCGCGAACACGCGCGCGCGCAGCCAGCGGTGGTAGTCGCGGCCGACCGCGTAGCGCGCGACGCGGCCGCCGCCGGGCAGCGCCGCGGCCGGCCCGCCGTAGTCGACCGCGAGGGCGATCGCCGAGCGCACGCCGGGCCGCCAGGCGCCCGGGTCGAGGATGCGCTCGCGGTTGCGTTCGAGGTAGCGCATCTCGCCGTGGCGGCCGGCCGCGAGCCAGCGCACGAAGTGGTCGCCGTGTTCGCCCGGGTCGGCCGGGCCGAAGCGCACGAGGTCGAAGCCGCAGGCTGCCGCGATCTCGCGGATCGCGTCCACCGGCAACGGCGGCGCGCTCATGGCCGCCGGTCCGCACGCTGGCGGCGCGGGCGTCCGGGGGGCGGGCGATGCAGGCGGTGCGGCATGCACGGATGCTATCGGCGGCGCCGTCCGGCGCGTTCAAGCCGGTGGGGCCGATCGGTCGATGGCATGGACGCGAACCCGACCCGGCGGTGCCGGGGCAACCCCTTCGCGGAGCGCCAGCATGTCCCTCTCGCAGTCCGACGTCGCCGTCCCGCAGGCCCAACACGAAGGCAGCTACGTGCTGCCGAAGCCTCTGCGCCAGGGCGCCGAGATGGTGGTCGTGCCAGCCCGGGCCGAGGCAGAGGTCGCGCGGCGGCGCGCCGACGCGGCGACCCAACGACTCGGCGAACGCCTGCTGTGCCTCGCCGAATGCCAGCAGCAGTTCCTCGCGGAACTGCGGCAGGGCCTCGAGTCGCTGGACGAAGTCGTCGGCGAAGCGGCGCGCGCGCGGATCCAGGCAGCGGTGCACTCGTCCCTGCAGGTGCTCGGCTGGTGCGACGCGGTGCAGGACGACTTCGCGCAGCAGGCGGCCCTCGCGGCGCGCGGCTTCGAACCCGTCGATCTCGGCGACTTCTGTCGCGAGGTCGCCGGCGAGTGGGTCGGGCGCGAGCGTCTGGTACACGTCGCGGGCGAGGCGGTTCGCCCTTGGTGGGGCGATGCCGTGCGCTTGGCCGACGCCCTGCACGCCGGGCTCGCCCTGGTCGCGGAGCGCAGCACTGGACAAGGGCCCATCCTGCTCGAACTCACCGGGGAGGATGGCCGGCCCCGGATCCGGATCGCCGGCTCGGGGGAGCCCTCCGAGGACGTCGATCCCGGAGCGGTGCGCGGCTTCCGGCTCGCGGTCGGGCAGCTCGGGGCACGCGTGCTGCCCGACCGCCTCGGCCCCGGCGGAGCGGCCCTGGTTCTGGAGCTGCCTCCCGCCTGAAGCTCCGACCTGGGGCCTCGCCGCGCTGCCACCGGCGAGGGAGATTCCTGGCCTGGGGGGATTGCGCCTGGGCGCCGTGGGACTACGTTTTCGTTACTTCTGGTGTGCGTCTGGCTATGACCTGATGGGCCGGATTCCGTAGTCCGGCACAACCCCTCGAAGCAGCCCCCATGTTGCACTCGCCCGAGAGTCCAACCGATCGCCGGGCCCTGGCGGCCCGGCTGGTCGAGCTCTGGGAGCGCACCGGGGATCCGGCGCTGCACCGCCTCGCCTCGGGCGAGCCGCCGCACCCAGGCGCGGCCGTCGGCAGCGAGCAGGCCTGGCTCGACTGGGTCAGCACCAGCCTGATGGACTGCTACAAGAACACCGGCGACTCCACCGTGTTCGCGCTGCTCTTCGAACTCAACCGCGCCTCGTTCCTGCAGGCCATCCAGGCGAAACTGCGGCGGACCTTTCACCACGTCGACGCGCAGGACGTGCTGCAGGAGGTCTTCCTGAACATCTACCGCTACCCGCACCGGTTCCTGGCCGATCGCGCCGACGCGTTCCGCGGCTGGGGCCACCGCATCGCGCGCAACACGCTGCTCAAGTTCCTGAAGGGCCAGGCACGGCTCGCGCAGTTCCACGAACTCGACGAGGAGGTCGTGCAGCCGGAGGATCTGAACCAGCGGTCGCCGGAACGCGCGGCGAGCGAGGCGGAAAGCGCTCTCGTCGTGAACCAGGCCTTCCTGATGTACCTGCAACTCTACCTGCAGCACTTCGGGCGGCTGTCGCCGAAGGAGCGGCGCGCGCTGACGCTCGTCGAGGTCGACGGCATCTCCTACCGCGCAGCGGCGCGCGACCTCGGCATCCGGCTCGAGAATCTCAAGATGGTGGTGTTCCGTGGCCGACGGAAGATCTTCCGGGGCATGGAACATTCGCTGCAGTTGCTGGCGGGCCACCAGCCCGCGCCGCCCGGGCGCCCCGCCGCCGCGATCCGCGGGACCGCATTCGCAGCCCGCCGGGCGCTGCTGGGCCACAGCCAGGTACCAACTCCATCTCTTGCGTGACCGCCTGAACCTCGCTCGCTAGTCCATCCTCCATGAACCCAGCCACTGCCACCCTCGAGCGCGGGAGCGACCCGTGTCTGCAGATCCAGGTGGATCTGTCGGCAATGCTCGACGGTGAGCTCGACGCCCCCTCGGTGCGCCGCGTGCTGGTGCATTCCGACGCATGCCCTTCCTGCCGTGGGTTCCTCGAGGGGATCCGCGACCAGGTCCGGTTGCACCGTGAGTTGGCAGCCGCCGATGCCGACCCGGCCCCTTCGGCCCGCGCGAAGCGGCTCCGGGCGCAGTTGACCGAGAACCGGCGCAAGCTGGCGCGGATCCTCTACGAACTCGGCAGGTGCTTCGTGCTGATGGGGCTGTCGCCGGACTTCTCGCGCGAGGTCGCGAAAGAGCCCGTGCCGGTGCCCGACATGGCGATGCGCGGGCGCAACCTGCTCGACGAGGTGGCCCGGCTCGAACCGGGCGGCGAGGGCGGCGACTGGGTCAGCGCGAAGGCCCTGCTCGACGGCCGGCTCAGTTCGCCGGCCGAGAGCTTCGCCAAGGGGCAGCGCCTGCTGACGGAAGCGCTCGGTCTCGACCCCGAGGCCCACGAGTCGCGCATCTACCTCGGCCTCGTCCACCACGTGCGCGGGCAGCGCGCGCTGGCGCGCAAGCAGTTCTCCTTCGTGCTCGCGAACACCGACGACCGCTTGATGCGCAGTTATGCCCTGCTGGGCCTCGGCACCATGCACCTGGACGAAGGCGACCACGAAGGCGCCGTGCAGCTGCTGCAGCAGGTCGTCGATTCCGGGGTCGTCGGCGAGCAACCGCGCCTGGGTATGGCCTACTTCAACCTCGGGCTGGCCTACGGCATGAAGGGCGAGTTCGCCGAGTGCCTGCGGTGGTTCCGGCGGCTGCACGACGAGCTGCCGCACCGCCGCACGCAGGTTGCCCGCGAACTCGACCGTCGCAGCCTGTTCCTGCACCTGCTGCGCGCGCACCCCGAGGTGCACGGCGCGTTCGCTCGGACCCTTCCCAACTGGTTTCCCGGCGTCCAGAAGGAGGCCGGATAGCCCCCCCCCTCTCGCGCCGATAGCCAAGATCCGATATACAGACCCTCCAACCTGCCAACCCGGAGCCTGCCGGGACGATGCCATGAACCTCCTCTTCCGATTCCTGACCGCAGCGCTGCTCGCGCTGTGGGCCGCGATCCCGGCGATCGGCGGTGCAGGGGACGGCGGCGAGAACGCGGGCGGTACCGGCGTGTGGATCCTGCCGCGCTGCGAGAGCATCGGCAGCAACATCACCACGATCGGCGGCGGTGTTCCGCGCGTGGCGCCGCTCACCTTCGGGAACCTCGGCTCCGACATCAGACTGCGGCTGTCGAACGAGTGCGGGGAGGCGACCGCCACCTTGTTCGAGGGCGAGAGCGGGGCGCCGATCGCGCTGCCCGTCGTCGATCAGCTGATGACGCTGCCGGCGTTCGTGCTGCAGGGCCTGGTCGCAGCCGGAGTCGACGTCGCGGACATCGTCGTCATCGATGCCCACAACAGGGGCTACTTGATGCGGCTGCACCTGGATCTCGCTGCCCGGACCGCGGCGCTGCTGGTGTACTGATCTCCCGGCTGCCGCGACGCTCCCGGCTGCCGCGACGCGGCGACGGCAAGCGGGCGAACCACGCGCTCCGGCACACGGTGCCGGGTCACTTCCGCACGGGGTTCCAGTCGGCGCGGTAGCGCAGCACGAGGTCGCGCAGGCGGCGGTAGATCGCGCTCGTGGCGCGCACGTCGTGGGCGTTGTACTCGGCGATCTTGACGATCTCGCCGCGTTCGTAGGCGGGCGCCACCATCGACCCGTCCATGACCTCCTTCGGGCTCTCGATGCCGAGCGCCCAACACACCACGTCGAGCTTGCTGGGGCCGCGGTCGCGCTGGCTCAGCAGTTCCCAGAGGTCGAGGTGCGGGCGCAGCGAGAACCGCTGCGACACGAGGTCGACGCGGGCGGGGATGCCGTGCACGAGGCTCCGCGTGACGAGGAACGGCACGTCGAAGCCGCGGCCGTTGAAGGTGACGATCGTCTCCGCGTGGCTCGCGAGGGCCCAGAACGAGCGCAGCAGCTCGGGCTCGGACGTCGGACGCAACCACGGCGGGCAAGCGTCGATCGCCGTGCCGGCGGGAGGCACCGCGAGCACCGTCACCTGGTCGCCTTCGGCATCGCCGTCGCCGATGGCGAGCGAGACGACCTTGCCGAAGAACGGGGACATGCCCATCACCGCGCCCGGCTCCATGTCGCGGCGCGTCGCGTAGCTCGACAGCGCCTCGCCGACGGTGGCCGGCAGTTCGCGGCGGTCGTGCGCGGGCACGGTCTCGATGTCGAAGACCAGCGTGCGGCAGCAGAGGTCCTCGACCGGGGCCAGGGCGGGGTCGACGATCTGGTCGAGGGCGAAGCCGTCCGGTGCCGCCGCCGGATCGATCGCCTTGAAGCGTTCGATCACGAGCTGCGCCTGGCCCTGCCATTCCCTGACCTTGCCGCGCACCTTGACCGGGCCGCGCGGCGGTGCTGCCTTCGCGGCTTCGAGCGCGTCGCGCGTGTTGTCCCAGATCTTCGCCTCGATCACCGCGTGCACGTCGGCGAGTTCGACCACGAGGTAGGGCTTCCGGTCCTTGGTCTGCAGCTCCTTGACCGAGCGCAGCTGCGCGAACACGTCCCAGTCGTGTTCGGCGGCCTGCAGCGCCGCGAGGTTCGGCGCCAACACGACACGCTGTTTCGATTCGTCCTGGTTCACTTGCCCTCTGCGTAGGTGCGCAGGCGCCGCAGCGCCTCGCGCAGTTCGTCCATCGGCACGGCGAAGCCCAGGCGCACGAACCCGGGCACGCCGAACGCGCTGCCGGGCACCGCCGCCAGCAACTGCCCATCGAGCAGCTGGGCGCAGATGCCGGCGTCGTCGAGACCCCGCGCGGCCGCGAGTTCGCGCACGTCGACGAGGGCGTGGCAGCCCCCCGACGGGGGCACGATCGCGAGGCCCGGGATCTCCCGCACGCCGGCGACGAGCAGGCGGCGTCGCTCGTCGAGCGCGCGCAGGCGGGTCGCGACCCGGTCCGCCGACGGGGGCCGGCCGACGGCGGGGCGCCGCGGATCGCGCGCGGCGGGTGACCCGCCGAGCAGGTGGCTCTGGATCCGGCAGCAGGCCTCGACGAAGGCCCGCGGCCCGGCGAGCACGGTCCTGGCGCCATCGGCCAGCAGCGGGCACGCCGGGAAGTTGCCGACGACCACCGTGCGCTCGCGGCCGCCGGGCAGCGCCGCCGGCGACACGTGTTCGGCCGCGCCGAAGTGCAGCGCCGCGAGCCCTTCGTCCGACAGGAGCCACAGGTCGTGCTCGACCGCGACGTCGACGATCGCCTGCACCTGCGCGCGCGAAGGCATGGCGCCCGAGGGCCGGTTCGGGAAGTTCAGCACGATGCCGCGCGCATCGCACTCCTCGACGGCCGCGGCGATCGTCTGGCCGTCGTGCAGGAAGCCCGCCGCAGGTTCGGCCGGCAGCACCACGGGGTTGCCGTCCGCGAGCGCCACGAGATCCGGGAACGAGACCTCGTGCGGCGCGAGCAGCAGCACCGGATCGCCGGGCTCGACGATCGTGGCGAGCACCAGGTGCAGCGCCGCTTCGGTCCCGGCGCAGACCATCACCTCGTCCGCCGAACAGGGCACAACGAGCTGCTCCGCGAACCAGCGTGCGGCGGCCGCGCGCAGCTCGGGCGGGCCGTCGTCGGCGAGCAGGCGCGGGGCGAAGGCCGGACGGCGCGGCGCCCTCGGGTCGGTCTCCACGACCGATGGATCGCGGTCGCCGCCGACCAGCGAGACCACGGCGCGCCCAGCGGCGCGCATCCTGGCGGCCTGCGCCGAGGCCGCGAGCGTCGCCGACTCCGGGACGCGGCGGGATCGCGCGTTGGGGACGAGACCGGCCATGGGCTCTCGGGCCGAGTAGAGCGCGGCGGCGAGGCGAAGGCAAACCCGCTCGGCGGGCGCGCGGAAGATGGCGCCGCCCGCACCGTCCGAGGCACCTCGCACTCCAGGTGGGCAGTTCCGTCCGCTACGCTGCACCCGCGATGACCACGCCGAAGAAGCGATCCCGCAAGCTCTGGAAGACCCTGGGGATCGGCCTTGGCGTGGCCGTCACCTTCGGCCTCCTGTTCGTGGTGGCGTTCGTCTTCAACCCGCTCGAAGGCGACCTGCCCGACGTCCGCGACGTGGTGCCGCGCGGCGTCGACTTCTTCGTGCGCAAGACGCGGCTCGCCGGCGACTTCGCGGACTTCCCCGCGCCGAAGTTCTGGGCCGAACTGGCCGACTCGCGCGGCTGGCCGGAACTCGAGAAGGGGCCGCTGGTGCGGGACCTGGCGGACGGCGGCGCCGAGCGCGCGCTGCAGCAGGCCCGCGACGCGGTGCAGCGCGTCGCGGCCGACAGCGGCGGCTGGATCGACGTGCTGCGCGACGCGATCGGCACCGAACTCGTCGTCGCGGGCTACGTGCTCGACCGCGACAAGTCGCCGCCGCAGCCGCTCGCGGTGCCCCGCTGGTGCGTCTACACGCGCGTCGGCTGGCGCGTGAAGGCCGCGCTGGGGCTCGCCGGGTTCGGCTTCGTGCAGGCCCGGCTGCAGGGCGGCGGTGCGAAGGTCGCCGGCGACGGCCTCGATCTCGTCGTCGAACTGCCGGGCCAGCCCGGGCCGCTCTACGTGCGCCGCCACCTCGACGTCGTGATGGTCGCCAACGACCGGGGTCTCGTCGAGCAGTCGCAGCGGCTGATCGACGGCAACCGCGACGAGGAGCCGCTCGGCAAGATGGCGGCGTACACCGACGGCGTGGTGCAGCGCGTCGAGCGTTGGGCCGACGTCAACTCGGTGTTCGTGCCCAACTCGCTCGAGTTCGTCGCCGAGCCGAACGCGTTCGACGGGTGGAAGCGGCGCGCCGCGAACTGGCCGAACGCCGCCAACAAGGACAGCATGAACGAGCGCGTGCTCGCGAGCTTCCTGAACCTGAAGGGCTGGATGCAGGTGTCGGGGGCCTTGCTGTTCGCCGACCAGACGCTCGCGGCGACCGGCCAGGTGGTGCTCAACAGCAAGCAGCACACGCCGTTCCAGAGCAGCTTCTACAAGGCGGAGAAGCAGCGCCGCCAGGAGTGGCTCGACCCGTTCCTGCGCATGGTGCCCGAGAACGCGTGCGCCGCGGCCGCGCTGCGCATGCCGGCGGGCGAGTTCCTGCACGCGATGTTCGGCGCGCTCGAGCCCGAGGCGCGCGAACTCGTCGACGACGGCATGCGGCGGTCGGTGCTGCAGGGCCAGGCGCTGTCGGGCACGACGGACCTGATCGAGCGCCTCAAGATCGCGCTGTGGCCGCGCACCGGGTTCGTGTTCCGCCGCAACCAGCCGGACCCGTCGCGCGACCCGCAGACCGGCGAGCTGATGGTCCCCGTCACCGCGCGGTCGCCGATGCCGCAGGTCGCGTGGGTGTTCTGGCTCAGACCCGGCGCCGGCAAGCTCGTCGAGGACCTCGTCGCGATGCTGCGCGACAGCTACGGCAACTTCGGGTTCCGCAAGGTCTGGCACCTGAAGGTGCCCTACGCGGGCGGCCAGCTCGCCGAGCCGGTGACCGAGTTCTGCAACCCGCAGATCCCGGCGACGGGCCAGATCGCGATGATCGTGTTCAGCGACTTCTTCGTCGTGTCGAACTCCGGGCTCCTGATCAAGGACGTGCTGCGCACGCGCTACGCGGCCGACGGCATGCGCTCGATCCGCAGCCTCGCGGAGTTCGGCGAGGTCGAGCGCGAGCTGCCGGCCGAGCTGAACGGCATGGTCTGGCTGCGCGGCAGCAGCCTCGTGACCGTGATGGACGACTACCTCAACTTCGCCGCGGCCGGCAGCGAGATGCCCGACCCCGAGTGGATGGTGACCAGCCGGCCTGCTGCCGAGGACTACGTCCGCAAGACGCGCTTCCCGCAGTACCCGAGCAAGGCGAGCCTGCCGCGTGCCCTGACCCAGCCGGGCGGCGAGTTCGACACCGCGGTCGTCGCCCACCTGCACGAACTGTGGCGCCGCGAGCGCACGAGCTTCACCGCCGCCGACCGCGCGGACATGCAGCAACTGCGGGCGTTCGCGCAGTTGCTGAACGCCGGCTACGTGCAGGTCGAACTGGAGAACAACTACATCCGGTTCCAGGCCAAGCTGCTCGGCAACCTGCGTTGACCGGCCCGGCCGGCGGGCCCGCGGCCGCCGGCGCGGAGGGTTGCAATCGGCCTCCGGCCGGCTAGTCTCCTCCGTCCGCCGAGTGCGCCCAGGTGGCGGAATTGGCAGACGCACTAGCTTGAGGTGCTAGCGCCCCAAAAGGGCTTGCAAGTTCAAATCTTGTCCTGGGCACCACTTCCACCTCCGAGCGAGGTGGCCGCGCCGGCGCGACGACCTCCGGGGGCCCGGCCCCCCGGGGTCGTTCCGTTTCCGGGGGGTGCACGCCGGCGGGGCCCGCGGGCCGCTCCGGCTCATGCCGCGCAGCCCGCGGCGTCGATGGTGCGACGGGATGTCCCAGGTCTCGGTCGCCAGGTCGCTGCAAGCGGGTTTCACGCTGCTCGAACTGATGATCGTCGTCGCGATCCTCGCGATCGTCGCGAGCATCGGCGTGCCGCAGTACGTCTCCGCGCTGCGCATCGCGCGCATCGGCAAGGCGAAGCAGGAACTCGTCACGATCTCGCACTCGATCGACTCCTACCGCGCCAACCACGGCGGCAACCTGCCGCTCACGCTGCACCAGGTCGGCTTCGGCGGCAAGCGGGATCCCTGGGGCACGCCGTACTGCTACCTCGACTACGCCGACGGCACAGGCGACGGGCTGGAATGGGCGCTCGAGGCCGGCATCCTCGATCCGTCGGCGGTCTTCGGCAGCTCGAGTCCGGCGGCTACCGAACCGGCAGGCGGTGGCGCCGCCGGCCCCGGTGCCCTGGTGACGCGCAAGGCGTCCATCGGGTTCGGGCCCGCTGCCGTGCCGCAGCAGCCCACCGTGACGGCGCGCGCCGCAGCCACGTCGTCCGGCGCCGCGCGGACCCTCGTCGCCGCGCGGCAGGCGGTCGCCCGCCCGATCTCCGCGGCCGAAATCGGCGACCTGACGAGCAGCCTCACGGCGAGCGGCAGCTTCTCGATCTTCCTGTCGGTCCCGTCCGAGCAGGTCCGCCGCCGCGACCGCTACCTGTTCCCGCTCAACACCGACTACGACCTCTTCAGCCTCGGACCGGACGCGAGGACCGCCGTCTCGCTCGGCAGCAAGCTCGGCCAGGACGACGTGATCCGCGCCAACGACGGCGGCTTCTTCGGCGTGGCCGCCGACTACTGAGGTTCCCATGCAAGACGTCCCGTGCCGCCGCCGCCGCTTCGTCGTCGACCGCCAGCTGCAGTGGAGCCTGTGCGCCCACGCGCTCGCGCTGGGCGTGTTCGTGCTCGCCGCGACCTCGCTCGGCATCTTCCTGCCGTTGCTGTGGGATCTCGGCAGCGCCGGCGCGGCGCGTGCGAGCGCCGAGCCGGCCATCGTGATGCTCTACATGCACGAGCGGTTCTGGATCGTCGCGGCCGTGAGCCTCGCGCTGTTCGCGCTGGGCGTGTTGCGGCTGTCGCACCGCATCGCCGGACCGCTGGTGCGGTTCAAGCGCGACCTGCGCCTGCTCGCCGCGGGTCGGCTGCCGCCGCCGCTGCGCACGCGCCGGCGCGACTACCTGAAGCAGGAGGTCGAGTGCCTCAACGCGGCGGTGGCGGGCGTGCGCGAGCGCGTCGCGGCGATCGCCGCCGCCAACGCCGAAGTGCAGCGCGCGCTGCTCGGTGCCGTCGACCGGCTGCCGCCGGCGGCGCACGGTGCGCTCGCGCCGGCCGTCGCCGCGCAGCGCGCCGTCGCGGAGCGCCTCGGTGCGTTCACCGAGACGGGCGAGATCGACGCCGGGCCGGTGCCCACAGGCAGGCTCGTGGCCGCCGCGGAGGGTTGCTGAGTGGCAGACCGGCCGGACCTCGGCCGGGGGCTCGGCGTGCTGACGTGCCGTCTCGGCCGCCGGCTCGTGTTGCTGTTCCTCGCCTGCGCGCTGGCGCCGCTGGCCGGCTTCGCCTGGCTCGCGTTCGCCCAGGTCACCCGCGAGCTGACCCGGCAGAACGTCGAGGGACTGCACGGTGCGGCGAAGGCTGCCGGCATGAGCCTCGCGGCGCGGTTCGGCCAGTTGCAGGTCGACCTCGAACTCGTGCGCGGCACACTGCCGCCGGAAGGCGGCGGCCCGCACGAACGCGCCGCTGCGCTCGCGAACCTGTTGCGCGGTCGCATCGCCGCGCTGTGGCTGGTCGACGGCGGGTCGGTCGAGCCGCTGTGGGGGGAGGCCGCGCCGCTGCCGGCGGCGCTGCCGGCCGACGCGGGCGAACACCTGGGCCGGAGCGGGATCCTCGTGCAGGGGCTCGGGCGACCCGATCGCCTGGTGGCGTTCGCGCGGCTCGAGCGGGCCGGCCGCGCCCCGCGGTTGCTGGTCGCCGAACCGGCGCGGCCGTGGCTGTTCGACTTCACCGACCTGCGCGTGCGCGGCTCCGAGGTGCTGGTGCTCGACGGCAGCGGGGCAGTGCTCGGCCACACGCTCGCCAGCGAGCCCGCCGTCGCGCCGCTGCTCGGCGCGGTGGCGCGCGAGCCGGCGTCCGGGACCGTCGAGTGGGAAGTCGGCGGCGAACGGCACCTCGCCCGCTACTGGCGGGCGCC
>VGXW01000041.1 GCA_016873195.1 Planctomycetota bacterium | reverse complement strand
CCCCTTCGCGACGTGGTTCACGCTGACCGCGGCCGGCGCGCTGCTCTGCGTGCTCGTCGCCAGCCTCGTGCAGATGCGACGCACGCTGCAGCCGATCATCGCACTCGGCGAGGCGACGCGGCGCGTCGCGGCCGGCGACTTCGCGGCGCGGGCCGGGATCCGCACTCGCGACGAGTTCGGCGAACTCGGCCTGGCCTTCGACCGCATGACCGCGGAGCTCGCGGCGAACGCGCGGCAGCGCGAGGCGGCCGAGGCCGAACTCGTGGCGTCGCGCGACGCGGCGCTGGCCGCGGCGCGGGCCAAGTCGGAGTTCGTCACCAACGTCTCGCACGAGTTCCGCACGCCGATGACGGAGGTCCAGTCCGCGATCGAGATCCTCGCCACCTTCGGCGACGGCGGCTCGGCGGAACGCGGCGAGTTCCTCTCCGTCGCGCAGCGCGGTGCACACCGCCTGGCGCGGCTCGTCGACGACGTGCTGCAGCTGAGCTCGGCCGACCCGTGGCGCCTCGCGCCCGCCGACCTGGCCGCGACGCTGCGTGCGGCCGTCGCCCGGCTGCAGCCGGCCGTGGCTGCACGCGTGGGCCTGCAGCTGGCGGACGACCTGCCACCGGTCGCGGCGGTGGACTTCCGGCTCGCGGACACCTGGTGGCGGCTGCTCGACAACGCGGCGAAGTTCGGGTCGCCCGACGGCGCGATCGAGGTGCGGGCGCGCGCGGCCGCGGGCCACGTGGTGGTCGAGATCGCGGACCACGGCGCGGGCATCGCCGCCGCGGATCTCGCGCGCATCTTCGAGCCGTTCGGCCAGTGCGGTCGCGACCAGCTCGTCGACAAGGCGCCGGGCACCGGGCTCGGCCTGTCGATCGTGCGGCGCACGGTGGAGCGGCATCGGGGCCGCATCGAGGTCGACAGCGAGCCGGGCGTGGGCTCCACGTTCCGCGTCGTGCTGCCGGCGCTGGCCGGTGCGGCGCAGCTCCTGGGCGCCTGAGCCGAGGTCGGCTCCGCTCAACCTGCCGCGCCGCGCAGGTCGGCCCACAGCTGTTCGACGTGCTCGCGCTCGGTGCCGAGCGCGCCGACCGACACGCGCACCATCCAGCGGCCGTCGAGCTGGGCCGGCGTGAGCCAGGCCCGGCCGGTCGCGTGCAACCGCGCGAGCCAGCCCAGCGTGTGCTGGTCGAGCCGTTCCCCGTCGAGGCCGTCGGGCTCGTGGCGCAGGCAGACGGTCTGCAGCGGCACCGGAGCGAGCAGGCGCCACGGCGGCGTCGCGGCGACCCGTTCGGCGAGCCAGCGCGCGTTGGCGAGGTCGCGGCGCAGCCGCGCCTGCAGCGCCGCGGTGCCGTGCGTGCGCAGCAGGCTCCACAGCTTCAGCGCGCGGAACCGCCGGCCCAGCGGCACGCCCCAGTCGCGGTAGTTCGTGACCCGGTCGTCGACCGCCGTGCGCAGGTAGCTCGGGTCCGTGCTCATCACGCGCACGAGGTGCGGCACGTCGCGCACGAAGAACAGCGAGCAGTCGAACGCGGCGCCGAGCCACTTGTGGGCGTTCACGACGACCGAATCGGCCGCCTCGATGCCGCGCCACAGGTGCCGGCACTCGGGCAGGATCATCGCCGCGCCGGCCATCGCCGCGTCGACGTGCAGCCACAGCCCGTGCTCGCGGGCGATCGCGCCGCACGCGTCGATCGGGTCCATCGCGGTGGTCGCCGTGGTGCCCGTCGTCGCCACCACCGCGCACGGGCGCCGGCCGGCGGCGAGGTCGCCGGCGATCGCCGCGCGCAGGGCCGCCGGGTCCAGCGCGCGCTCGCGATCCACGTCGACGCGGCGGACGTGGTCGCGGCCGAAGCCGGCGAGCAACGCCGCCTTGGCGACCGAACTGTGGGCGTCGGCGCTCGCGTAGACCAGGAGCGGCGGGCGCCCGGCCTGCAGCCCGGCGGCCGCGTGGTCCGTCGCGCGCTCGCGCGCGGCGACGAGCGCGACGAACGTGCTCGTCGACGCGGTGTCCTGGATCACGCCGCGGAAGGCCGGCGGCAGGCCGAGCAGCTGGGCCACCCAGTCGAGGCAGCGTTCCTCGAGTTCGGTCAGCGCCGGCGCCGACTGCCATGTGAGGCCCAGCACGCCGAGCCCCGTGCTCAGGAAGTCGCCGAGCACGCTCGCGAGGTCGGCGTTCGCCGGGAAGTAGGCGAAGAACCGCGGATGCTGCCAGTGGCTCAACGCGGGCAGCACCAGGCGGTCGAGGTCGTCGAGCACGGCCCCGAACCCCTCGGGGTCGCGCGGCGGGGCCTCGGGCAACTGCGCGAGCAGTTCCCCGGGCCGGACCGGCGCCGTCACGGGCCGGTCGGCGGCGGACGCGCGGTAGTCGGCGATCCAGTCGACGACGCGGTGGGCGAACCGGCGGAACTCCTCGGGGTTCATCGTGGGATCGGTCATGGCGGGCACCTGCCGGCTCGCGCCGGCGCGGGCAGCGGAGCGGCGGAACTGGGCAGCGCCGGTGCGATCGGGTCTTCCGCAGCGCGCGCCGCTGGCGCACCCAGCAGACCACGCGCGGCGCGGTCCATGGAAGCCGATTCCGGGCGATGCGCAGCGCCCGGCGCGGCCCGGGAACGGCGGTGACGCGCCGGCGCGGCTTGTTATGCTGCGGCCTTCGTCGCCAGCGAGCGCCGGTGGATCGCGGTGCGCTGGTGCGACAGGATCGGCAGCCGATGACGAGCCAGCACGGAAGCCCGGAACCAGCCTCGCCCCAGCCGGCGCAGATCGCGGCGACGGTCGCGCTGCTCGGCGACGATCGCGGTCCGGTGCTCGCTGCCGCGCGCGAGCGGCTGCTGCGGTGGGGCGACGCCGCGGTCCCGGCGCTGCAGGCCGCCGCCGAGGCGGACCTGGTGCTGCTGCGGATGCGCGCCCGCGCGGTGCTGCGCGCGCTCGAGGTGCGCACGTGCCTGCGACGGTTCGCGGTGCTGCGCCTGGGGCGCACCGGCCGCAGCCATGCGCCGCTGCTGCTCGAAGGCGCCGTGCTGCTGTCGCAGATGGTGCGCACGTTCGTGCCCGACGCGCCGGACCTCGGCGCGCGCCTGCGCGCGATCGCCGCCTCGCTGCGCAAGGAACTCGTCGGCCGCAGCCTGCCGACCTGCGCGCGGCTGCTCGCCGAGCGTCTGCACGGCGAACTCGGCCTGCGCGGCGCCGACGCGCGCGAGCCGGAGATGGATCACGTGCTGATCGACCGCGTGCTGCAGCTGCGGCTCGGGGCCCCCGTGACGCTGTCGCTGGTCTACCTGCTGGTCGCGCGTTGGGCGGGGCTCTCGGCGGCCGGCGTGGGCCTGCCGGACCACTTCCTGGTGCGCCTGCACGGCGTGCGGCCGGTGCTCGTCGACCCGTTCCACGGCGGCCGGTCGGTGACCAAGGCCGACTGCGCGCGCTACCTGCGCGCGAGTGGCCATCTGCAGGTGCGCGAGCACCTGCGCGACCTGACCGACCGCGAGGTGCTGATCCAGTACCTGCGCTGCCTGCAGCGCGCCGCGCGGCGCCGTGCCGCGCCCGACGCGCAGCAGACGCTGGGGCGCGCGCTCGCGCTGCTCGAAACCTGACGATGGCGCTGCAGCGGCAGCTCTACGCCGGTGCGGCGCGCAGCACGGTCGGCTGGCTGCGCCTCGGCGACTTCGCCGCCGTGGCGGTGCCCGGCGAGATGGAGCCGGCGCTGGCCGAACGCGTGCGCGCCGAACTGCACCGGCCCGACCTCGTGCTGTTCGGCCTGTGCGACGACGAACTCGGCTACCTGCTGCGCGAGCAGGACGCGCGCGACCCGGAGTTCGCCTACGAGCGCTCGATGAGCGCCTGCCTGCGCGCCGGCGAGATCGGGCGTGCGGCGATCACCGGCCGGCCCTGAGCGGGCTCACCTTGGTCAGTAGGGATACGGCAGCCACCGCGTGACCGTCCGGAATACCGGCACGAACAGGTACAGCACCATCTGGTTCGCGAGCACGAAGGTGACGATCGCGATGTAGGGCAGGCGGCGGATCCCGTCGTAGATGCGTTGCAGCGGCCGCGCGAGCCCTTCGAGTACGCCAGCACCGTCGAGCGGCGGCAGCGGGATCAGGTTGAACATCGCGAGCAGCAGGTTCAGGAACAGGAACGTGCCGGCGATCTTCCGCACGGCGCTGCCGGTGTCCGAAGCGGGCACGCCCACGAACCACAACACGGCGAATGCGAGCGCCGCGAGCAGCACGTTCGCCAGCGGGCCCGGGGCCGACATCAGCGCGGCCCGGCGCGGATGGTGCCATGCCCAGACGGGGTCGATCGGGGCGCTGGCGTAGCCGAAGCACCAGGTGCTGCCGTTGAGGTGGCTGATGTACAGGCTCAGCAGCGGCAGCACGACCATGCCGAACGGCTCGCGCCGCATGTGCGGCAGCGGGTTCAGAGTGACCTGCCCGCCGTGGTAGGCCGTCGGGTCGCCGCCGAGTTTCGCCAGCAGCGCGTGCGCGGCCTCGTGCACCGTCGCGCTGACGACGAAGGCGACGTACCAGAGGACCGCGTTCTCCCAGTTCACCGCTCGTCCTCGCCGTCGCCGCCGTCCTGCTCCGCCGCCGCGGCGAGTTCGGCGGTGATCTTCTTCACCTTGGTCTCCGTCGCGGCGAGCTTCTGGCGGCAGGTCGCCAGCAGCGTCGCGGCGCGCTCGACCTTCTCGGTCAGCGCGTCGAGGTCGATCTCGCCCGACTCGATGTCCTGCAGGATCTGCTCGAGTTCGGCACTGGCGGCGGCGTAGGTCGGCTCGTCGCCCTTCTTCTTCTTGTCGGTCATGGGGAATCGGACTGGACGTCGACGACGCGCGCCGTGGCGCGGCCGTCGCGGAATTGCACGAGCACGGTCTGGTCCCTGGCGAGGCGGGCAGCCGACGGCAACACGGCTCCGGCGGTCGAGCGCACGAGCGCGTAGCCGCGGCCGAGCACGCGCGCGGGGTCGAGCAGGCGCTGGCGCGCGGCCATCTCGGCGAGGCGCGCGTGCGCGGCGTCGAACCGGCGCTGCACCGCGAACGCGGCGCGGGCGGCGGCCCCGCGCAGGTCCGCGCTCTCGCGCGAGAGCCGCAGCAGCGTGGCCGCCGCGAGGCCGCGCCCGGCCTGCGCGAGCCAGGCGTGCCGCTGCTGCAGGCACCGCTCGCTGCCGCGCAGCAGCCCGCGCAGCAGGTCGTCGAGCGCCGAGCGATGCTCGTCGAGCAGCGTTGCCGCGGCCGCCGCGAGTCGGGTGCCGCGCGCGGCGAGGTCGGTGCGCGCGCCGGTCACGGCGGCGACCAGGAACGCGGCGACCGCGGTCGGCGTCTTCTCGGAGTGGGCGATCGCGTCGAGCACGGACTGGTCGCGCTGGTGCCCGATGCCGACCAGCACCTTGAGCGGGTGGCGCGCCACGGCGAACGCGACGTCGCGGTCGTCGAACCAGGCGAGGTCGGTGCGCGAGCCCCCGCCGCGCAGGATGCACAGCACGTCGAAGGCCGCGGCGCGGGCGGCGAACCACTGCAGGCCCGCGAGCAGGCTCGGCTTCAGCTCCACACCCTGGACCTTGATCGGCACCAGCGTCACGTCGAACCCGACCGGCGATTCCTGCAGATGGCGCAGGAAGTCGTTCCAGCCGTCGGAATCGGGGCTCGTCAGCACACCGAGGCGCAGCGCTGGCACCGGGAAGCGGAGCCCGCGGTTCGCCTCGGCGAGGCCCTGGTCGCGCAGTTCGCGCAGGATCTGCTCGCGCGTCAGCGCCAGCTTGCCCAGCGTGAAGCTCGGGTCGACGTCCTGCACGACGACCTGGAAGCGGCCGGACGCCACGTACAGGTCGACCTTCACGAGCAGGCGCACTTCGATGCCGTCGCGCAGCGCGAAGGCGTCCGCGCCGGTGCCGAACCTCTGCTGCAGGCGCTCGGCGGTGCCGCCGAACAGGGCGACCTCGACCGCGGCGAGCGCGCGCGGTTGCTGCGGCGCCTTCTCCACGAGCCGGAAGAACCGGTGCTCGCGGCCCGCGGCCTTGTCGTAGTCGACCACCTCGCCGGTGATCCAGAGGGCCTCGGGGAACTGCCGCCGCAGCCCGTCGCGCACCAGCGCGTTGAACTCGGAGACCCGCAGCGACGGCGTCTCGGCCGCGCCCGCCGTGGCGGTTCCGGCTTCGTCGGCCGGGGTCGTGTCCTCCGCCGGGGCCTTCGGCGTCTGGCCGAGCGTGCCGGCGAGCAGCGACGGGATCTCCGGAGCGAAGTCGAACAGGTGCCGGCTCAGCACCGTGAACACGCGCGCGACGTGCGCGGCGGGCACGCGCCACAGCTTCTGCCTGGGATCCCAGCGGCGCCCGGGGAACTCCTTGACCAGCGAGACCAGATCCTCGCGGTACTGGAAGCGGATCAGCAGGTTCGTGCCGTCCGGGTCGAGTTCGACGGAGCCGGTCATCGCGCCGCGTTCATAGCGGATCGGCCGTGGCGGCGAACACGGAAACCGCCCCGCGCGCGGCGGCGACGGCCTCCGCCATGGCGATCGGCCGGCCGGCGGCGGTGCTGAGGTCGGTCATCAGGTCCGGCGGCCTGCCGCACGGCCGCACCGCGAACCAGGGGGCCGGGTCCATCGCGACGTTGACCGCGATGCCGTGCAGGCTGATCCAGTGGCGCACCGCGACGCCGATCGAGGCGAACTTGCGGCCCGCGGCGAACACGCCGGTGCCGTCGACCGAGACCTCGGCCGCGACGCCGAAGGCCGCGGCGACGGCCTGCCCGAACGCCTCGAACCGTCGCAGCCAGTCGCGCAGGTCGCGCCTGGGCAGCGGCACGATCGGATAGACGGTCAGCTGGCCGGGGCCGTGGTAGGTGATCTGGCCGCCGCGTTCGACCGGCACGATGCCGTGGTGCAGGTCCGCAGCGGGCGTCGCGCGTCCCGCGGTGTAGACCGGTTCGTGCTCGACGAGCCAGATCCGCCCGGGGCCCTCGCCGCGGCGTACGGCGGCGTGCAGTTCGCGCATCGCCGCGAGCACCGGGGCGTAGGCGGCGCGGCCGAGCCACTCGACTTCGACGGACACGCCCGACACACTACCCCGCCGTGTCCCTGTGCGTGACGGTCCTGTGCGTGTCGCTGGCGCAGCAGCTGTCGGTGACGCCGTTCCCCGCCGAGGTGGGGGAGGTCGTCACCGTGCGCGCCGAACGGGTGGCGTCGGCCGACCTGGCGCGCGTGCCGATCGTGGACCTCGCGGTCACCGTCGAGCTGCCGGACGGCAGCCGGCGCGAGCTCGGCGCCACCGGCGGCACCGGGGAAGTGCAGCACGTTCCGCAGCAGCCCGGCAACTACGTCTACTCGGCCGTGGTCGGCGAGGTGCGCGTCGCGGCGCCGCACCGGGTCGTGCGGGCCCGCCGCTGGCTTCCCGCGCTGGCCTGCGTGCCGCTCGGGCTCGCCCTGCTCTGGTACAACCTGCGGCGGCGCTGCTGAACGGCCGCTCGCCGGCCCCGACCCGCGCCGAGGCAGCGAGGCTGGCACCTGGCTCCGCCCGGGGCGGGTCGCCGCACTGCGGCGGTCAGCAGCACTGCGGCGGTCGGAAGCACTGCGGCGGTCAGCAGCACTGCGGCGGTCAGCAGCACTGCGGCGGTCAGAAGCACTGCGGCGGTCGGAACCTCACCCGAGCACCCGATCGACGTGGGACTTCACGGCGCGCAGATCCATGTTGCCCGTGAACCGGTCCACTTCCTTGCCGTCGCGGAAGAAGATGCACGTGGGCACGCTCATGATGCCGAAACTCGCCGCCGCGTCCTGCGCGTTGTCGATGTCGATCTTGTAGACGTCCAGCTTGCCCCTGTACTCGGCCGCCACCTTGTCGATCGTCGGCGCCAACGCCTTGCACGGCTGGCACCAGCCCGCGGAGAAGTCGACCAGCACCGGGACCTTGGCGTGCTGCAGGGTGCTCTGGAAGTTGGCGTCGGTGAGTTCGGTGACCATGTTCGGTTGGTTCTCGGGCGCCGTATTCTGTCCATCGAGGGAGGCGGCGCAAGGGTGTGGCTCGAGTGCCGGCTGGGTCGTTGCCGTCCGTCCCCGACCACGCGCACCTGCCCTGGCGCACCGGGGTGCCGTGACCGGCCGGGCGAAGCGATGCCCGAGTCCGGCGGTCCGCCCCCCGGCCCTGGCTCGTGGGGTCGGGGGAGCGCACGCGGCCGCTCGCGGACCCGAGGCGCGGACCCGCGGACCCGCGGTGCGGCGGGTCAGGCGGTCCGGTTCAACGCGGCCAGCAGGCGTTCGGTCGGGATGCCGTTCTGCGCCGCAACGTCCTCGATCGAGTCGTGCGGATTGAAGCCGCAGTTGCGGCAACCGCCGAGATGGAAGTCGCGCATCAGCACCATGCCCAGCGACGGGTCGGCGGTCAGGGCTTCGAGCATGGTGGTCTTGGCGGTGAAGCGGCCGGTGATCTGGGCCTTGGGTTGGTTCGTCATGGGTTCTTGGTACTTTGGTCCGAGGGCTATCCGGCGTTGAGCACGCTGACGCGCTGTGCAACCTTGCTCGCGATCTCGCAGAGGGCGCGTGCGGCGGCCGATTCGGGCGCGGCGACGACGATCGGCGTGCCGCGGTCACCGCCGGGGCGCACCGGCATCTCGATCGGGATCTGGCCGAGCAGCGGCACGTCGAACTCGCGCCGGATCCGCTCGCCGCCGCCTTCGCCGAACAGGTGGTAGCGTTCGGTGTGGCCCGGCGGCGTGAACCAGGCCATGTTCTCGACGACACCCAGGATCGGCACGTTCACGGTCTGGAACATGCGGATCGCCTTCCTGACGTCGAGCACCGCGACGTCCTGCGGCGTCGTGACGATCAGGGCGCCCATGAGGTGGGCCTGCTGGCTCAGCGACAACTGCGCGTCGCCGGTGCCCGGCGGCAGGTCGACGACGAGGTAGTCGAGGTCCTGCCAGGCGACCTCGAACAGGAACTGCCGCATCGCCGAGTGCAGCATGGGGCCGCGCCAGATGACGGGCTGGTCCTCCGCGACCAGCAGCGCCATCGACATCACCTGCAGGCCGTGCCGCTCGAAGGGCACGATCTTCCGATCGACGGCGGTCGGCCTTCCGGAGAGCCCGAGCATCAACGGCACGTTCGGACCGTAGACGTCGGCGTCGAGGATGCCGACGCGGGCCCCCGAGCGCTGCAGCGCGCAGGCGAGGTTCACCGCGACGGTGGACTTGCCGACGCCGCCCTTGCCTGACGACACGGCCCCCACGTTCTTGACGCCGGGGATGGTCCCACTGTCGCCGAGCACCGGCCGGCTCGCGGTCACGCGGGCCGTCATCTCGATGGCGACCTGTTCGACGCCGGGCACGGCGCGCACGGCCCGTTCGGCCTGGCCCTTCATGAGGTCCTTGACCGGGCAGGCCGGAGTCGTGAGTTCGATCTGGAACGCGACGCTGCCCCCGCAGATGCGCACGTTCTTGACGAAGCCCAGCGCGACGATGTCCTTGTGCAGGTCGGGGTCGTGCACCGCGCGCAGCGCTTGCAGCACGTCGGCTTCGGACGGGACGGGCGTCGGTCGGGCCATGGGCGCGGCAGAAGTAGCCTTGGAATAGGGCCATTTCAAGTCGCCGCTGTCCCGCGCTGAGACCGGACCTGTCGAACGGGAAGAGACCGGCGCGCTGCCCGTCGAAAGCCTCTTGCGCGCGCGGCCCCGGTCCGGATGCTCCTGGACCGCCTCGCCGAGTGCCCTCCACCAACCTCGCTGTTGCTCCGACCATGTTGCTGCGCCTGTCCTTCGTTCTCTCTTGTCTCGTGGCGCTCGTATCGGCCCAGAGCGGTGAGGAGGAAACCGAACGTCTTCGCGCCAAGCGCGAGGCGGCGGGGGAGGCCGTGGAGGAAGGGGGCGACCTGAAGTCGGAACACGGCAAGAAGAACCCCGACGAGGCCGAGGGCCTCGAGAAGCTGACCCCCGAGCAGCGCCTCGCCCGCAACATCCGGCACGGGGCGTCGAACTTCTGCAGCTTCGTCGTGAACCCCAAGCCTGCGAAGTTGATGCCCGGCCAGTCGGGCATGCTGGTCGTCACGGCGATCCTGAAGGGGCCGGCGGTGCTGCCTTCCCCTGCACCGCTCGAAATCACTTCGCCCGCTCAGCAGGGAATGGCGACGCTCGGTCCGGCGACCTTCAGGCCGGCCGAGCCGGGCAAACTGGCCAAGGGCTACCTCGGCCGCCCGGTGTACGACAACTGGGCGATCCTCGAGGTGCCGGTGACCATCTCGCCGCAGGCCATCGTCGGGCGCAAGCAGCCGGTCTCGCTCGAGATGAAGTTCGATCTCTACGACGGGGTCTCGGCCCAGGCGATCGGCCGCTTCATCGACCACGCCGCGGCGGAGATCGAGATCGGCCTGTCCCCCGACCCGAACGTCGTGGTCCGGCCTCGCACCGGCGCGCAGCCGCAGGAGGCCGGTGAGGCGGCGGCGCAACCCGGGGTCGGACCCACCGACGCCGAACGCGGCAGCAAGCCCGCGCTCCCGGAGCGGAAGGTAGAGGTCGCAGAGACGCAGGCTCCGAAGGTGCAGGCACCCCTGACTGCGGCGCCAGCGGCGGGGGGGCCCGAGCCGGCCGCACCGACGCCGCTGATCGAGGACGATGGCTTCCCGGGGCTGCCGCTGTGGATTGGCGGCGGCGCGTTGCTGCTGGTCGTTCTGCTGCTGCTGGTTCGGCGCAGGTAGGACCCGGGCACGGAACTTGTTCGGGAGGGATGGGCGCCCCCGGTGCGTCCGAGAACTGCCGCGCGACGAACTACCCTTGCGCAGCGGCAGTCGTATCACCTGCCAACACCCCCACCCTCCGCTCATGGTGCTCACGAAGCTCTTCTCACGCAGGAAGTTGAGGCTCTCGGCCGCGCAGAGGGTCGACCTCGAACTTCTCGACCAGGTTCTCGACGTCGAGACCGATCGGTTCTCGGCGACCGCGCTGGGCCTCGCGCGCCAGTTTGCTCGCGCGAGGGCGACCGTGGACGTCGCAGCCTACCGCCAGCGGAGGCTCGAGACTGCCAATCCGACAGAGATTGCCGACTTGCCTGACGTTCGTGGCAGCTACTACCAGTCCGAGCTGCGGCGGATTCCTGCGATGGACCGGCAGGAGGAGTTCCGGATGGCGCGACGCCACGAGTTCCTGCGCGGTCTGCTCGAGCATGCCCTCACGTGGGCCGGCTGCTCGCCGCCTGACGCCGAGGTGCTCGCGCGCAAGTCGGCCGCCGCGGTGCGCGCTGCGCTGCAGGGGGTCCCGGCGAAGGCTGGCGTCGATCGGGCCTGGGTGTGCCGGACGGCCGACCAACTCGAAGACCTGCGAAACCTCTACGTCGAGGGGGCCCTCTACATCGTGCTCGGCACCGTGAACCGCTACCGGGGACTCGGGGTGGACACCCTGGACCTGATCCAGGAGGGCAACGCATCGCTGTTCCAGGCGATCGACGGCTTCGACTGGCGGCGCGACGTGCGGTTCCGGACCTACGCGCAGTACTGGGTGCACCAGGCGGTGCTCAAGATGCTCTACAACAGCGCGCGTACGGTGCGCGTGCCGATCTGGGTGCAGAAGGTGCTCGGCAAGATCCGGCGCGCCCAGGAAGCCGGCCGCCGCGAGGGCCGCGAGTTGCCGCACGCGGAGATCGCCGACCGGATCGGCGTGCCGGAGGCGAAGGTCGCCTGGGTGCTGGGCACGCGCCGCTACGCGGTCAGCCTCGATGCCGAGGTCGCCAGCGAGGAAGGAGCCTCGCTCGTGCAGTTGCTGCCCGACGAGTCGTCGTTGCCCGTGCCCGAGTCGATCCCCGCCGGCGACCTGCGCAAGGAACTCGATGGAGCGATGGCGGATCTGCCCGAGCGCGAGCAGCGCATCCTGCGCCGCCGGTTCGGGCTCGACGGTACGGAGCCGCAGACGCTCGGCGAGATCGCCAGCGATCTCGGCATCACCGCCGAACGGGTGCGGCAGCTGCAGAACGCCGCTCTGGGGCGCATGAAGAAGCCGGGCAAGCTGCGCCGGCTGCAGGCGTTCGTCGAGTGACCGGCTGAGGTTCCCACCGCCGCCACGCGGCGACCGGCAACGGACGAAACCAGGCGCTCGGGCGCCGCTGCGGCGGCTTCGCTCGACTCGCCGCGCTGCGCCTGCCGCGCGAGCGCTGTGCCTGCCGGGCGATCAGTCTTCGTCGGGCTCGGGCGCCGCGCGGCCCTCCCGGCTGCGCTCGGACATGTGGTCCCATACCTCGTCGAACAGCCGCCGGTAGACCGCTGGGCGCTGGTCGCGTGCGACCGGCAGGATCCGCCGCACGGTGCGGACCTTGCGACGCTCGATCCGGGCGACCACGGCGCCGGCCTCCCCGGAGCCCGACGCGAGCACTTCGCCCGTCGGGTCGACGATGCGGCCATCGCCCAGGAACACCATCGTCTCGCCGGCCTTCAGCGTGGGTTCCTGGCCAGTACGGTTGCTGCCGATCACGAACATCTGGTTCTCGATCGCGCGGGCCCGCAGCAGGGTGCGCCAGTGCTGCGAGCGGGCCTCCGGCCACTGGCCCGGCACGGCGAGCAGTTCGACCTCGCGGTGGAAGTAGTAGCGGCCGAGTTCGGGGAAGCGCAGGTCGTAGCAGATCATCACGCCGAGCCTGCAGAGACCCGTCTCGACCACGAGCGGCGTGTCGCCGGCGCCGTGATGGCGGTGTTCGGAGTTGGGCGAGAACAGGTGGATCTTGCGGTAGCAGCCGAGCCGCCGGCCTCGCTCGTAGACGTTCGCCGTGTTGAAGACCCGGTCGCCGACTGCCTCGGGGCAGCTGGCGACGATCACGAGGCCGTGGGTGGCGGACAGCTCCTGCAGTCCCTGTTCGGCGGCTTCCGCCTCGGCCAGCAGCGACTCCTCGAACACGGCCTGGAAGGAGGTCGACCAGAGTTCGGGCAGCACACAGAGTTGCGCGCCGCCGGCGACGGCGTCCTCGACGCCGGCCCGCATCGACGCGCAGTTGGCGGCCACGTCGCCGGAGCGCACGTCGAACTGCACGCAGGCGGCGATGAACTCTTCGGGGATCTCGGCGGGGGCTGCCACACGTTGCAGGATAGCGGCTCGGCCGGGCGCAGGTCACGGCTCGACCGGCCCGGGCCCCGAAACGGCGCGAGGAGACCACCGCACCGCGCGGGGATCTCCTCGTGTTGCGCCGGCGCGCTGCGCCGTGCGATCAGCCCTTGAACAGGATGTCGTCGGTCGTGGCACCTGGCGCGCGCTTCGGGCGCGGCGCCGCGTTCGTGCGCGTCTCGACGATCAACTGGTCGCTCGGCTTGAAGATGATCGTCTCCTTGTTCGCGACGTCGATGCTCTCGCCGGTCAACGGGTGCTTGTAGGCCCGACCCTTGCGGATCCGGCGCTCGAAGGTGCCGAACCCCTTCACCGCCACCTTGCCGCGACCGCGCAGCAGTTCGCTGACGGAGTCGAGCACCGCGTCGAGCACGCGCGCAGCGGTGCGCCGCGGCACGTTGAGTTCCTCGGCGACCTTGTCGGCGAGGATTCCCTTGTTGGCTTGACGGCCGAAGGCCTCCTCGGCGGCTGCGCCAGGGCCCGTCGCCTGATCCACGCGATTGCTCGCATCCTGGTTCGTCATGCGGGTCATCACTGGTTCCCCTCTCTCCCGGTTGGCTCCATGTGGCAGGCGATTCTCCTGCCGGTTGATGTCCTGGATCGACCCCGTCAGCTCTTGGCCACCTGCGCTGCCGGCTGCGGCGCCCCGAGGTGTTTCTCGAGGCTCGAGGCCAGCTTGGCGAGATAGCGTGCCGCGACGCTGCCGGGGTAGACTTCGCTGAACGGCGCGCGCTTCAAGACGGCGCCCTCAACGGAAGTATCTTCCGGCAGGAGCCCGAGCCAGTTGAGGTCGAAGCCGAGAAACCGCTCCGTGCAGCCCTTCAGCTTCAGGAACACCTGCTCGGCCTCCTCGGGCGAGCGCACGCGGTTCACGACGCAGTGGATCGGGTTCCGGTAGCCGTCCTGCACGACGACCTTGACGATGCCGTAGGCGTCCGCGATCGCGGCGAAATTGCTGGTGGTGACCACGATCGCCTGGTCGGCCATCGCGACGAAGTCGGTGACGCCCTTGCTGACGCCGGCGCCGGTGTCCAGCACGACCACGTCGCAGAACGGCGTGAGTTCCTCGATCGCCACGCAGATGCGCGCGCGGCCGTTGTCGTCGAGGTTGGCCATCGCCTTCACGCCGCTGCCGCCGCTGATGAACTTCACCTTGCAGGGGCCCGTCTCGACGATCTCGGCCAGCTCGGCCTTGCCCTCGACGTAGTCGGACAGCGTGCGCGTGGGCCGGATGCCCGCGAGGATGTGGGCGTTCGCGAGGCCGAGGTCCGTGTCGACGATGATCGTGCGGTGGCCGCGCCGGCTGAACTCGCACGCGAGGTTGACGGACAGCGACGTCTTGCCCACGCCTCCCTTGCCCGAGGTGACGGCGAAGATCGTCGCCCTCCGGCCGGATTCCTCGGGTCGATTGGCTGGTTCGGTCATGGCTGGCGCGGACCGCACGCGCGGTGCGGTTCGGCCGTTCCATCGGCAACCGGCCAGCTCGGGCTTGCGTCCAACTGTGGGACGTCGCGCGACCGCGGGCCTCAACGGCGGGGCCGGTCCTGCCGATCCCGGCTGCGCCTGCGCGTCCGGCACCCGGCCGGCCGGTCTGGCGCCCGACTCCCGTGACGAACCCGCCGATGTCGCCCAGCCCCGCGCGTTCCCGTCTGCGGCGCGAACTGCTGCCCCAGGGCCGGTGCAGCGCCCGGCTGCTGCGGGTCCTGCTGTTCGCTCCCGTGGTGGGAATGCTCGCCGTCATGGTGGGCGCAGCGTGCTACGCCGTCGCGGTGCTCGGCGATGCCGCCGCGGGCCTGCCCGCCGACGGCAGCGGCGCACCCTGGTGGTTCTTCGGTGGCTGCTTCGGCGTGAGCCTCGTGGCCGCCGTCGCCCAGGCCCTGCGCGTCGCGGGCCGCGCGGCGGGCCCCGAGTACCGCCTGTGCCAGGCGCTGCGCCGCATCCGCGCGGGGGACCTCGCCTTCAGGGTCCACCTGCGCCGCGGCGATCTGCTCGCCGACCTCGCCCGCGAGTGCAACGAACTCATCGAATGGCTGAACCGCCACCCGCCGCCCGGCGCCCGCACCGGCAGCGACGTGCTGCACGTCGACGCGGACGCCGAAGTGGAGCGTGAGCTCCGGGGAGCTCGTTCATGAGCGTCGGCGGCGTGGCGCTCGAACGCAGCGGGGCCGCCGCCCTGCTGCTCGTCGGTGCGCTCGCCACCGCCTTGGTCTGCCAACGCGCCGGCGCGGCCTGCGGCGCGGCCGCCGCGCGCGAACGGCAACTCGACCGCGTGCAGGCGCTGCTCGCGCCGGGCCGCGACCGGCGGGCCGGGTTGCCGGACCTGGGCGAGTTCGACGGCCTGTTCGCCGGACAGCGCCTCGCGTGGCGGCGGGCCGGGCCGGGCCTGGTGCTGTGGCTCGAGCCGCTGCCGACCGGAGGTGCACCGTGAAGCCCGGCGCAGGCCCGGTCCGGCTGCCGTGGCGATGGCTGTTCGACTCCCCGCTGGTGCTCGCCGCCTGGGCCGCGGCGGCGCTGTGCTGCTTCGCCGCAGTCCGGTTCGTCGCCGCGGTGCGCGCGGCAGAGCGGGCCCGCCAGCGGGCCGGCACCGTGCTCGCGCAGGTCGCTGCGGAGGCGGCGGCCCTGGAAGTCGCCGGCGTGTCGGCGCGGCGGTTGCCGTTCGCCATGTCCATGGGCGGGGTGCAGGTCCGGGTCGAGGCGGCCGGCTCCGGGCTGCTGTTGACCGCGAACCCGAGAGGCAGCGAGGCCCGGCAGTTCCGCAGCGCGCGTCTGCCCGGCGCCGCCAGCGCGGCCTTCGGCGAACCGCTGACCGTCGCCCGGCCCGAGCCGGACTTCGCCGCGCAGTTGCCCGCGATCGACGCCGCCGCGGTGGCCACGGCCTGGGCCGCCGAGGCTCTGCCGTGGTTCCGGCGCGACGTCGGCGTCGCGCTGCTGCACTTCGACGCGGGCACCGAAGCGGACGACTTCGTCTTCGACCCGGGCCTCTCGCAGCTCGGTCTGCCGGCCACCGTCGACCTCGTGGTCGTGCCGGGAAACCTGTGGGTCGAACCCGGACGCGCGCCGCTGCGGCTGCCGCTCGAACGCGACCTGACGGTCGTCGTGCGCGGCAACCTCTACGTCGGACGATCGCTCGCGATCGACGGCCCGGGTCGACTCGTGTTCGCGTCGACGACCTGCGCCGGCGGTGCCGGCTTCGTCGACCGCGACGGCAACGGCCGCTGGTCGGCCGGCGAGCCGACCTGCGAAGGTCTGCCGTTCCGCGGCCGCCACGAAGGTGCCGGCAACGTGCACCTCGGCTTGCCGGGCCACGGTCCGGCGCTCGAGGTCGCAGCGGGGCTCGTCGTCGCGGGCCAGCTGCACCTGCGCTGCAGTGCGCGCGTCGCGGGGCCGGTCGTCCTCGCGCACGCCCCGCACGACCTCGCCGGACCGCCGGCGCGGTTGCGGGCCACTGGCGACCGGCTGTTCGTGCCCGACCGCGAGGTCGTGCCGGGGTTCCTGTCCGAGGGTGCGCCTCGCGCCGGACTCCTGCTGCCCGTGCCCGGCCCGAGCGTGGTCGCGGAAAGACCCCTTTACCCCGCGGCGCCGGCTCGCTAGCTTGTCGCCCCCGATCGTTGCGGGGTCGTAGCTCAGTTGGTAGAGCGATGCGTTCGCAATGCATAGGTCAGGGGTTCGAGCCCCCTCGACTCCACCAGTGAGGATCGGAACCGGCGAACGGCCCGCTCGACGCACGGCGTCGGGCGGGCCGTTCGCGCTCGTGGGCCCCGTTCGCGCTCGTGGGCCGCGGTGCCCAGTGTCGCGACGCTTCGACCACGATCGAGGAACGCCGCGACGCTCCGCCGCGGCGGGGTCCGTTGAGCCGTAGTGCGTAGATGGCCCGGGACCGGTGGTTACGCCGGTTTCCTGAGTTGGTTCGGCTCCCGCGGGCTGCCTAGAATCCGCGGCCGGCTCGCCGCCCGCGGGTCGTACAGCCTGCTGCGGCGCACACCCCGAATCCAACCCCGCGACAAGGATCTCAACATGGGTCGTCCAGTCATCGTTTCCGCCTGCCGCACCGCGATCGCCAAGTTCCAGGGAGCGCTCGCTTCCTTCACCGCACCGCAGTTGGGTGCCTTCGCGGTCGCCGAGGCGCTGCGCCGCGCCAAGGTGCCCGCCGCCGACGTCGACGAGGTGATCATGGGGAACGTGCTGCAGGCCGGGCTCGGGCAGAACCCGGCGCGGCAGAGCTCGCGGGCGGCCGGCATCCCCGACGCCTGCTCCGCGGTGACGATCAACATGGTCTGCGGCTCGGGCCTCCGGTCCGTGATGCTCGCGGCGCAGGCGATCAGGGCTGGCGACCTCAAGGTCGCGATCGCCGGCGGCATGGAGTCGATGACGAACACGCCCTACTACCTGCCCAACGCGCGCGCCGGCGCGCGGCTCGGCCACGTGCAGGCCCTCGACGGCATCGTCTGGGACGGCCTGTGGGACCACTACAACAACTTCCACATGGGCAGCACGGCCGAACTCGTGGCGAAGAAGTACAACGTCACGCGCGCCGAGCAGGACGCCTACGCCGCGGAGAGCCACCGCCGCGCCGTCGCGGCGCAGAAGGCGGGAGCCTTCGACGCCGAGCTCTTCCCGATCGAGATCAAGCAGAAGAAGGGCGACCCCGTGGTCGTCAGGACCGACGAGGGACCGCGCGCGGACAGCACGGTCGAGGCGCTCGGCAAGCTGAAGCCCGCGTTCCAGCCCGAGGGCGGCACCGTGACCGCGGGCAACGCGAGCACGATCAACGACGGCGCCGCCGCCGTGCTGGTCGCCGACGAGGACTACGCCAAGGTCCACGGCCTGCCCGTGCTCGCGCGCATCGCCGGCTACGCGACCGGCGGCCTCGCGCCCGAGTGGGTGATGATGGCGCCCGAGGTGGCGACGCGGAAGCTGTGCGCGCTGCTGCGCTGCGCGCCGCGCGACTTCGGCCTCTGCGAGATGAACGAGGCGTTCGCCGTGCAGATGGTCGCGCTGCAGCGGCTGCTCGAGGTCGACCCCGCGAAGTGGAACGTGCACGGCGGCGCCGTGGCCCTCGGCCACCCGATCGGCGCCTCGGGCGCGCGCGTCCTGGTCACGCTGCTGCACGCGATGAAGCGCCACGGCGTGCAGCGCGGCATCGCCGGCCTCTGCCTCGGCGGCGGCAACGCCGTCGTCGTCGGCGTCGAGAACGTCTGATCCTCCCCCACGACCGCCTCCTCCCATGACCCACAACCTCCCTGCCGCCGTCGCCGTGATCGGCGCCGGCACGATGGGCAACGGCATCGCCCAGACCTTCGCCAGCTGCGGCGTCAAGACCACCATGGTCGACGTCAAGCAGGAGTTCCTCGATCGCGGCCTCGCGACGATCCACAAGAGCCTCGGCAAGTTCGTCGAGAAGGGCACGCTGACCGCCGACGTCGCCGAACGCGCGAAGGGCCTGATCACCACGACGACCGACCTCGGCGTGCTCGCCGGCGTCGACCTCTGCGTCGAGGCGGTCACCGAGAACCTCGACGTCAAGACGAGGATCTTCCAGACCGCCGACGCGACGATGAAGCCGGCGGCGATCCTCGCCAGCAACACGTCGTCGATCTCGATCACCGTGCTGGCCGCCAGGACGAAGCGCGCCGACCGCGTGGTCGGCATGCACTTCATGAACCCGGTGCCGCTGATGAAGCTCGTCGAGCTGATCCGCGGCAACGACACCAGCGACGCGACGGCGCAGGCCGTCGAGGGCTGGGCCAGGGCGCTCGGCAAGGTGCCGGTGCTCGCCAACGACTACCCGGGCTTCGTCGCCAACCGCATCCTGATGCCGATGATCAACGAGGCCGCCTTCGCGCTGATGGAAGGCGTCGCGACGCGCGAAGCGATCGACGAGATCATGAAGCTCGGCATGAACCACCCGATGGGCCCGCTGACGCTGGCCGACTTCATCGGCCTCGACGTCTGCGTGTCGATCCTCGACGTGATGAAGGAAGGGCTCGGCGACGACAAGTACCGCGCGTGCCCGCTGCTGCGGCGCCTGGTCGCCGCCGGCCACCTCGGCCGCAAGACCAAGCGGGGCTTCTACGACTACACGCAGGCGAAGTGATGGCGACCCCCGCCGCCAGGGCACCCCAGGTCGTCGACTTCGCGCTGTCGCCCGAGCTGCAGCAGTTCCGCGCCACCGTGCGCGAGTTCGCGCGGCAGCACCTCGGCGCGGCGGCGGCCTGTGACGCCGAGGTGCGGTTCCCGCGCGAAGCGGTGCAGGCGGCGGGACGGCTCGGCCTGCTGCGCGTCACGGTCGCCCGCGAGTACGGCGGCACGGCGCTGGGCAACCTCGCCCACTGCGTGATGCTCGAGGAGATCAACGCCGTCTGCCCGTCGACCGGGGTCACGGTCAGCGTGCACAACTCGCTGGTCAACTCGACGCTCGGCAAGTGGGGCAACGAGGCGCAGCGCCGCCGCTGGTACCCGAAGCTGCTGACCGGCGAGTGGCTCGGCGCCTACTGCCTCAGCGAAGCGGTCAGCGGTTCCGATGCCGCGGCGCTGCGCTGCGAAGCCAGGCGCGAGGGCGACCACTACGTGCTCGACGGCGCGAAGCTGTGGATCACGACCGGCAACGAGGCGCGCCTGTTCGTCGTGTTCGCGCGCACCGGCGCGGACCGCGTCAAGGGCATCTCGGCGTTCTGCGTCGAGAAGGACCTGCCCGGCGTCGCCGTCGGCAAGAAGGAGCGCAAGCTCGGCCTGCGCGCCTCGCCGACCACGGAACTCGTGCTCGAGAACGTGCGCGTGCCGGCCGACTGCCTGATCGCGCAGGAGGGCCAGGGCTTCACGATCGCGCTGGACATGCTCGACGGCGGGCGGCTCGGCATCGCCTCGCAGTCGCTCGGCATCGCGCGCAGTGCGATCGACCTGATCCGCGCGCACCTCGCCGCGCAGGTCGACGGCAAGGGCCGCCCCACGGCCACACAGCCCGACCAGTGGACGTTCGCCGACCTCGCCGCCGACCTCGAGGCCTACCGGCTGCTGGTCTGGCGCGCGGCGCTGCTGCGCGACGCCGGGCAGCGCTGCAGCACCGAGTCGGCGATGGCCAAGCTGTGCGCGTCGCGCCTGGCGAACCGCGCCGCGCGCGCGGCCGTGTCGCTGCTCGGCCCGCTCGGCGCCTCCGGCACCTCGGCGGCGGAACGGTTGCTGCGCGACGCGCGCGTCACCGAGATCTACGAAGGTGCCACCGACATCCAGCGCCTCGTCGTCGCGCGCGGCCTGTTGACCTCGGCATGAGCTCACCGCATCTCCCGCCCGATCTGCCTGCTCCGCCGCCCGGTGTGCCGCCGCAGAGTCCACCGCGGACCGCCGGCTTCGGCTCGCCGCCGCCGCGCGACGGTCGCGGCGTCGCGTTCTTCGTCGCGATCTTCCTGGGCATCCTGCTCGTCGCGTCGGCTGGCCTCAACGTGCTGCTGCTGCTGCTCGGGCTCGGCAGCATCGCGGGCGCGGGCCTCGGGGACCTCGGCGACGGGCCGTTCGACGAGGTGCACGTCGCCGGCCAGAAGGGCGCAGCCACGCGCGTGCTGCAGATCCCGATCCGCGGCGCGATCGCGGAGTCCGCGACCCCGCTGCTCGGCGCCTCGGGCGGCACGGTGTCCCAGGTCCGCCGCGCGCTGCGACACGCGGCGGGCGACGACGTGCACGGCGTGCTGCTCGCGATCGACTCGCCGGGCGGCGGCGTCACGGACTCGGACGAGATCCACGGCCTGTTGCGCGCCTTCCGGCGCGACCACCCGCAGAAGCCCGTGCTGGCGCTGTTCGGCGACATGGCGGCTTCGGGCGGCTACTACGTCGCGGCGTCGGCGGAACACATCGTCGCGCGCCGCTCGACGATCACCGGCAGCATCGGCGTGATCATGAGCGCCTGGAACTTCGCCGAGGCGGCGAAGAAGTTCGGCGTCGAGCAGGTGGCGATCGTGTCCGAGCGCACACCGTTCAAGGACCTGCTGTCGCCGACGCGGCCGATGCGCGAAGCCGAGCGCGCGCTGCTGACGGCCATCGTCGACGAGCTCTACGACCAGTTCGTCGACGTGGTCGACGCCGGCCGCGAGAAGCTCGACCGCGCGCAGGTGCTGGCGCTGGCCAACGGCGCGATCTACACGGCTGGCCAGGCGCTGTCCAACGGCCTGATCGACGAGATCGGCGACCAGGAGGCGGCGGTGCGCTGGTTCCGGCAGCGCCTCGGCGTGGAGGTCGAGGTGGTCGAACACCGGCGCCGGCTCGGGCTCGGCGACCTGCTGTTCGGCAGCCGGGCTGCGCCGCAGGGGCCCGAGCAGGCGATCGGCCGTCTGCTCGCGGGCACGTCGGGGCCGCGCTTCCTGTACTTCTGGGAGGGCGGACGCTGAACCGTCGAGCCCACCACGCACGATGCGCCGGCGGCGGCAGGCGCCGCGGCCGGAGCCACGGGAGACCGCGATGCACAACCTGCAACTGACGGAAGACCAGGACCTCGTCGTCGACACGGTGCGCAAGTACGTCGCCGAGGCGGTGGCGCCGCAGGCGCTCGAACTGGACGAGCACCGCACCTGCGCGCGCGCGGGTTTCGACGGGCTCGCGGGGCTGGGCCTGTTCGGCCTCTGCGTCGCCGAGGCGAACGGCGGGGCCGGCATGGGCTTCCTGCCCTACGTCGCGTCGCTCGAGGCGCTCGGTGCCCCC
>VGXW01000040.1 GCA_016873195.1 Planctomycetota bacterium | reverse complement strand
GGGAAGGAGGTGGACGCCGACGGCACGGTGCCCAACCCGGAGTGCGCGGCGATCCTGCAGACGATCGAGGCCACCGAACTCGAACTGCGCACCAACGAGGCCCTGGCCGCGCCGCTGCAGCAGCAGGTCGAGGGCGAGGGCAGCCAGCTCGCGCGCCAGTCCGAGGGCTACCGCGAGTACGCCTCGCTGGCGCAGGCGATCCGGGAGACCGAGAAGGGGCTCGACGCGGCGCGCGGCGACGTCGAGCTCGCGAACGCGACGCTCGGCAGGCTCAGCAACCAGGCGCCGGTCAAGGTGCTGCAGAAGGCGTCGCCGCCCACGCGGCCGACCGAACCGAACATCCTGCTCGTCGCGCTGATCGGCTGCGTGCTCGGGCTCGGCGTCGCGATCGCGCTGATCCTGCTGATCGACGTGCTGCAGGGCTCGTTCAAGACGGTCGACGACGTGGAGCGTGGCCTGACGGTGCCCGTGCTGGGCGGCATGAGCCACCTCGAGACCCTGGAGGAACGGCAGGGGGCGTTGCGTTCGCGGCGGCGGATCACGCTGGTGACCGCGTCGTTCGTCGCGCTGGTCGGCGGCGTCGTGGCGCTGTTCTACTGGGACCCCACGCGGCTGCCGGTGTTCGTGCGCGACCTGCTGCAGGTGGTGCTCGGCACGACGTGAGGCGATGCGCGACCTCCTCGTCCTCGCCGCCGTGCTGCTGCTGTTGCCCGGGAGCTTCCGGCGCCCGTTCGTCGGCCTGCTGCTGTTCAGCTGGCTCGCCTACATGCGGCCGCAGGACCTGTGCTGGAGCTTCGCGCGCACGATGCGGCTGTCGTTCGTGGTCGGGCTCGTGATGTTCGCGGGCTGGTGGGCCAACGAGCGGGGCCGGCGGCCGTTCGCGCGCTGGGACTTCCGGTCGCAGGCGGTCCTGTGGCTCGGCCTGCTCGTGTCGGTGAGCTACGCGTTCGCCGGCACGCACGACGAGAACACGAACCGCTACTACTTCGAGTTCGTCAAGATCCTCGCGATCGCGCTGTTCACGAGCGGGCAGGTCGACACGGTGGCGCGGTTCCGGCTGCTGGCGTGGACGATCGCCCTGTCGCTCGCCTTCTTCGGCGTGAAGGGCGGCCTGTTCGGCGTGCTGACGGGTGGCCGGCCGATCCTGCGCGGCCCCGGCGGCATGCTGGAGGACAACAACGACTTCGCCCTGGCCCTGGTCATGAACGTGCCGCTGCTGTGGTACCTGGGCATCGGCGAGGGCAAAGCCTGGGTCCGCCGCGCGACGCAGGTCGGCGTCGTGCTGACGATCGTCACGGTGGTGCTGACGCACAGCCGCGGCGCGTTCCTGGCCCTGTCCGCCACGGCGCTGTGGATCGCGTGGCGTTCCGGCCGGCTGGTGCGGGCGGTGGCGCTGCTCGGTCTGCTCGGCGGCCTGTTCCTCGCCCTGGCCCCGCCGGAGGTGCTCGAACGCCTCGGCACGATCGGCGACCCGCAGGAGAGTTCGACGCGCGCGCGCCTGACTTCGTGGGGCATCGCGATGCGCATGATCGGCGACAACCCCTTGCTCGGGGTCGGACTGCGCAACTTCGACCTGCTCTACCGCGACTACTCGCCGGTGCCGATCCCCGAGGGCCAGCAGGCCTACGTCGCGCACAACAGCTACCTGCAGATCTGGGCCGAGAGCGGCACGCTGGCGTTCG
Source organism: Planctomycetota bacterium (assembly GCA_016873195.1). Lineage (GTDB taxonomy): Bacteria > Planctomycetota > UBA1135 > UBA1135 > UBA2386 > VGXW01. Next base: position 20,325 of record VGXW01000040.1, on the reverse strand, counting down.
TCGTCTACCTGCTGCTGCTCGGCTCGGTGTTCGTCGCGTGCCGCTGGGTCTGGCGGGTGGGGCGCGTGCGCCCGGACCTCGCCTGGGCGGGCAACCATGCGCGCATGCTCGAGGCGACGACGGTCGGGTTCCTGGTCGGTGCGTTCTTCCTGAACCGCGGCCACTTCGACCTGATCTACCACTGGCTCGCGCTGGTCACGGCGCTGGTCTGCCTGGTGCAGGCGGAATGCCGCAAGGCGCCCGCCGCGGCTGCCGGGGTGCCCGCGGCGGCCCGGCGCCGCGTCACCGTGCGTTGGCGGGGCCGCGTGCAGCCGGCGATCGCGGTCGCCGGCCAGGCGCCGCGGCGCTGGGCGAGGAGGGGCTGATGTGCGGCATCGCCGGGTTGTTCGCCGACGCGCGCGGACAGCACGTCGACGCGGCGGTGGTCTCTGCGATGGCGGACCGCCTCGCGCACCGCGGCCCCGACGGCAGCGGCGTGCGCGCCGGCCCCGGCTACGCGCTGGGCCACCGGCGGCTGTCGATCGTCGACCTCGCCGGTGGCGCGCAGCCGATGGGCACGCCCGACGGCCGGCTCCAGGTGGTCTTCAACGGCGAGATCTACAACCACCTCGACCTGCGTGCGGAACTCGAGGGGTGCGGGGCCGTGTTCCACAGCCGCAGCGACACCGAGGTGCTGCTGCACGGTTACCGCGCCTGGGGCACCGGGCTCGCGGCACGGCTGCGCGGCATGTTCGCGTTCGCGCTGGTCGACGAGGAGCGCCACGAGCTCTACGCGGCGCGCGACCGGCTGGGCAAGAAGCCGTTCCACTGGGCGCGGCACGGCGCGGCGTTCGCGTTCGCCAGCGAGATCAAGGCGCTGCACGCGCTCGGCATCGACCGCAGGCTGCGGCCGGACGCGGTGGCGCAGTTCCTCGCGTTGCGCTACGTGCCGGACCCGGCGACCGTGTTCGCGAACGTGCACAAGCTGCCGCCGGCGCACTGGTGCCGCGTGCGCGGCGGCGCGATCGAACTGCAGCGCTACTGGCAGCTCGGCTTCGACGGAGTCGTCTGCGGCGACCGGGCATCGTGGCACGCGCGCGTGCTGGAACTGCTCGACGAGGCGGTGCGCATCCGGCTGATGGGCGAGGTGCCGCTGGCGCCGTTCCTCAGCGGCGGCATCGACAGCTACGCGGTGGTCGACGCGATGATCCGCACGCTGGGCCGGCCGGTCGACGCGTGCACGATCGGCTTCCCGGACCCGCGCTTCGACGAACGCCCCGCGGCGCGCGAGTCCGCGGCGGCCTGCGGCGCCAGGTTGTGGGAGGAGGTGCTGCGGCCCGAGGAGATGCTGGACCTCGACTGGTACGCGGACACCTTCGACGAACCGTTCAGCGACAGCAGTGCGGTGCCGACCTACCACGTGAGCCGGCTGGCGCGGCGGCGCGTGACGGTCGCCCTGTCTGGCGACGGCGGCGACGAGGGCTTCGGCGGCTACCGGCGCTACCTGTTCGACCGGCGCGAGCACGCCTGGCGGCGCTGGCTGCCGGGGCCCTTGTGGCGGGCACTCGGTGCGTGCTGCCCGAAGGCGGACTGGCTGCCGCGCTGGCTGCGCGGCAAGCGCACGCTGCAGAACCTCGGTTCGCCGCCCGCGCGCGCCTACGCGCGCTCGGTCAGCGCGCACCTGCCCGAGCAGGTGTTCGCGGTGCTGCGGCCCGAGCACCACGCGGCGGCCGGCGACCCGCACGCGCCGCTGGTGGCGGCCTACGAAGCCTGCGCGGCGCCGGCACCGCTGCACCGGGCGATGGCGACCGACCTCGCGACGTGGCTGCCGGGGGACATCCTGGTCAAGGCCGACCGCGCGTCGATGGCGGTCTCGCTCGAGGTGCGCGCGCCGTTCCTCGACCACGTGCTGCTGGAGACCGCGGCGCGCATCCCGCCGGACTGGCACTTCCGGGGCGGTCGCACGAAGGCGTTCCTGCGCGAGGCGCTGGCAGCGCGGCTCCTGCCGGCGGCGCTGCGGCGGAAGAAGCAGGGGTTCTCCGTGCCGCTGCGGAACTGGTGCGGCGGGCCGATCGGGCAGGCCGTCGAGGGCTGCCTCGGCGACGGCCGGCTCGGCGAGTGGCTCGTGCCGGAGACGGTGCGGATGCTGCTGCGGCGCCACCGCGCCGGCGTCGGCGACCACGGCGAGATGCTGTGGGCGGTGCTGGTGTTCGCGCGCTTCCTGCGCCGGTGGTGCGCGTGAAGCGCATCGTCACCTTCACGAACCTGTTCCCGTCGGCGCTGCTGCCGGCGCACGGGCTGTTCGTCTACGAGCGCATGCGCCGCGTCGCGGCGCGCACCGGGCTGCCGTGGTCGGTGGTCGCGCCGGTGCCGCAGGTCGTCTGGCCGCTGCGCTCGGGCGACTATCGTCGGTTCGCGCGGATGCCCGCGGCCGAGACGTGGCAGGGGGTCGCGGTCCAGCACCCGCGCTACCGGCACTGGCCGGGGCTGTCGCTGCGCCGGCAGGCCGACGCGATGGCGGCGGGCGCGCGTGCGGCGGTCGGTGCCTTCGCCGCCGCGGGCCCGATCGTGCTCGACGCGCACTACCTGTGGCCGGACGGCGTGGCCGCCGCGCGGCTGGCCGCGGAGTTCTCCGTGCCGTTCGTGCTGACCGCGCGCGGCACCGACGTCAACGTGCTGGCCGCCGACCGGACCGTCGGCGCGCGGATCGCCGAGGCCAGCGCGCGCGCGTCGGCCTGCTGCGCGGTCAGCCGCGCGCTCGGCGACCGCTTCGCCGCGGCGGCGCGCCTGCCGCGCGAGCGCGTGCTCGACGTGCGCAACGGCGTCGACCTCGACCGCTTCCGGCCCGGCGACCGCGCCGCGGCCCGCCGCGAACTGGGCCTGCCCGCGGCCGGGCGGCTCGTGCTCGGCGTCGGGCGGCTGGTGCCCGCCAAGGGCTTCCACCTCGCCGCCGCCGCGCTCGGGTCGCTGCCGCCGGACGTGCGGCTCGTGCTGGTCGGCGACGGCCCCGACCGCCGGCGGATCGCCGCGGCGGGCGGCGCGCGCGTCCTGTTCCTCGGCACGCGCGGCCCCGACGAAGTCGCCGCGGCCTGCCGCGCCAGCGACGTGCTGGTGCTGCCGAGCGAACGCGAGGGCTGGCCGAACGTCGTCACCGAGGCGCTCGCGTGCGGCCTGCGCGTCGTGGCCACGCGGGTCGGCGGCATCCCGCAGATCCTCGGCGAGCCCGCGCCGGACGACCTGACGCTCGGCGCGCTGGTGCCGCCGGGCGACCAGGTGGCGCTGGTCGCCGCGCTGCGGGCGGTGCTCGACGCGCCGGGCGACACCGCGCGCGTGCGCGGGTTCGCCGAACGCTACGGCTGGTCCGAACCCGTCGAACTGCTCGCCGGCCTGTTCCTGCGCGCGCTGGGGGAGAAGCCGTGAGCCGCCCGTACCGGATCCTCTACCACCACCGCATCCGCGCCGACGACGGCCAGGCCGTGCACGTGCGCGAGCTGATCGGGGCGCTGCGCGGCGCGGGGCACGAGGTCGTCGAGTGCGCGCTGGTGCCGAAGACCGGCACCGGTCCGGCGGCGGCGGGGGCCGCGGGCGCAGCCGCGTCGCGCCGCAGCCTCTGGCAACGCCTCTCGCTGCCGCGCGCCGCGGTCGAGGTGCTCGAGATCCTCTACGACCGCCGCGGCCGGCGCATGCTGCGCGCCGCCGCGGCCGCGCTGCGCCCGGACTTCGTCTACGAGCGCCACGCGCTGCACTGCCGCGCCGGGCTCGACGTGGCGCGCGAACTCGGCGTGCCGCTGCTGCTCGAGGTCAACTCGCCGATGGTCGCCGAGATGCAACAGCTCGGCAGGCTGTGCTTCCGGCACCGCGCCGCCGCGACCGAGCGCGCGGTGCTCGGCGGCGCCGACGCGGTGCTCGCGGTGACGCGCGTGCTCGGCGACCTGCTGGTGGCCGCCGGCGCGCGGCCCGAGCGCGTGCACGTGATCGGCAACGCGGCGGAGCCCGAACGCTACGGGCCGGCGGCGCGCGCCCTGGCGCCGGCGGTGCGGGCGCGCTGGCAGCTGCCGGTGGGCGCGTTCGCGCTCGGCTTCGTGGGCTACATGCGGCCGTGGCACCGGCTCGACCTGGTGCTCGAGGTGATGGCGCGGCCGGGCTTCGGCGCCCTGGTGCTGGTGCTGATGGGCCGGGGGCCCGCGCTGGAACCGCTGCAGAAGCGCGCGCGCGAACTGGGGCTCGCCGGCCGCGTGCGCGCGCTCGGCGCGGTGCCCGCCGACCTGCTGCCCGCGCACGTGCTCGCGTGCGACGGCGCGCTGATCCCGGCGATCAACGCCTACGCGTCGCCGCTGAAGCTGTTCGACTCGCTGGCGGCGGGCGTGCCGACGCTGGCGCCCGACCAGCCGAACCTGCGCGAGAACCTGCGCGACGGCGAGAACGGTCTGTTGTTCGCGCCCGGCTCGGCGGACTCTCTCGCGGCGGGATTGGGCCGGCTGCTCGGCGACCGGGAGTTCGCGGCGCGGCTCGGGGCCGCCGGGCGGCAGAGCCTGCTCGACCAGCGCTGGACGTGGGCTGGCAACGCCGCGCGCGTGATCGGCGTGTACGAACGGCTGCGCGGAGGTGGCGCGTGAGTGCTCTGCTGCGCGTGTTCCTGCCGCTGCTCGTCGGCTACGCGACCGCGCTCTGGTGGTGCGTCGAGCGCTGGAACGCGCCGACCGGCTACTTCGGCCACTGCTGGCTCCTGCCCGGTGTCGCCGCGCTGGTGGTCTGGTTGCGCCGCCGGACCTGGGGCGAGGTCCCGGCGGTCTACGACCCGTCGGGTTTCTGGCTGCTCGGCCCGGGCCTGCTGGTGCACCTGTACGGGGCGCTGCTGATGATCGACTCGGCGTCGGCCGCGGGCCTCGTGTTCGCGGTGCCGGGTGCGGCCTGGCTGGCGCTCGGGCGCGCGCGGCTGGCCGGCCTGTGGCCCGCGCTGTGGCTCGTGCTGTTCGCGGTGCCCGCACCGATCTACGTCGAGGGACGCGCGGCGTTCGTGCTGAAGGAGTTCGCGGTGCAGGCGGGAGCCTCGCTCGGCAACCGGCTCGGCGCGGACGTCGTGCGCGCCGGCGCGAACCTGCAGCTGGCCGGGCGGACCGAGGCGCTGTTCGTGGCCGACGCGTGCAGCGGGCTGCGCTCGCTGCTCGGGCTGCTGACGGTCGCCTACTGCCTCGCGTTCTTCGTCGGCGCGCCGCGCGGGGGCCGCCGCGCCGTGCTGCTGCTGGCGGCCGCGCCGATCGCCGTGGCCGCGAACGTGGTGCGCATCGCCGCCTTGTGCCTGCTGGCGCGCGCCTTCGGCGTGCCGTTCGCGGAGGGCACCGGCCACCTGCTGGCGAACGTCTGCGAGTGGGTCGCGGCGCTCGGGGCGCTGCTGCTGCTCGACGCGTGGTGCTCGCGCGGTGCGGCGCCGCCGGGACCCGCGGCGCCCGTGCGGATGCCGGCCGGCCCGCGGCTCGTGCCGCCGCGGGTCGCCGCGGCGCTGTGGCTCGCGGGCGCGGCGCTGCTGGCGCTGTCGCTCCTGCGGCCGGCCGGCGGCGACCAGGGCCGGGCGGCGCGGCTGCCGCCCGCGGTCGGCGCCTTCCAGCACGCGCCGCGCGACGAGCAGGAGCTGGCGAGGTACCGCCGCGACCGGCCGCGCTTCCAGGAACTGCTCGGCACGCCCGACTTCGCGTGGGAACGTTACCGCGACGCGCAGGGCCGGTTCGTGCACCTCGTGCTGCTCTACCACGACAGCAACTGGAAGAGCGTGCACCCGCCGCGCATCTGCATCGAGGGCACCGACATGGACATCGAGGCCGACGCAGTCGTCGCGGCACCCTGGCTCGGCGACGGCGCCACCGTGAGCCGCATCGTCGCGCGCAGCCGGTCCGACCGGTCGCGGCACCTGACGCTGAGCCTGTTCGGCACGCGCGACTGGTCGTCGGGCAGCTACGAGGCGTTCTGGTGGCATCACATGCCGCGGGCCCTGCTGCGCGACAACGCCTCGGGGTTCCTGGTGCGCGTCGAGACCCTGATCCGGCGCGGCGAGGACGACGCGGCCGCGGAGCGGCGCTGCGCGGCGTTCCTGCAGGACCTGCTGCCGCTGGTCCGGGAGCCGCTGCGATGACCGGGGCGCACGCGCTGTCGGTCGACGTCGAGGACTGGTTCCAGGTCCTCAACATGGCGCACCGGATCGACCGCGCCGACTGGGACCGGCTCGAACTGCGCTGCGCCACCTCGACGCGGCGGCTGCTGGACCTGTTCGCGGCGCGCGGCGCGCGCGCGACCTTCTTCTTCCTGGGCTGGATCGCCGAGCGGCTGCCGGACCTGGTGCGGGCCGTTCGCGACGCCGGGCACGAGGTCGGCAGCCACGGCTACGACCACCGGCTGCTGCCCGAACTGGGCCAGGCGGGCTTCCGCGCCGACCTCGAGCGCACGGCCGCGGTGCTCGAGGACATCACCGGCGCGCGGCCGCGCGCGTTCCGCGCCTGCACGTGGTCGGTGGGGCGGCGCACGCCCTGGGCGGTCGACGAACTGCTGCGCGGGGGCGTCGCGGTCGACAGCTCGATCCAGCCCGTGCGCCATCCCGACTACGGCGTGCCGCGCGCGCCGACGCGGCCCTACCGCCTGCAGGCCGATGGCGGCGAACTGGTCGAGTTCCCGCCGCTGACCTACGACGTGCTCGGCCGGCACCTGCCGGTCGGCGGCGGCGGGTACCTGCGTCTGTTCCCGCTCGCGCTGTTGCGCGCCGGGCTGCGCCAGAAGGAGCGGCTCTCGGTGCCGGGCTGCCTCTACCTGCACCCGTGGGAGGTGGATCCCGGGCAGCCGCGCCAGCGGCTGGGTTGGCTGCGCGGGTTCCGCCACTACGTGAACCTGCACGCCACGCTCGGCAAGCTGGACCGGCTGCTGCGCGAGTTCCCGTTCGTGGGCCTCACGGAGGCCCTGGCTCAGCGGCCCGCGAGCTGGCGCGCGAAGCTGCCCGCGTACCGGGCCAGCGAACTGCTCGGGTAGTCGGCGGCGAGCCTGTCGAGCACGGCCGCCGCGCGGGCGGTCGCTTCGGGGTCGCGGCTCTGCAGCAGCGCCAGCGCGTAGGCCTGCAGGTGCAGACCGTCGGGGCGCGGCGCGGCCTGCGCGAGCAGCGGCGCGGCCTCGTCCGGCCTGCCGGTGCGCAGCGCGACGAGGCCCCGCGCGAGCTGGCCGAGCGGCGAAGCGAGCAAGGGCGCGGGCAGTTGCTGCAGGCGCGCCGTGTCGGCCGGCAGCAGCGAGAAGCGCGCCGCCGCGAGCACGACGAGTTCGAGGTGCTGCTCGGGGGCCTCGGCGTGCTGCAGCACGGCGCGCAGATCGGCGACGGCCTGGGCAGGCTGCAGATGGCTGCCACCGAGCACGGCGCGGTGACGCCAGAGCAGCAGGGAGGTCGGGTGCGCGGCCAGGGCCCGGTCGACGGCGTGCGCCGCGGCAGCCACGCCGTGGTCGGCGACGAGCCTGGCGACCGACGCCTCGAGCAGGTCCTCGCGGTCCCGGCCAGCGCCGGCGAGCAACAGGTGGCGCTCGAGCAGGTCGCGCGCCGCGGCCTCGTCGAGGCGCATGGCCGGCACGCGGCCGCCGTGCCGCAGCAGGAAGTGCACGATGCCGCCGTAGGGCCCTTCTTCGGCCAGCAGGCGGCGGGCGGTCGCGAGGAACTGCTCGGTCGCCGGCGCACCGCTGGTCGCCAGCGGTTCGACCACCGCGAACATGAGGTCGATGCACTCCGCGCGCGCACGACCACGCAGCGTCGGCCGGATGCGGTCGAGGACCCACCACGCGTCGAGGCGGCGGCCGGCCTGCACCAGGGTTCCCGCGTCGGCGAGCGTCGGCCTGGACTGCGTCGTGAAGTCGAGCCAGAGCGTCGCGCGCATCTGGTCCGCGACGCCGGGTTGGCCCGCCGCGGCGAACGACTCGGCCGTGCGCCGGTAGGCGTAGGCGCGGGTCACCGGCGAGCCGGCCACCTGGTCGCGGGCGACGGCGATCGACAGGGCCTCGGCGATCGGTGCCGGCACCGCGAACGCGCCGCTGCCGCCGGCCAGCGCGACCTCGCGCCAGAACAGCGGCGAGGTGCTGCGCGCGGCGAACAGCCTGGCGCAGTGCGACGCGGCGAGCTGGCCCTGGCCACCGAGTCGCAGCGCGCACAGCAGCAGCAACTGCGCGGTCGGGGCGTCGGGTCGGGCCGCGGCGATCGCGGTCGCCTGCGGCAGCGCCGCGGTCGCGAGCGCGTCGACCCGCAGCAGGCTCGCGAGTTCGAGCAAGCCGTTGCGCGCGTCGTCGTCCGCGACCGGCAGGTCGTCGGCGAGCGACGGCATGCCGAGGCAGCGCAGCGCGACGTGGGCCAGCAGGTCGGCGCCGTCGTCGGCGAGTGCCTGCCGCGCGAGCGTCACGGCCAGTTCGGGGTTGCCGAGCCGCGCGGCGAGGGCGGGGTCGGTCGGGGCCTCGGCGAGGCGGAAGGCGAGCGCGGCGCGGCTGGGCTGGCCGTCGAGCAGGCACAGTCGCGCCAGCAGTTCGGCGGCCGAGCGGCCGTCCGGGAAGGCGATCGCGGCGGTGCAGCGTTCGATCGCGAGCCGGCGCTGGCCGAGCCGGACGGCGAGGTCGGCCGAAAGGGCGTGCGCCTGCCCGTCGCGCTGCTCCGGGTCGGCGGCGGCGAGAGCGGCCGTCAACAGGGCGTCGGCCGCCATCGGGTGCGTCGGCGCGAGCGTCTCGGCGCCGCGGCGCAGGGCGGGCGCAGCCGGGGCGGCGAGCAGGCCGAAGCGCACGAGGTCCTTGCGGGCCTGCGCGGCAAGGTCGGCGTCGGCGGTGGTGCCTGCGGCGGCCTGCAGCGTCGCGACCGACGCCTCGGCGAGATCGGCGAGCAGGGCCGGTGGGATTCCCGCGGCCGGTTGCTGCGTCGCGGCCAGCAGTTCGGCGAGACCGGCACCCAAGGGCGGCGTGGGCTGGGTCGCCGCGGGCGCCGGCAAGGCGTCGAGCAGGGCGCGGGCCGCCTTGCCGCGGCCGGCAGCCGCGTGCACGCGTGCGGCCAGGGCGTGCAGTTGCGGAGCTTCTGCGGCCGGCGGCAGCCTGGCGGGGACGAACGCTGCAGCATCCGTTCGTTCGTCGGCGAGCGCCTGGCGCAGGATCGCCTCGGTGAGCCGAGGCGAGGGCGGGCAGCTGCGCATCGCCGCCGCGAGCACGCCGCCGGGCAGGGTGCCGGCGTCGAGGTGGGCGCTGAGCGCCAGCGACGCGAGGTCGGGGTCGAACGGGCGCTCGTCGAGCAGGGCCAGCGCGCGCGCCGCCGCGGCCGCCGCGCGCCCGGCGCGCAGATCGGCCTCGGCCAGGATCTGCCGGGGCCGCACCTGGTTCGGGAAGCGGTCGGCGGCGCGGCGCGCCGACTCGCGCGCCACGTCGGTGTGGCCGGCCAGCAGCGCCGCCTCGGCGCACAGCAGGTAGCCGATCGGCTGGGCCACCTCGGGAACGAGGACCATGCGGTTCAGGCACTGGCGCAGCAGGCCCGCGCCGTCCTGCTCGGCTTCGCGGTGCAGCGCGTCGGCCGCGCGCACGCGCAGCGCGAACACGGCCGGGTCGTCGGGTGCGATCTGGTCGGCATCGTCGAGCGCGACGAGCGAGGCGCCGGGGCGGTTCCGCTGCAGCTGGTACTCGGCGATCGCGAGCAGGGGCCGCAGGTCGCCCGGGCGGCCGTTGCGCCACTCCGCGAAGACGCCGGCCACTTCGGACTCGTCGGCGCCGGTCGCCAGCAGGGCGGCGATCCGCGCTGGCGCGAGTCCGGGCAGCAGGTCGACCTGGCCGACCGGCACCGGCGCACGCGCGAGAATCTGGAAGGGCCAGCGCAGGTTCCGTTCGACGTCCTTGTGGTTGCCGCGCAGGTGGGCGTGGCTGCCCCAGACGAGCCCTCCGACCGGACCGGGCTGCAGCTTGCGATCGTAGATCTGACTCAGGTCGCCGCCCAGCTGCTCGAGCGCCTTCACGTCGCCGAGCCGGAAGGCCGCCGCGAAGCGCGCCAGGGCCAGCTCGGCGAGCGGCGCCTCGGGCTCGCCGGCGTCGAGACGGCGCGCGAGTTCCGGTCGCGGCAGCCAGCGAGCACCGGTGGCGAGTGCCGCCGCCGGCAGGCCCCTGCGGACCAGGGCCCAGGTGGCGATCGTGCCCGCTTCGACCACGTAGCGGTGGTCGAACTCGCGCCGGTAGGCCTCGCACAGGAGCAACAGGTCGTCGGTGCGTTCGGACTGGTCGAGCGACAGCGCGAGGCCGCGCATCGCCGCGACGGGCTGACCCGGGGCCTCGAGCGAGGCCTGGAACCAGGCGAGGCCCTGCTGGATGCGCGCGCGCAGGTCCTGCAGGCGGCGCAACAGCCCGGGCCACGCGGCGTGGATCGCCGGGCGGGCGGCGTACTTCTCGCGCAGCAACTCGATGCCCTGCTGCACCTCGGCGTCGCCGGCGGGACGATACAGGTAGCCCCACAGGGCCGCGCTCGCGGCCTGCTGCTCCGGCACGCCGAGATCCCGGCCGACGGTCGCGAGCAGCGCCGCGAGTTCGTCGCGGTAGGTGGTCTGCATGGCCTCGCCCGCCAGTTCGAGTCCGCGGCCGTCCTGCGGGTCCCGGGCGAGGAACTCGCGCGCGTGCTGCAGGGCCCGTTCGCCCTGGCCGGCGACCGCGAGCAGGCGGATCTGGTCCAGGCGCAGTTCGGGGTCGTCGATGCCCGGCTGCTGCAGCAGGGCCTCGAGGTCGCGCAGGGCTCCCGGGGCGTTCTCGACGGCGGCCTGCGCGGCGTAGCGCAGCCGCAGCAGGCGATTGCGCTTGGACGGGTCGCGCTGCAGGCTCGGACTGCGCTCGGCGAGGTCGAGCTTCGCGACGGTCCGCCGGTACTCGCCGCGCTGGAAGTAGGCTTCGGCCTCGCGCAGGGCCTCCTCGGGGCCGCTCAGGCGCAGGACGGCGAACACCAGGATCGCCGCCAGCGCCACCAGGGCCGTGGCGAGGAACACCTTGAGGCTGGCTCGGAACATGCGGGGCGGGAGTCGCGGTGGTTATAGCGAGGCGCGCGCGTGCCGTTGTGCGCGATCAACGGGTTCCGCGCAGGCCGTGCTTGCGCAGTTTGTGGAACAGGGTGCTGCGGTTGATCGCGAGCAGCTTCGCGGCCCGCTCGCGGTTGCCGCCGCAGGCGGCCAGGGCCTGCGCGAGGATGCGCTTCTCCTGGCCCTCGAGGGCCGTCCGCAGCGGCAGCACGGGCCCGGCGGGCTGCCCGGCCTCGGCCGCTGCGGCCGCTGCCGCGGTCGACTGCAGGCCCGCCGGCAGATCGGCGAGGTCGATGCGTTGCCCGTGGCTCAGCACGACGGCGCGCTCGACCAGGTTGTCGAGCTGGCGAGCGTTGCCGGGCCAGGGGGCCGCGACGAGGGCCTGCAGGGCCGCGTCGGTGAACGACAGCGCCGGCCGGCCGTGTTCCGCGGCGAAGCGGCGCAGGAAGTGCTCGGCCAGGTTGCCGATGTCGCTGCGGCGTTCGCGCAGCGGCGGCATCTCGATCGCGATCACGTGGATGCGGTAGTAGAGGTCCTCGCGGAACTCGCCCGCGGCGACGGCCCGCTCGAGGTCCTTGTTGCTCGCGAGCACGATGCGCACGTCGACGGCGATGGTGCGCGTGTCGCCGACGCGCTCGATCACGCGGTCCTGCAGCACGCGCAGCAGCTTCACCTGGAACGCCGGCGAACTCGTGCCGATCTCGTCGAGGAAGATCGTGCCGCCGGACGCCGCCTCGAACTTGCCGACCTTGTCGCGCAGCGCGCCGGTGAACGCGCCCTTCTGGTGGCCGAACAGCTCGGACTCGAGCAGGCTCTCGGGCAGGGCGCCGCAGTTGACCTCGACGAACGGGCCGTTGCGGCGCGAACTCAGCGAGTGCAGCGCGCGCGCGAGCAGGGTCTTGCCGGTGCCCGATTCGCCGGTGATCAGCACGGTCGAGCGCGTGTCGGCGACCGCGCGCACGGTCTTGAAGATCGCCTGCATGCGCGGGTCGGTGCCGATCACGTTGTCGAGGCGCAGCCGGTCGTCCAGCGCCGTGCGCAGCGCGCGGTTCTCGCGCTGCAGGTTGGCCTTCTCGAGCGCGCGGTCGACCGCGACGAGCACCTGGTCGGGCGCGAACGGCTTGCCGAGGAAGTCGGCCGCGCCGTGGCGCATCGCCTGCACGGCGTCCTGCACCGAGCCGAAGGCCGACAGCAGCACGACCGCCGTCTCCGGGTGCAGCGCGCGCACCTGCTGCAGCAGTTCGATGCCGCCGCCGCCCGGCAGCGCGAGGTCGCAGAGCACGAGGTCGACGTCGCCGTCGGCCAGCGGCTGCAGCGCCGCGGCGAGGTCCGCCGCGGCGTCGAGTTCGAAACCGCGCTGGGCCAGCAGATCGCGCAGGTCCTGCCGGGAGCGCGGGTCGGGGTCGGCGAGCAGGATCTTGGTCATCGTCACCTCGGTCCGGCCGAACCGACGGCAGTCGGCGCGGCAGGACACCGTCCTCATCGGCAGACGGCGGGGCCGGAGCGCAGTCCAGGCGCCGCGACCGGGATGTTGCACGGGCGCCCCTTGGGCATCGGGCGGACCGGACGCTAGGCTCTGCGCGGGCCGATGATCTTCCGCACGCGCGCGCCGCACCTCGACGAGTACCCGGCCGAGCCGCAGAGCCTCGCGGCGCTGCTCGCGGAGGTCCGCCACATCGAGGTGCAGTCGAGCCGACTCGTCACCGACGTGCTGGCGGGCGGCTACCGCTCGACGTTCCGCGGTGCCGGCGTCGAGTTCGCCGAGGTGCGGGAGTACGTCGAGGGCGACGATCCGCGCATCGTCGACTGGAACGTCACGGCGCGCCTGGGCCGGCCGTTCGTCAAGCGCTTCGTCGAGGAACGCGAACTGACCGTGCTGTTCGCGCTCGACCTGTCGGCGTCGATGGCCGCGGGCTTCGGCGCCTGGTCGCTGCGGCAGGCCGCGGCGCGGTTCTGCGCGCTGCTGGGGCTCGCCGCGATCGCCAACAACGACCGCGTCGGCCTGATCGCGGGCAGCGGGGCGGTCGAGCGATTCGTGCCGCCGCGCAAGGGGGCCACGCACGTGCTGCGCGTGGTCCGCGACGCCCTGGTCCTGCGCGGGCGTGGTCCGGGCTCCGGCGTCGGCGCGCTGGCCGCCGGGGCGTCGCGGCGGCTCCGGCGCCGCACCGTGGTGTTCCTGCTGTCGGACTTCGTGCCGGCCGGCCAGGAACGGGACCTCGCGCTGTGCGCGCGCCGCCACGACCTCGTGGCCGTGCGGCTGTCGCCGCGCGAGTACCGCGCGCCGCCGCGCGCGCTGCTGCGCACCGTCGACCCGGAGACCGGCCGGCGCTCGCTCGTCGACTTCGCGGCCGAGAGGGTGCGGGCGGCGTTCGCGGCGCGGGTCGCCGCGCAGCGGGCTGCGCTCGACGCGGCGCTCGGGCGCGCCGGCATCGACAGCATCGAGATCGAGATCCCGGACGAACCCGACCTCGGCGCGATCGCGCAGCCGATCCTGCGGTTCTTCCGGCGGCGGGAGCTGCGGGAGGCGAAGCGGTGAGGGCCGCGGAGGCCGGGCTGCTGCTGGTGCTGCTGGCGGCCTCGGTGCGCGGGCAGTTCCACGCCGGCCTGGAACCGGGCGCCACGTTGCGCCCGGCCGGGTTCGGCGCCGCGCTGCCGATCACCGTCACGCGGCAGTGGCCGGCGGGCTGGACACCGGAGCCGTTCGACGATGCCCTGTTCGCGCCGCTGTGCGGTGAACTGCTCGCGGCGGCGGTCGAACCGCTGCCCGGCGGCGGCTTCCGCGAGGTGCGGCGCTACGCGGTGCGCGCGGTCGGCATCGGCACGGTCGACCTGCCACCGTTGCTGGTGCGCTGGCGTGGGCCGGACGGGTCGATGGAGGTGCGCACGGTCGAGCCTCCCGAAGTGCGGGTCGCGTCGGCGCTGCCGTCGCCGCCCGGCGCCGTGGAGTGGGCGGTGGAGCTGCGCGAGCCGCGGCGCCCGGCGCGCTGGCCGTGGTGGCTCGGCGTTGCGCTCGCGGCGGGCGCGGCGGTGGGGCTCGGCTTCCGGCGCCGGACTCCTGGTGCGGCGGCGGCCGCCCCCATGGCGCCGCCCGCGCGCGACGCGACGCTCGCGGCGTTGGCGGCGCTGGAGCTGCCTTCAGCAGAGCCCGCGGCGATCGACGCGTTCTACCTGGCGCTCGCGGCGATCGTGCGCGACCACGCGGCGCGCCGCTTCTGTCTGCGCGCCGAGGTGCGCACCAGCGAGGAGCTGGTGCACGACGTGCCGCTCGGCCGGGACGAGCTGGCGGGCTGCCTGCAGGCGTGCGACCGCGTGAAGTTCGGCGCGATGCGGCCGGACGGGACGGCGCACGCGGCGGCGCACGGAGCGGCGGTGGCATTCGCGAACGCCGGCGGCGAACCCGGCACGGAGGCGGCGCCGTGACCCTCGCAGCCGCCGAGTTCGGGCTGTCCCTGCGCGACCCCGCGTGGCTCGCGCTGGCCGCGCTGGCACCGCTGTTCTGGCTCTGGCGCGCCCGGCAGCGGCCGCGGGTGCCGTTCGCCGCGGCCGCGCTGCTCGACGATGCCGGGGCGGGCGGGTTGCCGCGCACCTGGCGGCAGCGCTGGTGCCGGCTGCCGCTGCTGCTCGAGGCGCTGGTACTCGCCTGCGCCGCCGCCGCGCTGGCCCGGCCGGTGGAACGGCTGCCGCTGCCGCCCGAGCGCGAGGGCATCGACGTGCTGCTGTGCGTGGACGCGAGTTCGTCGATGGCGGCGGACGATCTCGGCGGCGGCCGGTCGCGGCACGACCTCGCGGCCGCCGCCGCGGCCGAGTTCGTGCGGCGGCGCCGCGACGACCGGGTCGGCTGCGTGCGCTTCGCGCGCTACGCGGACCTCGTCTGTCCGCCGACGCTCGACCACGAGGCCGCGGCCCTGCTGCTGCAGCAGATCCGGCTGGTCGCCGCGGACAGTCCGGAGGACGCCACGGCGATCGGCGCCGCGGTCGCGCTGGCCGCGACGGTGCTCGCGCGGTCGCCGGCCAGGGGCAAGGTGGTCGTGGTGCTGACCGACGGCGAGGAGAACGTCGCCACGCAGCAGACCCCGCAGGAGATCGCGCCGCTGCACGCGGCGCAGCTGTGCGCGCGCCTGGGTGTGCGCGTGCATTCGGTCGTGGTCGGCCAGGGCACCCGCAAGGACGGGCGGTTCGTGCCGCTCGACACGACCGCGGTGCGGCAGCTGGCCGCGACCACCGGCGGCCGGTTCTTCGCGGCGCGGGACGGCACGGCGCTGCAGCAGGTCTACCGCGAGATCGACGCGCTCGAGAAGGTGGCGTTCGCCGAACCGCGCGTGCTGGTCGTCGAGTGGTTCGCCCTGCCCGCGGCGCTCGCCGTGCTGCTGGCGGCGCTCGCGCACTGGTGCCGCGGCCGCTGGCTCGAGGTGCTGCCGTGACCGCCCCGGACTTCCTCGTGCCGGCGTTCTGGCCCGCCGTGCTGCTGCTGCCGCTGCTGCTGGCCGCGGGGCTCGCCGCGGCGCGGGCGCGCGCCAGGCGCAGCGCGCGGACCTGGGGCCGCCGGGAGACCGAACTGCTCGGGCGCGAGGTGTTCCGGCGCGCGCGCCGCACCTGTGTCGCGCTGGCGGTGCTGCTGGCCGGGACGGCGCTGCTGCGTCCGGTGTGGGGCGACGCGCCGGGCGAGCCGCCCGGACCCGACGTGGTCGTGTGCCTCGACGTCTCGCGCTCGATGCTCGCGCGCGACGCTGCGCCGACGCGGCTGCAGGCCGCACAGCAGGCAGTGCGCGAACTCGCGGCAACCGCGCGCGGGGCGCGGCTCGGCCTCGTCGCCTACGCCGGTTCGGCGCAGCTCGCGGCACCGCTGTCGGCCGACGTGGAGTCCGTCGCGGCGATCGCGGCGGTGCTGGAGCCCGGGGCGGTCGCGCGGGGCGGCAGCGACCTCGGCGCGGCGCTCGACCTCGCCGTCGCGGCGCTGCGGCGCGCCGGCAGCCGGGCCGGCAGCATCCTGGTCCTGGGGGACGGCGAGGACTTCGCGGGCGGCGGTCGCGCGGCGGCGGAACGGGCGCGCGCGGCGGGGGCGGTGGTGCACTGCCTCGGTTTTGGTGCCGCGACCGGCAGCAAGATCGTCGTCGACACCGCGGACGGCGAGGTCTTCCTGCGCGACGGCGACGGCCAGGAGGTCGTCACGGCGCTCGACGCAGCGGCGCTGCGGGAGATCGCCGCGGCCGGCGGCGGACGCGGCGGGGCCTGGACGGACGGGGCGATCGCCGCACTGCACGAGGCGGCCTTGCTGCCGCGGGCGCGTGCGGCCGCACTGGCGGACCCGCGCCACGTGCCCGCGCACCGGTTCCAGTGGCCCTTGCTGGCGGCCGTGCTGCTCTGGCTGCTGGCCTGCCTGTTGCCCGAACGGCGCCGAGGTGGGCGATGAGGGCGCGGCGGCTGCCCGTGCTGCTGCCGCTGCTGGCCCTGGCGGCGACGCAGGGACCGCCGGCATCGTCCGGGGATCCGTTCGCCGCGGCGGTGGCGCACTACCGTGCCGGCCGCCACGCGGAAGCGTTCGCGGGGTTCGGCGCGCTGCGCGGCTCGAGCGGCACGGCGCCCGGCGCGGAACTGCTCGTCGGGTTCTCGCTCGCCGCGCTGCGGCTGCAGCGCACCGCGGAGGCCGAGGGCGCGGCGCGCGAACTCGCGGCGCTGGCGGACGCGCGCGATCGGGCCGACGGCGCGTTCCTGCTGGGCCTCGCGGCCTTCCAGCGCGCCGAACGCGCCGAAGCGGCGGCGAAGCTGCAGGACCCGGAACCGGGCGCGTTCGACGCGGCACTGCAGGCCGTGGACCAGGCGATCGGGCAGTGGCTGGCCGCGGATCGGGCGCGGGACGGCTGGCCGGAAGCGGTGCGCAACGCGGAGCGCGCCGCGCACAAGCGCCGGCAGCTGCAACAGGACCGCGCGGCCGCCGAACGCGATCGGCCGCAGAGCCGGAAGGAGCCGGCGCCCGAGGCGCGGCCGAAGACCGAGTCGGATCCGGAGCCGCAGCAGGTGGACCCGGAACTCACGGCCGCGGCACTGCCCGCGCAGGAGCTGGCGCGGCTGCTGGACCGGCTGCAACAGCGCGAACGCGAGAAGCGGCTCGTGCGGCAGGCGCAGCAGCGCGCCGCTGCCTCCGCCGGGGAGCGGGACTGGTGACGGCGTTCCCGGCATCGCTGGCCGCGGCCGTGCTGCTCGCCGCGCTGCGCGCGCAGGTCGCACCGCCCGCGTTCGTCGAGGTCGAGCTGCCGGGCGGGCCGGTCTACGTGCAGCAGCGGATCGAGATCGTGCTGCGGGTCGGCACCGATGCGGGGTTCTTCGCCGCGCAAGGCATCCCGCTGTTCCAGCAGCGGCTCGACCGGCCGTTCCAGGTCGTGGTGCCGTGGCTCGAGCCGTCGGCCGGGCGCGACGTGGTGCTGCGGGAGGGGCCGGCCGATGGTCCGCGCGTCGTGGTCGGCGGCCGCGCCGTGCGCTGGCACGCCGCCGGAAGCCGGCAGCGCGACGGCCGGACCTGGGAACTGCTGGAGCTGCGCTGCCACTGGATCCCGCGCCTCGCCGGCGCACAGGAGGTCGAGCCGGTCGCGCTGCACTACGCGTTCGCGACGCGGTTCCAGGAGCACCTGCTGCGTGGGCGCGAGCCGTCAGACCGGCAGGAAGCTTCGGTGTCTTGCGCCGCCGCGAGGTTCGAGGTCCGCGAGCTGCCCGCCGCGGGGCGGCCCGAGCGGTTCGACGGCGCGGTCGGCGAGTTCACGGTGCGGGCGGCGGCGCCGGTCGCCGCCGTGCCACTGGGCGGGTCGTTCACGCTGGAGGTCGCGATCGAGGGCGATGGCGACCTGGCCGGCCTGCCGGCGATGGCGTGGCCCGAACTGCCTGGGTTCGTCGTGCAGGGGCTCGTCGAGCGGCGCGCGCCGGCGGCGCGGCTGTTCGCGTTCGACGTGCTCGCGGTGCGCGGTGGTGCGACCGAGGTGCCGCCCGTGTCGTTCGCGTTCTTCTCGCCGCGCGCGGGCCGCTACGTGACGCAGTGGACCGCGCCGGTGCCGCTGGCCGTGGGTCCTGCCGCGGGCATCCTGCCCGCGCGCGTGGCGGCGCTGGTCGACGCCGACCGCCGGGCCGTGGCCGGTGCGGCGGGATGGCCGGCGGGCCGTTGGCTGCTGCCGGCCGCGGGAGTGGGGATCGCCATCGTGGTCTGCGTGTTGTTGCGTCGGCGCGCCCGGGGGAACGGACGCCAGCGCGCGTTCGCGGCGCTGGCGGCGGCGCTCGGGGGCGGCGCCGACGTCGAGGCGTTCGCATCGTTCTGCGCGTCCTGCGCCGGGGGCGGACCGGCGGCGGGGTTCGATGCGGTGCTGGGGCGCTGCGCCGAGCGCGGTGCGCCGCCGGCCCTGCTGGCCCGCGTGCGCACGCTGCACGAACGGCTCGACGCCGCGCGCTACGGCGGCACGAAACCGCAGCGCGACGAGGTGCTCGGCGTCGCCAGGGAACTGCTGCAGGCGGTCCGCTGACGGCGCCGCGCGGGATCGAGCCGCCGCTGCGCGGAACGTGCGGGGAGAGGGACTCGAACCCTCACGGCCGTTGCCGGCCCGCGGCTTTTAAGGCCGCTGCGTCTGCCGTTCCGCCACCCCCGCGCGCGGTGCATCATGCGGCGGCCCGGGCGTTGGCGCCATCGCGGCGACGCACTGTGGCACGATCAATCGCGCGGGCGCCAGAAGCCGCGCCGTGGGCCGGCGGACCGCGCCGCCGCGTCGGCGACCTGCACGGCCGGCCCGGCCGCCTGCTGCGGCAGCCGACCGAAGTGGTGGCGCGGCCAGGGGCGGCCCGAGCGCAGCTTCTGCAGCGGTGCCACGGTGCCCGTCGTTGCGGCGGCCTCGACGACCCGCACGGCGGCGGGCGTCGCGGGCAGCCGCGAATCGCGGTGGAAGTGGCGCCCCGTGGTCTGGGCGCAGAGCAGGCTGGTCAGCGACAGCACGGCAAGCAGCAGGGGATGGCGCATGGCGTTCGTTCGCAGGAGGGGACCGGGCAGTCTACCTCGCCTCGGCGGCGTGGTGGTTCCGGCGCGACAGGGGTCTCAGAAGAGGACCTCGAGGCGCAAGAGCGCGACGAGCGAGTCGTCGGCGCCGCCGCCGCCGGGGTTCAGCACGTACTGCAGGTCCGGCTTCAGGCTGATCGCCGGGGTCACGGCGACCTTGTAGAGCACCTCGAACACGGTCTCGTCGTCGGGCGTGCCGGCGGCCGGGTCGTCGCTGAGATCGGCGTGGTGGATCGCGACGCCGAACACGTCGTGGTCGCGGTGCGCGAGGGCTCCGGTCCAGGCAACGCCACAGGTGAACGTCGATCCGACGGCCGAGATCGTGTCGTGGGCCCGGCCGAACGCCGCATAGGCGCCGAGCCCCTGGCGGTCGCCGGGTTCGGCGGGGTTCTCGCGCCAGAGGTTCTGCTCGAGCGTGAGCCAGAACCCCTCGGTGGCCGAGTCGGTGCCGCCGCCGAATCGCTCGAAGTCCGCCGTGTGGTACCACAGGCCGAACGCGGCGCGCCCCGAGCCCCAGGATTCGCCTCCTGGCCAGGCACAGCCGACCTCCGCGGCGAGGAAGTAGGCGCTGGATCCGTCGGTGCCGAAGAAGCCGCCGGGTCCGCGGCCGCCGGTCGAGATGCCCTCCGCGCCTGCCCCGTCGTAGATGCCGATGCCGGCCTGGAAACGACCGTCGGGCACGTAGAACAGGTTGACCGCGGTCGCCGGATCCGGGTAGGTCGGGTAGGCGACGATGCACGGCGTGATCGCGGCGGTGGAGTTCACGAACTCGGCGCCGAGCTCGTTGAAAGCGAACTCGCTGTTGAAGTCGACCTTGCCGGCCTTGACGCGGAACTGCTCGCCGATCCAGGTCTCGACCCAGAGTTCGGCGATCTGGCCCGTGTTGTCGACCGCAATGTTCGACACACCCTGGAAGTCGCCGACGTCGCCGCTCGGGCCGCGCCCTTCGATCCAGTAGACGTCGACGAAGGCGAGCGTGCGCGGCAGGCCGGCGAGGGCCTCGAGGTCGAACGCGGCGTTGACGTCGAACAGGGTGCAGACCGAGTCGCGCGACCGCAGGCCGCCGGTCCACGGCGCGGTCCAGTCGGCCGTGTAGCCGCCGCCGAACTCGATGCCGAGGTCGTCGAGGCGCGTGCGCAGGCCGCCCCAGTCGCCGGTGGCGCGCGTCCACTCGAGGAACGGCAGGCCGCCGATCCACTCGCGGGACGCAGGCGTCGGTCCCTCGTCCTGGGCCGGTGCGAACGGGCCGAGCAGCAGCAGCATGGCGGGGCAGCAGAGGCGGCGCGGGCG
>VGXW01000039.1 GCA_016873195.1 Planctomycetota bacterium | reverse complement strand
GGGGCTCCCGATCCAGATGCCTCGCAGCACCCGACCGGCAGCAGACTCGCTCACACGCTTTCTTTCGAGGCCACCCGGAATGTCAAAGATCGCCCGCTCCAGGGACAACCGTCCCGCGAGCGAGGGCCACACAAGGTAGCGACCGATCGACGTCGGTCAAGCATCGGCTGTAGTTTTCCTGGTCGCGCAGGACGCCCCGTGCGTCCCGACCCCCATTCCCTCCGCAAGCCCTTGCCGGACGCACGCTTCCCCGGCGGGGCTCCGGCGAAGGTCCGGCGCCCCCGGTCCACCGCCCCGGCCCCGCCACGCCCGGACCCGACCGCCCGCGCGGAGGCGACGCAGGTCAACTCCGGCAAGCGGTCAGCACCGCCACCTCGCCGGCTCCCGCGACCATCAGCGCGGTGGCACAGGCTCGCGCCGTCGCCCCGGACGTGAACACGTCGTCGACGAGCACGACCGGACGCCCCGCCACGCACCCGGGCCTCGCCACCGCGAACACCCCTTCGACGTTCCCCGACCTCGACAACACCCGCGGATCGCCCTGCGGCAGGGTGCTCCGCTGCCGCGCGAGCACCGCGTCGGCCACCTCGAGGCCGAGTTTGCGGCCGATCCTCGCGGCCAACCACGCCGCCTGGTCGAAGCCACGTTCGCGCCGGCGCTGCCGGTGCAGCGGCACCGGGACCAACAGCGCCCGACGCCCCGCCGCCGCGGCCCAAGGCGTCCATGCCAGCGCCATCGCCCGCGCCAGGAACCTGCCGGCCCCCGCCTCGCCATCGAGCTTCAGCCGGCGCACCAACACCCCGCCCGTCCCCGCGTAGCGGAACGGAGCCACGTGGCGCGACAACCCACGCAGGGCGCGGTGGTCGTCGCCGCACGACTCGCCGGCAGCGAGCACCGGCTCGCCACAGCGGCGACAGCCCACGGGCGGGCGACGCTGCAGCAACGCCGCGCATCCCGAGCACAGCGCGAGCGGTTCGCGCTGCTCGGCTGCACTGGCAGCACCGCACCCCGGGCAGGCCGGTGGCAGCAAGGCATCGAGGACCCCGGCCAACAGCACGCGCACCGGCCGCCGCCACCTTCGCAGGATCGGGTTCACGCCAGGGTGGAACCGGCGCACGCAGAATCGCAGTGGATTCCCGGGATCCGCGGATTCCGGGCCGGCCAGGGCCGGTGCAACGGCCGGCTCAACGGCCGGGCAGCGCGATCCGGCGGGCCCGGTCCGCCGGGGTGCCCGGCTTGGGTTGGTGCTGCACGCCCAGGGCCTGCCGCACGCGGTGGGCGTAGGCCTCCACGGTCATGTCCTTCCCGTGCGGCACGCCCAGGGCCTCGCCGATCTCCTTGGTCAATTCCATGTCGTCCGTGAACGACCAGGGCTGGCTCTGGAAGAACTCGCGCAGCAGCTTCTTGAACGCCCGCCGCGAACTGTAGGCGCCGATGGCGTAGACGGCGCAGGCGAACAGGATGATGCCCGCACAGAAGATCAAGGTGGTCCACTGCCGGTCCCAGCGGGCAACCACCTGCAGCAGGAACCCGGTCGTCAGGAAGAGGAACCCGATGATCACCTGCATGTTGTTGAGCGCGGTGTCCCGGACCTTCAGCAGGCTGCGCCCTCCCACCCCCAGGACGTCCTCGAGGGCCTTCCGCTGATCGCGGAAACGAATCGAGTTCGCCAGGAAGAAGACCCCAACCACGTTGCAGGTGAGGCCGATGACTCCGAGTTCGGGGGTGTCCATGGATGCAGCGCGCCCGAGACGGCCAGACACCTGCCTCTCCCAGGCTGACCGTCCCGGGCGAGAGAAGCACCGACTGCCTGCTGGCTCGAGGCGGACAGGATGGTAGCCATCGACCCGACGCACCGCCACCGCCGTGCGCGACAAGGTTCGGCGCCACCGGCGTGAAGGGCGCTACCGGGCTCCAGTTGCCGTTCGGCACGGGCACGGCGCCCGGTAGCCGAACTGGATCACCAGGCTACGCAGTAGTGCCCCTACGAGTCCCTGGCCAAACGGCCCATTTGCCCCGATCCCGCGCAGTCGAACCCAGTGCGCCGGACGATCCGGCACTCTGCTTTCGGACCCACAAGTGCCACCATGCAATCGCTGCTGCTCTGCGGCCTCTGCGCCGCGCTCGCGGCGAGCCAGGCTTTCGCCCAGCGACTCGCCGTCTACGACCCGACCTCCACCGGGGGGCCCGGCTTCATCGAAGTGACCGCCCCCACGCTGATGGTCCCGGGCGGCTCACCTCCCGTGCTGATGTACCCCGAAATGCCGCCGCTCGGGCCGCCGCCCAATTTCCAGGTGCCGCCCGGGGACTCGACGTTCGACGGCATCAACGTCTACCACCTCTACACCAACGGCCTGGCGATCGCCGGCTCGCCCACGCCGGCCTTCCCGCCGATCGCGGCCCCGTTCCCCGTCACGCCGATCCCCGGCAACGTGCTCCTGGCCATCGGCGGTCCAGTGACCGGCATGGCCATCGCGCAGGCGATGGCCGCCGTGCCCACGATCTTCCTCGTCTCGGCCCCTGGCCGGGTCCTCGGCGTGGCTGCGGCCGCAGGCCTGCCGATCGCCGTGCCGCTGTTCCCGATCCCGTTCGGGCTGCTGGCGCCGATCACGGGCCTCGAGTGGGACGGTCTGACCAACCAACTGCTCGCCGTCGACGCACTGGGCAACGTCTATCCGTTCTTCCCCGGCGGGGTCCCCGCCGGCCCGATGATCCCGAGCAAGAACGTGATCGGCGCCGGGATCGCCGGTGACGTCGCCATCGACAAGACCGGCATGCTGAACCCGTGGAACGCGCGCTCGATCTACGTCGTGTGCGGACCGGTCTACATGGACATGACCTGCCCGCTGCTGCCGCCGCCTGTCTACATCACCGGCGGCAGCCCGAACGCGACCGGCCTCGCCTTCCAGCCGCATCCTGCGGCGATGCCGGTCATGGGCGTCTGCCCGTGCCCGAACTTCCCGCTCGGACAGGGCGTGCTCGGCCCGATGACCGCCGGCAACGCCCGCTTCGGCTTCCTGCTGACCGGCCTGCCCGCGGGCCAGCTCGCGCTGATCGCGTTCGACTTCTTCCACAACCCGGCGTTCCCGCTGATCAACGGCATCGGCTGCGGCTTCGGCTTCTGGTTCGGTTCGCCGACGCTCGTCTCCACCTTCGTCTTCGCCGACCTGGCCGGAAACGTGCGCTACCCGATGCCTCTGTTCCTGCCGCCCGGTACCGGCCCGCTCTTCTACCAGGCCGGCACCTTCTGTCCGGCGGACCCGGTGCTCGGCGTCGTGATCACGCCGATGTACCAGTTCTCGGCCTGCGGGCTGTGACCTGCTGCGACCTGCCGCGCCGGGCGCGGGATCAGCGCACGGTGCGGAAGCCGACGAGTTCGATGCGCGGCGCCAGGTAGTCGTCGCGCACGGGCTCCTCGCGGCAGAGGTCGGTCGACAGGTACTTCTTGTTCGAATCGCTGAAGACCGTCACCACGGCGCCGCCGTCGCCGAGTTCCTCGACGAGTCCCGCTGCGCCGAGGAAGTTCGCGCCCGAACTGATGCCGACCGCGAGCCCGAGGCCGCGCGCGAGCGACTGGGCCATGAGGATCGCGTCGCCGTCCCAGACGTCGACGACCGCGTCGAGCCAGCCGAGGTCCACCACGGCGGGCACGAACTCGTCGGAGATCCCCTGGATGCGGTGTCTGCCGACCTTGTGCCCCGTGCTCATCGTCGGCGAGTTGCTGGGCTCCAGCGGGTGCACGCGGACCTTCGGGAACGCCGCACGCAGCGCCCGGCCGACGCCCATCACGGTGCCGCCGGTGCCGACTCCGGCCACGAACGCCGCGGGCCGCCGGCCGAACGCCTCGAGCTGCAGCAGGATCTCCGGACCGGTGCCGCTCGCGTGGGCGCGCACGTTGGCCTGGTTCTCGAACTGCCGCGGCAGGAAGACGCCCTCGTGATCGCGGGCGAAGTTCTGGGCCAGCTGCACCGAACCGACGAACCCACCCTGCGCCGCCGACACGGGGACGATCTCGGCGCCGAGGCTCCTGATCAGGTCGACGCGCTCACGGCTCATCCAGTCCGGCATGAAGATGCGCACCGGGTGGCCCAGTGCTGCGCCGAGCGCGGCGAACGCGATGCCGGTGTTGCCGCTGCTGGCTTCGGCAATCGTGTCGCCGGGCCGCAGCTGCTCCTGCGCGTAGGCCTCGGCGAGGATGTGGCACGCCATGCGGTCCTTGACCGAGCCGGTCATGTTCAGCGACTCGTACTTCGCGTAGAGCCGGCGTTCGTGGCCGTCGAGGCGGTAGAGGATCTCGAGCAGCGGCGTGTTGCCGACGAGTTGCCGGATCGCGGCGACGCTGCGGGCTGCAGCGGGCGCCGAGGCGTGGATGGTCATGCGTGCAGTGAAGCCTACCGGACGCGCCCGCGCTCCAGGCGAAGTTCGTACCCGGTATGGTGCCGGCCATGCGCATCCTCGTGCGGAGCGTCCTCGCCGCCGGCATCGCCGCCACGCTGTCCGCCCAGGCCACCTCGCTGCACGAGGCACTCGACGCCTCCGATCCGCGCTGGCACGGCGCGGTGCCGATCGCCGAGGGAATCACCGGTGGCGCGGCGCGCTTCGACGGCGCGCGGGCCCGGATCGACGTGGGCCCGTGCCCGGTGTCCTCCCGCGAGCCGTTCACGCTGCGCTGCGCGCTGCGCACGACCCGCGGCGACTTCTGCACGCCGTTGATGGCCCGCGCGGGCGATGCCGTCGGGCTCTCGCTCGTGATCGGCCGCCGGCCGGGGCTCGTCGCGTTCGAGGCGTGGTCGTGGCGCAGCGTGAGCCTGTCGTCGCGCGTCCGGATCGACGACGGCCGCTGGCACCGCATCGAGGCGACCTACGACCCCGCCGCGAACCTGGCGCTGCTGTTCGTCGACGGCGAACTGCAGGCCGCGGCGGAACTCGGCGAGGGAGCCTCGCCGGAGGCCGTGCTGCGCCTGGGCGACAACATCGGCGCGCACCAGCCGTTCGCGGGCGATCTCGACGAGGTCGAACTCACGCGCGCGGCCGCGCCCCGCGAGCACTTCGCGCTGCTGCAGCCCGTCGTGCCGCCGGCCGACCGGGCCGCGGCGCTGCGCGCGCTGCGTGAACGGCTGCTGCCGAGAAGCAGTCCGGCGCTCGCCGGCGCCACCGGCGACCGGGCGCGTTCCCGGCAGCGGACGCGGGGCTGGGTCCAGGACTGCCTCGGCCTGCTGCCGCCGCCGCCCCGGCGCCCGCTCGACGTCCAGGTGCACGGCGAACTCGTGCGCGACGGGGTGCGGCTGCAGCGCCTCAGCTGGGTCGGCTTCCCCGGCGAACGGGCCACGGGCTGGTTGTGGACGCCGGCGTCCCCGCCGCCGGGGCCGCGGCCCGCTGTGCTGTGCCCGCACGGCCACTGGCAGGACGGCGCCCGCCATCCGGTCGTGCAGGCGCGCTGTGCTTCGTTCGCGAAGTTCGGCTGGACGGCGCTGGCCGTCGACTCGGTGCACGTCGAACACGTCGCGAGCGGCGTGAACGCGATCGGCGCGATGACGTGGCACAACCAGCGCGCGCTCGATCTGCTGCTCGCGCGGCCCGACGTCGATCCGGCGCGGATCGCCTGCACCGGCGCCTCGGGCGGCGGCCAGCAGACGTACTACCTGATGGCCGTCGAGGACCGCCTCGCCGCCGCGGCCCCGATCGTGATGGCCTGCTACTTCGCCGAGATCGTCGACGACACGAGCGCCCACTGCGGGTGCAACCACCCGCCCCGCCTCGCCGCCGCCACCGACGTGCCGCAGATGTGCGCCGTGTTCGCGCCCAAGCCCGCGCTGTTCGGCAGCGTCACCGGCGACTGGACGCGCAACTTCCCGCGCGAAGGCCTGCCGGAACTGCGCGCGCACTGGGCGGCGCTGCACGGCCCCGAGGTCCGCTCGCGGCACGCCGACGAAGGGCACAACTACGACCGGCCGATGCGCGAAGCGGTCTACGGCTTCCTGCACGACGCGCTCGAGGGGCCGGCCGCCGGCGGCGCGCCGCGGGCAACCGTGCCGGAGCCCGAGTTCGCGCCGTTCCCCGCTGCGGAACTGGCGCCGCTGCTGCGCGCGCGGCCGAACGCCCGGCTCGACCCGTCGGCCGCGGCGCGCGAGCACCTGGCGCGGCGCCCGCGCGTGCCCGCGTGGCGTGACCTGGCCCCCGGCCTGCGGTTCGACCTGCCGGCGCGCGAGGTCGACTGGCGCGCCGGCGCGACGGGCGGGTGGCTCGCCGGCACCGTGCGCGGCGACGACTCCGTGCCGGTGCCGCTGCGCGCGTGCGGCGCGGCGGCGCGCGACGACCTCCCGTACACGGTGATCGTCGATCCGCGGGGCAGCGCCGCCGTGCTCGCGGAACGGCCGGCGTGGCTCGCGGCGGTCGGCCGGCCCGTGCTCGTCGATCCGCGCCCGTACGGCGAGTGGTCGACCTGCCGCGCCGCGTGGCAGCGCAACGGCCTCCTGCTGGGCCGCGGCGAAGGCTACCAGGCCGCGCTCGACACCGCGCTCGTCTGCGCCGCGCTGCCGGGCGCGGCCCCCGTGCACCTCGTCGGCCTCGGCGAGGCCGGCGTCGTCGCGCTGCTGGCGGCCCACCTCTGCGACCGCATCGAACGGCTCGTCACCGACGACCTCGGTCCGCCGTTCGCCGCCGACGGCAACCGCCAGCCCCTGTGCCCGGAACTGCTGCGCTGGGGCGACCTGCCCGAGTCGATCGCCGCGCTGCCCGCTGGCTGCGGCTACGCGCTGGGCGGCGCCTGCTCGGCGGCCTCGGGTTCCGGCGACCGCACGCTCGGGCCGCCGTTCTCGGCCGCCGAACTCGCCGAGCGGCTGCGCCAGCACAGCCGTTGAGCGGCGCGCACGGCCACCGTCCCCGCGGCCGCGGCCAGCACGAACAGGAAGGGGCGGACCGGCGTCAGGTAGCGCGGGTCGGGGATCACCGGCAGGTAGGCGAGCGTGCCGCCCACCACCGTGAGTCCGAGCGCACCGGCGAGCCCCGGCGCGCGCCGGCAGCCGAACGCGCAGAGCAGCGCCGCGGCGGCCGCGCCGAGCATCACGGGCAGGTGCAGCCAGCGCATCAGCGCGCCGGTCGCGGCGACGACCGCCTGCCGTTCGTAGGGATCGTTGCCGGCCTCGTAGACGAGCACGCCGCGCCCCTGCACGTAGTCGAAGCGCCACAACCACAGCGGCTTCTCGAGCAGGTACCACGACGCGTAGCGCCACGGCGACGCGGCGGCGCGCGCGCCGAGCACGCGGCCGAGGTCCGTCCACGACGAGCCGAAGGCGGGCTGTTCGGGATCCTCACGGTACGGGTAGCCGGTCCAGCGCGGATCGCGATGGACCATGCCCGGGTAGCTGCCGTGGCTGACCGACGCGACGACGCGCTGGCCGCCGGTGCGCGCGAGGTCCGTGGTCGCGTTGCGCAGGGCCCAACCGCACCACGGCAGGAGCCCACACGCGAGCACGGCACCGGCGCGCGCGGCGCCGAGCGAACGCCAGAGGGCGCAGGCGACCGCGATCGGCACGAACACGAACACCTCGTTCGCGAGCGCACCGAGACCGAGCACGGCGCCCGCGCCCCCCGCCGCGGCGGCCCCGCGGTGCCGCACGGCTCCGGCGAGGCACAGGCCGGCCGACAGGAGGAACGTGGTCAGGCACTCGGTCAGCGCGTAGCCGCTCGTGACGACGAGGTGCGGGCTCAGCGCGCAGAGCGCCGCCGCCGCGAGCGACGGCCAGAAGCCGAGCAACGTGCGCGCGAGCCGGTACGCGCAGAGCACCGTCAGCCCCCCGCATGCGACCTGCAGCGCGAACGCCCAGGCCAGCCAGTGTTCGCCGCCCACGAGACGGCAGCACGCGAGGAACCACGGGTAGCCCGGCGAACGGAACGAATCGGGGGCCGGCGGCGACCCCGTTCCGAGCGAGTAGACGCCGTGTTCGACGAGGTTCCTGGCGTAGCTCGCGTACTCACCCGCGTCGGCGCGCAGCGGGTTCTGCACCTGCGCGGTCGCGGCGAAGCCCCAGCGCAGCGCGATCGCCACCGCGACCACGATCCCGACCAGCACGGCCCGCTCCGCCTTGCGCACGGCCAACCATCGGCCGGCCCGGGCCGCCGGCTTCACCCGCGGAGGCGCCCGCGGCCGCGCGCGTTCCTACCGTCCCGTTCCGGCCCGCGGCGAATCGAGTGCGGACCACGGCCCATCCGGGTCGGCGACGCCCGGCTCGCGCGGCTGCAGGTAGTCGGCCCAGCGGTTCTGCAGCCGCAGGTCGCCGGCGACGAGGCCGCGCAGGCCCGGGTGACGCTGCAGGATCAGGCCGAGCACCCTGGCCTTGGTCGGCCCGGGCACGCGCTGCAGGACGCTGCCGACGGGCCGGTCGTAGGCGAACACGACGCCCGCGCCGTCGCCGCGCCGCAGCGTCACGCGGATCTCGGGATAGCTGCGGCCGCGCAGCCAACGCTCGCCCAGGTTCGTCGCGTCGACCTCGAGCAGTTCCGGGCAGCCCGGTACCAGCGGCGCCACCTCGTCGCGCCATTCCCGCGCGATCGCGGCGGCGGCGCGCACGCGAACCTCGCCGACGATCTCGCCGGCCTGCACCGCCATGGTCACCGCACCGCCCTCGCGGTGCAGCAAGGTGGCCGGCAGCACCGTGTCGGCCCACGGCAGGGCGCGACCGTCCTGGTCGACGAGGCACAGCGGGGTGCCGTCGCCGGCCCGCACCGCGAGCACCGGCCGCCGCAGCTGCAGGCGCAGCCGGAACCGGTCCGGGAACACGCGTTCGATCTCGACGCCGTGCACCCACGGCACCGTCAGCAGCCCGTCGCGCAGGCGGCAGGTCGCGACCTCGTCGAGGATCGGCACGTCGTCGCTGAGCCAGGGGCCGATGTCGCGCGCCATCGCCAGCAGCAACGGCGGGTCGACCCAGGCCGGGCGGCTCGCGAAGCCGACGCGGTCCAGCGACACGATCGGGCTCTGCCGCGCGGCCTGTTCGAAGCGCGCGGCCAGCACGGTGGCCGCGCGCGGGCCGCACAGCCACAGGGTGGCCGCGAACGCGCCGAGGACGAGAACACGCAGAACCCACCGCGACGACGCGGCGCCGCGCGGATCAGCGGGAGTCGGGCGGGCAGCCAACGGCGGAAGGCCGGGCGAGGTGCGGGCGGACCGGGCGCGGGGCTCAGTTCAGCCGCGCCACCACGGGCTTGGGCTCGGCCTTGGCGCGCTCGCGGCTGACGCCGCTCGCGCCCTCGCAGTCGTCGACGAAGATCTCCAACGTGTCGAGCACGTTCTCGACGAGGTGGCGGTCGATGGTGACCTCGCGCCCGCCCTTCGCGGCCTCGAGTTCGTGCTCGAGCAGGCGGGACAGGATCTTGATCTGCGACAGGTGGCGGCCGACGAACTTCGAGACGTTGACTTCGGGCTTCGTTTCCATGGCTGACTCCGAGGTGGGATGCAGCGGGGAGACCACCCCGCCGCAGGTCGCGGCGACGCCGCGATGGACCGGTTGCGAAACGCTCCGCAGGCATGCGAAGCGCGGCGGAGCATACCTCCGGCCGGGCCGATTCCAACTGGACCGTCGCGCGGCAGGCGCCGCGGCCCGCAGGGGCGTGTGGACAACCGTCCACATGCCGTGCCCGTGCTGTGCGCCGTTCCCTGACCGGGGCCCTTGTGCGATGCTGCGCGGGCGCGGAACACGCGACGGTGCGCGTCGATGCAGTTCAAGGGCTACACGCTGAACGACTTCCAGGTCCGCGCCGCCGAGGCCATCGAGGCCGGCAAGGACGTGCTGCTCGCGGCGCCGACCGGCTCCGGCAAGACGTTGGTCGCCGAATACGCGATCGAGCGCGCGGTGCGCGCGGGCCGCCGCGCGATCTACACGAGTCCGATCAAGGCGCTCAGCAACCAGAAGTTCCGCGACTTCAAGGCCGACGGCCTGCGCGTCGGCCTGATGACGGGCGACCTCACGCTCGATCCCGACGCGCCGATCGTCATCATGACGACGGAGATCTTCCGCAACGCGGTGTTCGAGGACCCGCAGCGCTTCCACGACACCGACTTCGCGATCTTCGACGAGATCCACTTCGTCGACGACGTCGAGCGCGGCACGGTCTGGGAGGAGAGCCTGATCTTCGCGCCCGAGCACGTCCGGTTCGTGGCCTGTCGGCGACGATCGCGAACCTGCACGAGTTCGGCGCCTGGATCCGGTCCGTGCGCCGGCACGAACTCGAGACCGTCGAACACACCGCGCGCCCGGTGCCGCTGTCGCACCGCCTCTACCACCCCGACGCCGGCGTGTTCCAGCTCGCGCAGCGCGCGCGCGCGATCGCGCTGCACGAGCGGGCAGAGCGACGCGACGAACGACACGGCACGCGCGCCGGCCGCCGCGAGCGCGAGCGCGCGCGCTGGGGCGACCAGCGCGAACGCGCCCAGGGCCGCCGCATCGCGGTCGGGCCGCGCCCCTACCAGCTGCTGCTCGACGAACTGCAGTTCCGGCAACTGCTGCCGGCTCTCTACTTCTGCTTCTCGCGCAAGGAATGCGAGATCAAGGCGGAACGCAGCATGCACCGGCGCCTGCTCGACCGCGCCGACCGCGCGCGGCTGCAGGAGCTGTTCGACGACATCTGCCGCCGCTTCGAGCTCGACCCGGCCGCGGATCCGGGCCTGCGCGGCATCCTCGGGCGCGCGCTGCAGGGGGTCGGCTACCACCACGCCGGCATGCTGCCGATCCACAAGGAGGTCGTCGAGCGGCTGTTCACGTCCGGCCTGCTGCGGCTCCTGTTCACGACCGAGACGTTCGCGCTCGGCATCAACATGCCCGCGCGCACGGCCGTGTTCGACCTGCTGCGCAAGTTCGACGGCGTGCAGATGGACTACATGAAGAGCCGCGACTACCTGCAGATGGCGGGCCGCGCGGGCCGGCAGGGCATCGACCAGAGCGGCCTCGTGATCGCGGTGCTCGAGGACGAGGACCTGCGCGAGGCGCCGCTCGCGCGCTACCACAGCGGCAAGGTGGAGCCGATCTCGTCGCGGTTCAACCTGTCCTACTCGACCATCCTGAACCTCTACGACCGCCTCGGCAGTGCTGGGCTGCTCGCCGCCTACGACCGGAGCTTCGCCGCGTTCCAGGCGCAGCAGGGCTCGGCGAGCGCGCGCGCGAAGAAGCGCGCCGCGGCGCGCGCGGCGCTGGTGACCCGCGTGCAGATCCTGCGCGACGCCGGCTACCTCGGCGAGCAGGGCCTGCTGCCGCGCGGCAAGGTCGCGCAGCGCATCAACGGCTACGAGATCCAGGCCACCGAACTGCTCTGGAGCGGGGTGCTCGACCGCATGGACCTGCACCAGCTGGCCGCCACCTTCGCCGCGCTGATCCACGAGGAGCGCCGCCGCGCCGAACCGCGCGACCACCGCCGCGAGCCCGGCCCGCTGATGCAGCAGGCGACCGAGGCGATCCGCCGCTTCGTCGCGATCGAACTGCTCGCGGGCATCGCGACGCCGGTCAAGGAACCCGACTGGGGCATCGCCGCCGCGGTCGACTGCTGGAGCCGCGGCGGCAGCGTCGACGACCTCGAACGGCTCGCGCACAGCGACGCCGGCGACGTCGTGCGCACGCTGCGCATGGCGATCCAGATGATGCGGCAGGTGCGCCTGCAGGCCGGCAAGGGCGAACCGCTCGCCGCGCGGCTCGAGGAGGCGATCGTCGCGGTGAACCGTGACGTCGTCGACGCCCGGCGCCAGTTCGAGCTCGGCTGAGGTTCCACCGCCGCAACGCGGCGACCGGCTACGACCGCGACCGCGGCAGGTCGGCGAAGCCGAACTTCGTGCGCAGCACCTGGAAGAAGTGCGTCGGCCCCGGGCCGAGGTGGCGGAACCGCATCGCCGCGGGCCGCATCTGCACGCGCGCGCCGACCGGGATCTGCACCTGCACCTGGCCGTCGATCTGGCAGTACGCGCGCCGGCTGCCGCCGATCTCGATCACCTCGATGTCGATGCCCTGGCCGGTCGGCAGCACGAGCGGCCGCGCGCTCAGCGTGTGCGACGCGAGCGGCGTCAGCACCAGCGCGTCGAGGTCGGGCACCAGCACGGGTCCGCCCGCCGCCATCGAGTAGGCCGTCGACCCGGCCGCCGTCGACGCGATCAGCCCGTCGCCCCGGTAGGTCGCCAGCTCCGTCGCGCCGCGGAACGCGCGCACGGTGATCATGCCGCCGACCGCGTCGCGGCCGACGACGACGTCGTTGAGGCCCAGCACGGGCCCGGACGACGCGCCGTCCGGCGTCCGCGTCACGCACCAGAACATCTGCCGCTGCTCCTCGTGCAGTTCGCCCGCGAGCAGCATCGACAGCGCCCGCTCGGTGTGCTCCTGCTCGAACGAGGTCAGGAAGCCGAGCCGGCCGCGATTGATGCCGAGCGTCGGCAGCTGCCGCTCGCCCATGCGCCGCGCCGCCGCGAGCAGCGAGCCGTCGCCGCCGAACACCACGGCGCAGTCCGCACGGCGGTCCGCGAGCGACGACTCCCGGTCGATCACGACCTCGACCGCGCAGCCGCGCGCCGCCAGCCAGGCGGCGTGCCGCTGCACGACGGCGCGGCTGCCGCCCTTCGTCTCGTCGCCGACGACCAGGATCGCCTTGGGCACGGGGACCGACATCCGCGCCTCACCGACACAGCGGCGCCTGCCGCTCGGCCAGGAAGCGTTCGACCACGTGCTCCGCGGTGAGCCCGCAGTAGTCGAGCGTCTGCGGGCGGCTCATGTGCTCGATCAGCTCGTCGGGCACGCCCATGACCTGCACGTGCGCGCGCACCGGCCCGTGGGCGGACAGGCACTCGAGCACCGCGCTGCCGAAGCCGCCGATCCGCGCGTGGTCCTCGAGGGTCACCACGCGGTCGTGGCGGTCGCACAGCGCCAGGATGCCGCGCCCGTCGAGCGGCTTGCAGAAGCGCGCGTTGACGACCTCGACGTGGACGCCGCGCTTGTCG
This sequence comes from Planctomycetota bacterium, assembly GCA_016873195.1. Lineage (GTDB taxonomy): Bacteria > Planctomycetota > UBA1135 > UBA1135 > UBA2386 > VGXW01. Next base: position 9,056 of record VGXW01000039.1, on the reverse strand, counting down.
AGCAGCGCCGCCGCCTCGAGCGCGACCTGCACCATGTCGCCGTAGGCGAGCACGGCGCCGTCCTGGCCCTCGCGCAGGATCTCCATGCGGCCCGGTTCGAGCGGCTGCCGCCGGCCGTGCCAGCCGAGCAGTTCGCCGTGGTTCGGCGCGTTGCCGCGCGGGTAGCGGATGGCGCTCGGCCCGTCGAGCGACAGCGCGAACGCCATCATCTCGTGCAGTTCGGGGCCGTCCTTCGGCGCCATCAGCACGACGCCGGGCAGACAGCGCAGGAACGCGAGGTCGTAGAGGCCGTTGTGCGTCATGCCGTCCTCGCCGACGAGGCCGCCGCGGTCCAGCGCGAACACGACCGGCACCTTCTGCAGCACGATCTCCTGGAACACCTGGTCGTAGCCGCGCTGCAGGAAGGTCGAGTAGATCGCGCAGAACGGGCGCATGCCGGCCGTGGCCATGCCGGACGCGAGCGCGACCGCGTGCTGCTCGGCGATGCCGGCGTCGACGAACCGCTCCGGGAACCGGTCGCGGAACTCCATCAGGCCGGTGCCGTCCGGCATCGCCGCGGTGATCGCGACGACGCGGGGATCGCGCTCGGCGAGGTGCAGCATGCCTTCGCCGAACCACTCGGTCCACGACCGCCCGGGCCGGCTCAGCGGCACGGCCGGCTGCAGCACGGCCGGCTCGACGGGGACCTTCTCGGGCTTCTTCTTCGCCTGGGGCCTGGCCGCGTGCGCGCGGTCGTAGCGGTCCTCGCTGCCCGGCACGCCCTTGCCCTTCTCGGTCAGCACGTGCAGCAGCACCACGCCGTCGAGTTTCTTCGTGCTGTCGAGCGCTTCGAGCAGGCCCTTGACGTCGTGCCCGTCGACCGGGCCGAAGTAGCGGAAGCCGAGTTCCTCGAAGATGTGCCCCGGCACGACCATGTGCTTGACCGTCTCGACCGCGTCGCCGAGCTTCTGGTCGAGGTCCTTGCCCACCAGCGGGATCGACTGGATCAGGTGGTGCATCGCCTCCTTGGCGCGGTTGTAGAACGCGCCCGAGCGCAGCTTGTTCAGGTGCCGCGACAGCGCGCCGACCGTCTTCGCGATCGACCAGCGGTTGTCGTTGAGGACCACCAGCAGGCGGTCCTCGTCGAGCGAGCCGGCGTGGTTCATCGCCTCGAACGCGACGCCGCAGCCCATCGCCGCATCGCCGACCACCGCGACCGCGTGGCGCTGCTCGCCGCGCATGCGGTCGCCCATGGCGATGCCGAGCGCCGCCGAGGCCGCCGTGCCGGCGTGGCCCATCAGGTAGGCGTCGTAGGGGGACTCCCACCTGCTGGTGAAGCCGCTGAGCCCGCCCTTCTGCCGCAGCGTGTGGAAGCGCGCCTTGCGGCCGGTCAGCAGCTTGTGCGGATAACACTGGTGGCCGACGTCCCACACGAGCCGGTCGCGCGCGAAGTCGAACAGGTAGTGCAGCGCGACCGTCAGTTCGACCACGCCCATGCCCGAGCCCAGGTGGCCGCCGGTCACCGAGACCGTGTCCAGGATCACCTTGCGCAGCTCCGCGCACAGCGCCGGCAACTGCTCGCGGGGGATCTTCTTCAGGTCGTCGGGACTGTCGACGAGGTCGAGGAGAGGGGTGGGCGAAGGCTGTTCCAAGTCCTGCTCCGCGGCGGCACGGGTTGGGTCGGGGGGAGCCGCAGCCGCACCGAGCGGGTCTCAGTTGCGACGTTCCACGGCGTAGAACGCGGCATCTTGCAGCAGCCGGCCGGCGCCGTCCAGCAGCGCGCCGTCGATGCCGCGCCAGGCGGCCGCCGCGGCGACCACGCGCGGCGCGAGTTCCGCGGCCTCCGCCGCGAGCCCGCGGGCCGTGGCAAGGCTCTGTGGCAGCCCGACCAGCGCCGGCCAGGTCAGTTTCCCCAGCGCCACGTCGGCGAGCGGATTCTTGCCCAGTTCCGCGGCGCTGCCGGTCAGGTCGAGGCAGTCGTCGGCGATCTGGAACGCTCGCCCGAGCCGGTCGCCGTAGGCCCGCAGCGGGTCGAGCACCGCGGCGGGAACGGGCCTGCCGGCCGGCGCTGCGGCGTGCGCGCCGACCAGCAGCGACGCCGTGATCAAGGCCCCGGTCTTGTGGTCGTGGATCCACTGCACGCGCTCGAGCGTGTGGTGGCCGGCGTCGCCTTCGGCGGCGAGGTCCTCGACCTGCCCGCCGACCATGCCGAGGCTGCCCGCCGCGCGGGCCAGTTCGGCGACCGCCGCGCCGCCGGCACCGGCCACCCCCTCGAACGCGAGCGTCAGCAGGCCGTCGCCCGCCAGCAGCGCCAGCGCCTCGCCGTGGACCTTGTGGCAGGTCGGCCGCCCGCGCCGCAGGTCGTCGTCGTCCATGCACGGCAGGTCGTCGTGCACGAGGCTGTAGGTGTGCAGCACCTCGAGCGACGCCGCCGCGCGCAGCACCGCCGCGGGGTCGCCGCCCGTGGCGCCCGCACCGAGCAGGGCCAACATCGGTCGCAGCCGCTTGCCGCCCGGGAACAGCGCGTAGCGCATCGCCTCGTGCAGCCGGGCCGGCGGCACCGTCGCCGGCGGCAGCAGTTCCTGCAGCGCCTGCTCGACGCGCGGCGCCCAGAGCCGCGCGAACGCGACGAAGCCGCCGCACGGCCCGGCGGTCACTTCGTCACCACCATGCCGAGCATGATCTCGGTCGCCTGTTGCGGCGTCACCTCGGGTAGCAGCATGCGGTAGCCCTCGGCCGTGATGGTCGACTCGACGCCCCCGCGGCGCAAGATGCCGTCGCGCAGCCACAGCGACACGACCCCCGCCGCGCGGTCGACCTCGACGCAGAGCCGCGCGCAGTCGGCGCCCAGCAGCAGGCGGTGCTTGCCGTCGGTGCCGAGCACCTGCACGTCGAGGAAGCAGCCGTCGGCGAGGCCGCGGCAGCGGTTCACGCGCAGTACCTCCGCCGTGCCGGCCCGGGCCAGCAGGCGGTCGAACCGGTCGAGCCACTGCAGCCGCGTGATCGGGTCGAGGTCGGTCGCCGGACGCGCGCGCCCTGCGTCAGGCTCCGGGTAGGCGCCCTCGACGCGCAGCAGCACCGGCAGGCGCGCCTCGAACAGGCGGCCGTCGATCGGCGCGAACACGAGCGGATGGCCCTCGGCCGGCAGCGCCACGCGTTCGCCGCCCACCGTGCGGTAGCCGTCGAAGAACCGCAGCACGAGGCGCGCGCTCGACCGGTCGAGTCCGGCGACCATGCGGCCCGCGCGCACGAAGTCGACGCCGAAACCGTCCTGCTGCACGACCAGCAGCTCGACCCCGTGCAGCCCGTCGCCGTCGAGCGCACGCGCCGACAGGAACCGCTCGCGCGAGTAGCCCTCCGCGCGCAAGCACTCGTGCAGGGCCGTGAGGCAGGAACGCACGCCCTCGGGCATCGGCTGCAGGGCCCTGGCCTCGGCCTCCTCTGCGGCGGCGGCCCTCGCCGCCTCGTGCTCGGCGCGCTGCCGCACCGTGTCGGCCATCGCCGACAGCTGTGCCGCGGTCGTCGCGACCTCGGCCTCGAGCCGCGTCGCCTGCGCCGCCGACGCATCGCGCGCCGCCGCCGCCGCGGCGAACTGCTGGCGCAGTTCCCGCGCCGCCGCGTGCGCCTGCCGCGCGTCTGCCTCGGCGACCCCGGTCAGTTCGGCCAGGTGCCGGGTCTCGAACACGAGCCACGCCACGGCTGCACCGAGCAGCACACAGCCGATCGCGGCGAAGCCTGGACGCATGGCGGGCGATGGACGGGGCAGGCGCGGCGTTCTTCCGCACCGCCAGAGCGGCGGCTCACTGCCAGGGCAGGTTCTTGTTCTTGTTGTGCCAGTTCTGCCAGTCGAGGAACTTGTGGTGGTTCTGCCGCGTGAGCCGCGCCAGCGTCGTGTTCCACTTGTCGGTGATCGCGGCGAGCCGGTCCTGCGCGTTCTGCGCCTCGATGTTCGCCGAGCCCATCTGCGAGGCCTTCTCCTCGAGTTCGCCCCACTTCTTGATCAGGCCGTCGACGACCTCCTTGCGCAGGGCCTCCTTGGCGTCCTCGAAGTTCCCGAGCGCATCGCCCGCCGCGGCCTGCAGCGCCGCCTCGGGGCTGCGCAGCGCCTCGTCGAGCAGGAACTTCACGAGCGTCTCGTCCTTGGTGCGGCCGACGCCGCGCAGGAACACCTCGCGCAGCGGCACCCAGTCCTTCTTCTCGGGGAAACGCTTGTTGACGTAGGCGCCGCGCAGCGCCTTGCCGCCCTCCGGGCCGCAGTAGCCGAGCGCGGTGGCCGCCGCGGTGTAGAGCACCTTGTTCTCGGGCGGGCGGATCTTCGAGCCCGCCATCAGCACGTCCTCGAGCGCCTTGGCGATCGCGGACAGGTCCTTCGGGTCCACGCCGGCCTGCACCTTCGTCAGCAGGAACTCGACGATCTGCCGGCCCTCCTCGTCGCGGGCGAACTTCTTGTCGAGCACGCAGTCCTTCAGGACCTTGATCTTCGCCGCGATCTCCTTGTCGGGACCCTTCGCCGGGGCCGGGTCCTGGGCGAGCGCGGGGCTCGCGACGAGCGCGGCGAACACGAACAGCGAACGCACGATCGAACGGGTCATCCGAACAACCTCCATGCTGGTTTTCGGCCAACGACCTCGGCGCGGTGGAACCGCGTCGCCGGGCAGGCACGGACCCCGATACGAATACCGTTCCGCGGCCGGCCGTGCGCGGGAATCCCCGCTGCCGCCGCAGCTTCGCCGCCTGCTCCCCGGGCCGAGCAGGGCCGGTGTCGCGCCGGCAGGGCAGCCTGGCTCGCCCGAGCGGCAGGGATGCTGCGCAACCGGCAGGGCACCGGCTCGTCACGGCAGTTCGTCGAGCAGGCCCTGCGCCGCGCGGCGCACCAGCGCCGGGTCGAGCAGGTGCCAGCCGCTCGGCAGCGCCTGGGCCTCGGGCACGCCGCGGGCCAGCAGGGCCCCGGTGAGCTGCCGCGCGAGGTCGCCGAAGCCGCGGTGGTGCGGCGATTCGCCGTCGACCTCGCCGAGGAAGTCGGCGACGTGCGCGAGCACGAGTTCGGTGTGCGGCGACAGCGCCAGCGCGGCGAGTTCCGCGCGCCGTTCCATCTCCGCCTGGATCGCCGAGGCCGACATGCCGAACTCGAGCCACAGGGCGAAACCGCGCCACAGGTTCTGTTCGATCGGCAGGTAACGGAACGAGTCGACGAGGTGCTGCCGCTCGTGCAGCCGGATCGTGCCGAGCACCGCCTCGGCGAGCCCGGCGTCGGGCACCGGCGAGCGCACCGACAGGCGAAACGACGCGTCGAACGGGTCCATGCCGGGATCCGGCGGCAGCGGGTCGTGCAGCAGCGCCATGCCGTCCTCGGCGGCGATGCGGCGGCGCACGGCGATCGTGCGCGCCCACTCGCGCACGGCGTCGTAGTCGATCAGGAAGTGGTTCAGCAGCGCGACGCCCGCGAGGTCGCCGCCGACGACGCCCGACAGCGAGCGCACGTCGCGGTCGGTGGTCACGACCTCGAGGCAGCGGCCGGCCAGCGGCAGGCCGGAGTCCGCGGCGAGTTCGGCGACCGACAGCCGCGTCAGCAGCAGGCCCTCGGCGACACCGCCGCCGCGCCGGCCGAGCACGAGGTGCCGGTTGTAGCGGTCCATGTGCACCGCGAGGTCCCCGCCGAACGGGTCGACGAGTTCGCCGACGAGCGGCACGGAGAAGACCGGCGGCGCGCCGACGACGTCGCGGCCGAAGATGCGCTGGCCGGCGCGGCGCACTTCGTCGAGCACCTGCGGCAGGCCCTGCCGCGCCCCCTGCTGGTAGCCGCGGTAGAGCAGGCGCCGGATCGCCGCCTCGAACGCGAGCTGCCGGCGTGCCTCGTCGCGCAGCGCGGTCAGCGCCGCGGCCGCGGGCCAGAGCTGCAGCGCGACCTCGGCCACCTGCTCCGTCTCGGCGACGAAGCCGGCCGCCAGCAGGGCCTCGAGCAGCGCCACGCTGCGTTCGGCGTCCGCCAGCGGATCGTGCGCCGACCACGGTCCGTCGAGCAGCCGGAGCCAGCGCGCGCGCAGCTGGTTCGGTTCCACGTCGACGATCGCGCGCGGCACGTCCTCGCGCACGATCGCGAGGAAGCCCGCGACGTCGCCAGCCGACAGCAGGAGCCGCCGGTGCAGCCGCCGCAGCGCGGGCCGGCCTGCCGACACCTCGGGCCGCGCCAGCAGGGCCCGCGCCGTCTGGTCCTGGCCCTGGCGCTGCAGCAGTTCGGCGAGCACGGCGACCCCGTCGCCGCGCGCGAAGTCCGCGAACAGGGCCGGATCCTCGCGCAGCAGGTCGAGCACCTGCGCCGCACGATCGGCGCCGCCGCCGGACTGCATCCACGTGTGCACGAGTCCCTGCACGGCCGGATCGAAGCCGCGCAGCCGCACGGCCGCGAGCAGCGCCGTCCACGCCTCCTCCTCGCGGCCCAGGGCCAGCAGCGACTGCGCGCGGCCGAGTTCGCCCGCGCCGCGGCTGCGGGGATCCCGCGCCATCGCCGACTGCACGCCCAGCGCGGCCCCGTGGCGCCCGGTCTGCTGCAGCAGGGCGGCGTGACCCGCCAGCACGAGCGGGTGCCGGCCGCTCGCCGCCGCGAGCCGTCCGTAGAGGTCCTCCGCCGCGTCCGGGTCGACGCGCCGCAGCGTGTGCGCGAGACCGAGCCACGGCCACAGCGAGTCCGGCGCGAGTTCGGCCGCCCGCCCGAACGCGGTGAGCTTGCCGCCGGGCGTGCCGGCGATGCGGCCGCGCAGGTAGTGCGCCAGCGCCTCGCCGTGCGGCGACGTCGCCGGATCGCACTCGGCCCACAGGAGCCCGCGCCGGCCGCGTTCGCGCAGCACCTCCTGCCGCAGCCGCAGCGCGTCGACGTGGTGCGGTTGCTCGCGCAGCACCGCCTCGGCGAGTTCGAGCCCGCGCCGGGGCTCCCCGCGTTCGAACGCGAGCCGCGCGACCAGCACCGCGCGGTCGGCCGGCGCGTCCGTCCACGGCAGGTTCGCGAACCCCGCGGGCGGGGCCGGGCGGTCCAGCCCGACGCAGCCTGCGGCGAGCAGCGCGAGGATCACGGAGCAGCTGCGGAACCGGCGCATGGCGTCTTGATACGGGCGCGCGCGCGCTCCGTCGAGGCTGCACCGGCCCACCGGGCGCAGCGGCGCCGAAGGCACTCCCGCGGTGATGCGTGGCACCGCGGGCGCCCGACCGCAGCGGCCACCCCCATGGCCGGTCCGCGGTGCTCGCCGGCCGGCGACCGGGGCCCCCACCCCGGCAGCCCGCCGCGCGCAGGCCCCCTGATCCCGCACAGCCTGCGCGACACGGCTCCCGTCTCCCCCGACGGCAACGCCGTGCGCAAGCCAGCCATCGGCCGGTTCTGCGCGCGCCTTGAAGCCGCTGCGCTGCGCCCGTTGGCATCGGCGGACGACTGCCAGCGTGGATTGCCCGCGCGGAGCGTCGACCGCGGCGCCCGCGGCCCGGTCGCCGCCGCACCGGGCCTTGACTCCGCCGCATCGACCTGCCGAAGAGCCGCACGTGCCCGTTCCCGGCGACCGTGCTCTCGAGGTGCTGACCCTGCTCGGCGACCCCGCGCCGATGCAGGAACTGCTGCGCCAGCTCGCCGCGGCGGGCATCGCGGTCGACGTCGCGCGCGACCTCGCCGCCGCGCGCCAGCTGTTCTTCGGCACGGGCGGCCACGACTGCCTGCTGGTCGGCCCCGACGTGCGCCCCGCGCTCGCGAAGTCGGTGCTGCAGTCGCTGCGCACCGTCGACCCGTGGCTGCCGACCGCGACCTTCGGCCCCGACCTGCGGCGCGCCGACGCGCCGACGCGCACGGCGATGCTCGCGGGGTTCCATCCGGGATCACGCGCCGGTGCGGGCGCGCTGCTGCGCTTCCTGCGCAACCTGCCGCGCCGCTGAAGGGGCCCGGCGGCGCCGGCAGACGCATGCCTGCAGCCCGGCGCGGCAGGAATGGGGTGGCTGACGGGAGTTGAACCCGCGACCCCAAGGACCACAACCTTGTGCTCTGACCAACTGAGCTACAGCCACCGTGCCCGCGGCGCCAGCGCGCCGATCGGGGCGAACAGTCTGCCGACGCGCGGCGCGGAGGTCAAGCTGGCGGCGCGCGGCGGCGTGGAAACGCCGCTGCGGAAGCTTGACCGGTGCCTCTGTGCCGCTAAACGTGTTCGCCCTCGCAGCGCGCCTCCGTAGCTCAGCTGGCAGAGCAGCGGATTCTTAATCCGCGGGTCGAAGGTTCGATCCCTTCCGGAGGTACCATCTGCCGGCGGCCCCCGCGCGCCGGGGCCGTCGCGGTCGCCGCGCCGTCGCGGCACCCGCCTACAGATCCGCCCGCTCGGCCGTCTCGCTGACCGGCGAGTGCGCCGGCTGCACCGGCTGTTTCGGCAGGTGCAGCACGAAGGTCGTGCCGCTGCCGACCGCGGACTCGAACGAGACGCAGCCGCCGTGGCCCTGCACGATCTCCTTGACGATGTGCAGCCCGAGGCCGGTGCCGCTGATGCCGCCCGTGTTGCTGCCGCGCTCGAAGCGGCGGAACAGCCGCGGCCGGTCCTGCTCCGGGATGCCGATGCCGTTGTCGCGCACGTGCACGCGCCACTCGGCGCCCGCGTCCTCCGCCCAGATCGCGATCACCGGTTCGCCGGCCGCGGGGCCGTAGGCGATCGCGTTGCCGAGCAGGTTCAGGAACACGCGCGTCAGTCCCCAGGCGTCGGCGACGATGCACGGCAGCGGCTGCACCTCGACGCGCGCGTGCCGTTCCTCGAGTTCGTAGCGCAGCGTGCGCAGCACGTCGGCGACCAGTGCGGCGAGGTCGCAGTCGGCGAACTCCAGCCGGACGCCGTCGTGGTCGAGCCGCGAACTCTCGAGCAGGTCGCGCACGAGCCGCTCCATCAACCGCACCGCCGCGAGCCCGTTCTGCACCGCCTTCTGCACCGGCTCGCCGAGCGGGCCGAGGTAGCCCTTGTCCAGCGTCGACAACACGAGGCGCACGGCGCCGAGCGGCCGGTTCAGGTCGTGCACGGTCTGCTGCGCCGCGTCGACCAGTTCGCCGACCTTGCGCTCGAGCAAAA